>NZ_CP009556.1:2402389-2702688 GCF_000959365.1 Burkholderia oklahomensis C6786
GCGCCGCCGAAATCGCCGTCGATCACGACCGAATCGACGCCCCCCGCTCCGCGAGCAGCTCGCGCAGGATGCTGCGATGGCAGCGCGCCTCGTTTTCGCAGTAGCAGCCGATCGCGAAATTCGACGTCGCCGACAGCGCGGCGAACACGTCGAGCACCCTGCTCGCGTCGCCGTGCTTCATCTCCGCGCGGAACTTGCGCGCGAACGCCTTCCAGTCGGCGTCGGTTTCCGCCGCCTGCGCTTCGGCGACGAGTTCCGGACTCGGCGACAGCGTCGGCAGCCAGACGTCGTAATAATCGCGCGACGCGAATTCTTCCTTCGGCACGCCGCGCGGCGGACGGCGCACGGTGCCGATCCGCACGCCCTCGTCGTCGGCGCGCCGCGTTCCGAGTTGGACAATGCTGATGCTCATGCTGGGCTCCCGATCAGAGTAGTCGGCGCGAAGTGCGTCGAGCCATCGACTCGCGCGCGCGACGCATCGCGGCGCCAGACGATGCGGCACGACGCACGGCCGACGACGCGCGACGCATGGCCTCATGCGAACGGCGGCGCGGCGAGCGGATCGCGCCGCCGCTCACACCGCATTCGATGCGGCGCCGACATGCGGCCGCTCGCGCGCGACATCGCACCGCCCCGAATATGCCGAACACATCGAACACATCGAGGCCGGGCCTCCCGGCCGAGCCCCGACGCGCCGGCACACGTCAGACGCCGCTCGCGATCACCGCGCCGAACGCATCCGCGACGATCCCGACGTTCGCCTCGTTCAACCCGGCGACGCACATCCGGCCCGAGCGCAGCACGTACACGCCGTGCTGCTCGCGCAGGCACTCGACCTGCGTTTCGGTCAGGCCCGTGTACGTGAACATCCCGCGCTGCTTCACGTAGCGCGACAGCGCCTCGCCCTGCACGTGCGCGCGCAGGCCGTCGTGGATCGCGCTGCGCATCTTCGCGATGCGCCGGCACATCGCCGCGAGCTCTTCTTCCCATTGCGTGCGCAACGCGGGCGTCGTCAGCACCTGCGCGACGATCTTCGCGCCGTAGGTCGGCGGATTGCTGTAGTTTGAGCGCACCGCGCCCGCCAGTTGGCCCAGCACGCGCTCGGCCGCCGCCGCGTCGTCGCAGATCACCGACAGCCCGCCGACGCGCTCGCCGTACAGCGAGAAGTTCTTCGAGAACGAGTTCGCGACGAATGCCGGCACGCCGCGGCGCGCGAGCTCGCGGATCGCGAACGCGTCGGCCGCGAGGCCCGCGCCGAAACCCTGGTACGCCATGTCGACGAACGGCAGAAGCTCGCGCGCCTGCAATACGTCGATCAGCTTCAGCCACTGCGCGTCGTCGAGGTCGACGCCCGTCGGGTTGTGGCAGCACGCGTGCAGCAGCACGACGCTCTTCTTCGGCAGCGCGTCGATCGCGGCCAGCATCGCGTCGAACTTCAGGCCGCCCGTCGCCTCGTCGTAGTACGGGTACGTGTTGACCGTGAAGCCCGCGCGCTCGAAGATGAACCGATGGTTCTCCCAGCTCGGATCGCTGATCCACACCTGCGAGCCCGGGAAGTAGCGCTTGATGAAGTCCGCGCCGATCTTGAGCGCGCCCGATCCGCCGAGCGTCTGCACCGTCGCGATGCGCCCGTCCGCGCGCGCGTCGCTGTCCTCGCCGAACACGGTCGCCTGCACCGCGTCGCGATACGACGCGAGCCCCGTCATCGGCAGATACGGCTTCGGACCGGACTCGCGCTGCACGGCGGCCTCGGCCTCGCGCACGGCGCCCATCACGGGGATCCTGCCGTCGTCGTCGAAATAGATGCCGATGCTCAGGTTGACCTTGCGCGTGCGCGGGTCTTTCTGAAAGTTCTCGTTCAGCGTGAGAATCGGATCGCCGGGGTATGCATCGATATGTTCAAACATGGCGGTTTCTGCTGGATGAAGAAAAATCGGGGTCAACGGGCCGAGACGCCGTCGCCGAGCGTATAGCCGGCGCCGCGCTGGCGGAACCGGTAACCGATCGCGAGCACCGCGAGCCACACCGGGATCAGGTAGACCGACAGGCGCAGATCCGGCGTCCGGAACATGACGACGAGGATGGCCGCCATGAATGCGAGACAGAGATAGTTCGTCAGCGGGTAGCCGAGGCTCTTGAAGCGCGTCTCCTCGCCCGCCGCGCGTTTCGACTGGCGGAACCGCAAGTGGATCACGCTGATCATCGCCCAGTTGATGATGATCGCCGATACGACGAGTCCCATCAACAGTTCAAACGCCTTGCCCGGCATGAAATAGTTGATCACCACACACAGCGCGGTCGCGAACGCGGACGCGCCGAGCGCCGCGATCGGGATGCCGCGCCCGTTCACGCGCGCGAGCGCCTGCGGCGCGTTGCCCTGCTGCGCGAGGCCGTACAGCATCCGGCTGTTGCAGTAGACGCAGCTGTTGTAGACCGACAGCGCGGCCGTCAGCACGACGACGTTCAGCACGTTCGCGGCGAGGTCGCTCGACAGCGCGTGGAAGATCAGCACGAACGGGCTGCCGCCCGCCACGACCTTCTGCCACGGATACAGCGACAGCAGCACGCCGAGCGCACCGATGTAGAAGATCAGGATGCGGTAGATCACCTGGTTCGTCGCGCGCGGGATGCTGTGCGACGGATCGTCGGCCTCGGCGGCCGTGATGCCGACGAGTTCGAGCCCGCCGAACGAGAACATGATGACCGCCATTGCCATCGCGAGGCCGCCGATGCCGTTCGGGAAGAAGCCGCCGTGCTGCCACAGGTTCGCGACGCCGGCGTCCGGGCCCGCGTGGCCCGACAGCAGCAGATAGCCGCCGAAGCCGATCATTCCGATGATCGCGGCGACCTTGATGATCGAGAACCAGAATTCGGTCTCGCCATACGACTTGACGCTCGCGAGGTTGACCGCGTTGATCGCGACGAAGAACACGAGCGCGGAGATCCAGGTCGGCACGCCCGGCCACCAGTATTGAACGTAGATGCCGACCGCGGACAGCTCGGCCATGCTGACGAGCACATACAGCACCCAGTAGTTCCAGCCGGACAGGAAGCCCGTGAAGTGCCCGCAGTATCTGTTCGCGAAATAGCTGAACGAGCCGGCGACGGGCTCGTCGACGACCATCTCGCCCAGCTGCCGCATGATGAAGAACGCGACGATGCCCGCGACCGCGTAGCCGAGCAGCACCGACGGCCCCGCCATCCGAATCGTCTGAGCAATGCCGAGGAAGAGCCCCGTGCCGATCGCGCCGCCTAGCGCGATCAGCTGGATATGGCGGTTCTTCAGCCCCCGCTTGAGTCCGTGTCCGTCGTTGTCCTGATCCGAAACCATGTCTTCTCCGTCTCATCCGCCCTTCTTGGAGGCGGCGCGCCTTCGGGCCGGCCCGGGCGCCGTGTACTTTTCCGGCCGCCGTCGTGATTCGTCACGACGGACGGCCGGGCTGGGGATGCCGAATTCTCGCGCGGCGTGCGTCGCCTTGCATCGAGCAGGAAAGGCCGCCGACCCGCTCCTGCCCGCGCGCACCGATTTTCTTTGATCTCGCGCAAAAATCGGCGCTCAGTTTATCGCCGGCGGGATGAAATGGGGTTTCGTAAGCCCTTCATGCAAACCCTACATTATGAGATAAGATTGCATCCAGGAGACAGTTGAGGAAACAAAAATGCAAGATCCGCTACTCGATCGCATCGATCGCCATCTGCTCGACATCCTGCAGGAACACGGCCGCATCTCCAACCTGGAACTGGCCAAGGAAGTCGGGCTGTCGCCCGCGCAGACGCTGCGGCGGCATCGCCGGCTCGAGGAGATCGGCGCGATCAAGCGCTACGAGACCCGGCTCGACGCCGGCACGCTCGGCTTCGGCGTCACCGCGTTCGTCCAGGTGACGATGGAGCGCGGCCACATCCGCGACTTGTCGACGTTCCAGAAGCTCGTCTCCGAGCTCGCGCAGATTCAGGAGTGTTTTTCCGTCACGGGCGACATCGACTACGTGCTGAAGGTGGTCGCCGCGGATCTGAAGGGCCTGTCGACGTTCCTGCTCGACACGCTGATGCGCATTCCCGGCGTGAGCGGCGTGCATTCGAGCGTGTGCCTCGACGAAATCAAGTGCACGAGTGCGATGCCGCTGTAGCGGCGCGGCAAGGGGCGAGAACACGCGCCGCGCTCGCGACGTGCGACGAACCGGGAACGGACGTGGTTCAGCCGACGAAACGCTCCGATTCGGCCGATAGGGCTGCGGCCGCCTCCCGCTGCGGGAAATGGTCACTGCGCGCACGCCGCCCGAGTCAGCGCCGAACTGTCGAACCATGCCGGCATCGGGTCGTGATGGGCGCTCCTCGGCACGAGCACCGGCACCGGCAGGCTGCCTCTCGCACTCGGTTCCCGATCGATGCTGAATGGCCGTCGCATCCGCCGACCTGATGCGCAATCCGCTCGCCTCGGCGAATACGCGCCTATGCCCGCTTCCCATTCGCATGGAAGAAAAATCCGTGGACGAGCGTGTAGCGCTCATGCCGAATCGATCCATCAACTCGCATCGTGATCCCGAATTTCATGGATGTTTCTGCACGTCGACGGTGTTATTTGTGAAGTTGCAACGCGATTAATTTCACATATGCGCATCGGCTCGAACGCACCAGACGGATATCGGCGACTGTAAAAGAAGGACGCTGCGTCGAAGGCAATGGCGTTTCCGAGCGCATGCTTCGCCGCCGCTCGAGTTCGGTTTCGTCAAGCATGAATCCGAGCTTCTGACCGGCCTCATGCTCCCGGTTCGTCGCAGCGTACCTGTCAGTCCGGATCGGCGAGCGATCGGAAGCGCGCATCGAGCGTCCCTGCATGCCGGAGGCGAATCGAATGACGGCGACGTCATCGGATGCATAAGAAAAACCCATGCCGCCGCGTTTCGATTTCTTTATCGATTTGAAAACGGATATCGCATGTCCTAGGCTGTAAATGCACTCGACACTGGGGCATCTGGCCAGCTTCAACGCCTTTCTTCCAATAGACCTTTACTGTTGATTCGCCAGATGTCGCCGAAGGCGACACAACGAGCCGGATTAATTACCAGTCATGCGCGTGGCTTACCGAATACTGAGTCATCGGATCCAGTCCTGAAAAATGGACTGCCAAGGACAATAAACGATGAAAACCGACGATTTCGATTTCGGTCTCGATTGGAAAGCCATGCCGACCGACCCCGCCGAATTGCGCGGCAAGCGTCGCGACAGCGGCAGAATGATCGTGCTCGATCGCGCCGCGGCAACGATCGAGCATACGATTTTCGCCACCATTTCCGACCGTCTTCGACCGGGCGACCTCCTGGTGTTCAACGACAGCTACATGCTGTCGAACACGTTGCCGTTCCGGCATGGCAACGAGTCCGCACACGTGATCGTGTACGGTCAGGAGCCCGACGGCACGAGCATCGTGGAACTCAGATCCTCCCAATCGCCGCGGCCCGGCCTCACGTTGACCGCCACGGACGACAGCCAGCTCAGTTGCACCTTGCTCTCGCCGGAGCCGAATCAGCTCTGGAGAGCGCGATTCGAACCCGCCGGGAAACTCGTCGGCGTCCTCGATCGCCGCGGATGGCGTTCGGACGAAACGATTCCTCTCAATCCGGTTTACTGGCGCACGCGGCCCGATGCATACCGCTCCGTGTACGCCAGGAAACCCGGCTCGTTGGAAATTCCGTCCGCGGGCCTGCACTTTTCCACCGACGTGTTAAGGCGGCTCGCCGACAAGGGCGTCGAATTCGCTTACATCACGCTGCATGTCGGAGCAACGGAGATCCTCGCGGTTCGCCATATCGACGAGGACGAGGTCGAGCAGCACAAGGTCCGGCCGGAGTACTTCGAAGTCGGAGCCAAGGCCGCCGGTCAAATCAACCGGGCGCGAGCGGAAAGGCGCCGCATCATCGCGATCGGCACGACAGCCATGCGAACGCTGGAGTCGCTTGCGGCTCATGGCGAGCCGGGCGCCGCCCTCCGGGCCCAGGCGGGATGGACCCAGCTCTATATCTATCCCGGATTCGAGTTCAAGATCGCGAACGGGCTGCTCACGAACCTCCATCGGCCGCGATCCAGCCACATCGTCCTGACCGCGGCTTTCGCGGGCAAGGATCTCGTCATGCGCGGCTACGCGGAGATTCTCGAGATGGGAGGATACGAATTCGACATGTTCGGCGACAGCATGCTGATCCTGTAACGGCATGGCGCCGTCGACGAGTGCCATGGAACGAGACAAGCGCATCGACACCGTCGTGATCGGTGCCGGTCATGCGGGGCTTTGCATGAGTTACGTCCTGCAGCGCGAGGGACGTGAGCACGTGGTGCTGGAGAAAGCGCGCGCGCTCGAACAATGGCGATCGGCGCGATGGGATTCGTTCAGAATCAATTCTCCGCTCGCCTATTCGAGGTTGATGGGACAGATCGATGGACTTCCCGGCACCCGGCAAAGCATCCCGCTAGAAGAAATGGTGCGGATGTGGGACGCATGCATCGCGCAGAGGCGCTTTCCCATCCGTGAGCGCTGCCGGGTCGGCTCGGTCGAGCGGATCGAAGGCGGGCGCTTCCGGGTCCACGTCGAAGGCGACGGTGGCCCGCGACGCTACGACGCGCTGAACGTCGTCGCCGCGCCGGGCAATTACCAGTTCGTGAGAATCCCCGACTTCGCACGGCATCTGCGCACCGAAGTGCAGCAACTCCACGTCGGGACATATACGAACCCGTCGGCCGTGCAGGACGGCCCCGTGCTGGTGGTCGGCGGCGGTCAAACGGGCGTGCAGCTCAGCGAAGAATTGGCGGCGGCCGGCCGCCGCGTGTACTTGGCGACGTCGAGAGTCAAGGGAACCCCGCGCAGCTACCGCGGCGAGGACATCATGTTCTGGCTGGACCGAATCGGGCTCCTGACCGCCCTGAAGAGCGCATTCGCGCATCCTGCCGAGCGACACGATCAAATGCCCATCGTCGGCCATGATCATCCGATTTCTCACCATTCATTGGCTCGGCTCGGCGTTCAACTACTGGGGCGCCTGAGCGGCATCTCGCCGGACGGCGCGGTTGCGACGTTCGACGAGGATCTCCACGCCAACGTTGCATTTGCATCGCTGGGCTACCAGGCGCTGATCGATCGCATCGAGAACTGGATCGCAAACCGGGACGCAAACACGCACACACAGTATCCGCCGCCGACAGTCGAGCCGGCGTGGCAACCGTATCCCCCGCTTCTCGCGTCTACCCCACCCACGAGCCTGACGCTGCGCGAGCATGGCATCCGTGCCGTCGTGTGGGCCACGGGCTGGCGCGCCGACTTGAGCTGGCTGCGGATCGACGAGGTGCGCCGGGCGCTGGACTCTCGCGGACTTCCGGCATCCTGCGAAACCCCCGTCGACGGTTTCTATTGGCTGGGCTTCCACGGCCTTCGGACGCAGTCATCGGGAACGGTGGCAGGATTCCACCTCGACGCGCCCTATATTGCCGCTCGGCTGCGATGCCGCGCCGAAACGCGATCATGATGCACCACTACGAGCACGCAGTCGTCGGCAAGGGGCTCATCGGAGCCGCGACGCTGTGCTACCTCAGCGTCGCGTCCGAAAACGTCGCGGTCATCGGCGCCGACGAGCCCCTGGACGGGCGCGCACATCGAGGCCTCTTCTCCAGCCATCACGACGCGGGGCGGATTGCGACGCGGCTTTCTCGCGATCACGTCTGGGCAAGACTCGTCCATCGATCGATGGACGAGTACGCCCGTCTGGAACAGGTTGGCGGAGCGCGGTCCTACCGACCGCTCGGCATGCTCTATGTGGCACCGCTAGATGACCCGATCATGCAAGAGCGAGTCCGGCTCGCGCGCAACCTGAAGGTGGACCACGTCGAACTCGCAAGCGCGGCATGCGCCGGGCGACTATCGCCGCTCCGCTTTCCCACTGGCTTTCACGGCCTGCTCGAGCACGCGCCGGCCGGAATCTTCGGTCCGCTCGCGTTGCGGCACAACCACTTGACGATAGCCAAAGCCAACGGCGCGAGCGTCATTTGCGCCATCGTCACGGCAATCCGCAGGCGCGCCGCACACTGGGAGTTGAACACGGCCTGCGGCCGACGCTACACCGCGAACAAGGTGCTGGTCAGTGCCGGCGCGTACTCCAACTGCTTCGATCTCCTGCCTCGCAAGCTCGATTTGCGCGTCAAGTCGGAGCACACAGTCCTCCTTCAGGTTTCCGGAGCCGAATCGGAGCGACTTCGAGCACTGCCTCCGATTAGCTACCGGATCGACTCGCGTTCGATTTCCGACGTCTATGTCGTCCCGCCGATGCTTTATCCGGACGGCAATCATTACCTCAAGCTCGGCGCCAACACGGACGCAGACATAATCCTGCCGAGCTTCGACGCGATTCAGCAATGGATGATCTCCGGCTCCGACGAGCCGCGATCGGACATGCGCGAGGCCATGTTTCATCTGCTGCCCGATCTCGACCTGCTTTCGGCTCGCGCAAAGCGCTGCCTCGTCACCTACAGCGCGCACGGCAAGCCCTATATCGACGAGTTGGACGACGGGTTGTTCGTCGCGACGGCAGGCAACGGTGCGGCTGCCGCGTGTTCAGACACGCTCGGACGCCTCGCCGCGGACCTCATGACAGGCCGCCCTTGGCCCGCCGGGTTCGAGCGTCGCGACTTTCAGCGGCGGTTTGCGGATTCGCACACGAGCCAAACCGCAAAAAATCGAGGATAGACCAGATGAGCGACTCGACGATCAGCACGAAAAGGCGCTGGCCGGCCCGAAACGTAGCGATTGCAGCAAGCCACGAACTGTTCTCTTCGCCCGAGGCGGCCCTTCGCGAGACGATCCGGGACCGCCTTCAACGCCGCATCGAAATCCTCACTCAACACAGCCTTGGCCGCAAATGGTGTCCGTACGCGATCGAGAGTACGCGCTTGAACAGATCGATCGAAAGCGGCGTCGACGACATCAAGTTCCTTTACCCGGTGCTCGACAACATTCCGGTCGTGGTCCTGCCGCTGCTCAATTTCGCTCGCGCCGGAATCCGCATCTGCCTCTATGCGCCGCCCGAGGTCTGCCGTGTGGCGGAAGTCGTGCGCGATTACGTTGCTCAGATTGGCTGGATCCGCGATTCATGCGATCTGATCACGGTGCAAGAGGACAAGAGCCGCATCTCTTTCTTCGACTCGTTCAAGCGCAGCACGGCCCCGCTTATCGCCGCCGGCGCGGACGATGCGATCGTCTGGACAGCGGCCGATCTCGTCCTCGCGTACGACGTCTGGCCCTGGCTGCTCGAGCGCGATATCCACGACCATGACCTCGTCGTCAACATGATCGCTCGCGAGTTGATCTTCCCGCCCGGGACCAACGAGTTCCTGCGGCTGGAATACTTCGACAGCCTGTCGCCCGTGGGGCAGACTCGCAGCCGCGAAGTCAGGCAGCCCGACATGCTCGTGTTCACGCAGCGAGGACGGGACGGACTGGCGAACCTGGACCGTATCCGCGGCCGGCCGGAGGCGGAACTCCTCGGCATTTTCCTGAAGACGTCGTGGCGCGGTCTGCTGAGCCGCAAGGCCGGCTCGGTGTTGCGCGCGATCCACTACGGCATCAAGCGCAAACGGTATTCGCTCCGGCCCGGCGACGGCATCTCGCAGAAGCACGCAAGCGCCTTCGCGTCGGTTTTCTTCGGCGTGGATACGCTGGTCAAGGGCGAATGCGCGGATCCGTTCATCGTCAAGGACGCAGACGGCTTCGAAGAGATATTCGGCTACTATCGCACCCTGCTTCAGGGCGTCGTCGAAGCCGCAACGACCAAGGAAGAAGGCTACCGAAAGCTCGAAGCGTATTACCCGCACGCGGAGCATCTCTTTCGCCTGTCGAGCCGCCTGACCCCTCTTTGGTCCGAGATCCCCCTCTGGCGGCGGTGGCCGGAGTTCATCTGTGACAAGACATCGACCTACAACACTCGGCTCAAAATGGCGTTCAAGGAAGCTGGCGTCGACGACTCGACGATGCCGATCCCCGAATACTTCACGCGCGAAGGCGAATTCGTCTTTCACCCGCCGCCTCGGCATTCGAGCATTCCCAGCTCGCTCGCGTTCCTCACCGAAGTCTATCGACCGCGCTATGAGCACGGCCGCCGGCAATGGCTCCAAGCCCGATGATCCCGTAATGCCGTCCGACGGCCGGAGCATCGGGTCGGGTCGAGCCGTTGCGCTCCCCGAGCCGCCTCCGGGGCCGCCAGGCAAACCGCTCAGCGTATTTCCGTGTTGACGATGGCCTCGACCAGCGTCTTGCCGACGCCGGTGAGCTCGACCGTCCCTTCGTCGGGTCGTATCGCCGCGAGCCCGCGCCGCTCCAGACTTTGAAACACCGGCTTCCATCGCTGATCGAAGAGAGAGCCTCCGGCGAACCTGGCGCGATGCAAGTCGTCGCGAAGCGGCTGACACGTGGTGAGCGCGCGGCGCAACGAGCTCGCGACCTCCTCGTCCGGGCTCATTTCCAGCAATTCGAGCGGCAATTCCCCACTGGCAATCGCATCGAGGTACGCTCCCGGCCGCGTCGCGACATTGGCGGAGCAACGCCGAGTCGCGGAACTGGCTCCCAACCCGATTCCGACTTCGACGAATTGCTTGTCCTGGTCGAGGACGAGCGACTTCCAACGTCCGCATCCGGTTTCCGGCTTCTGGAAGTACATCGTCGGATACTCGAAGAGTCCCGCGTCCTCCAGCAAGGCGACTGCCGCTTCTCGCATCTGATACTGCTCTCCCAGGCTCGGCCAGCGATGGCCCTCTCGTGACGCGCGCGCCCTGCTCGCCGGACTCTGCCACCTGGCGGGAACGCCTGCGATAGCGGTCCCGGTTTCGCCGAACGGACGCAGGTGCAGCTTCGTCATCACGACCGTGCTGTAATCCAGTTCCAGCATCTGCCGAACGTCGTGACAAAATCCCTCGACACGCTGATCGAGCAATCCATAGATCAGATCGCCATCCACCCGCTCGAAGCCCGACAGGAACGCATGGCGAACTACCGCCCGGGCTTCGTCGGACGTGTGCTCCCGCCCGGCGAGCGCAACCAGACGATCGTCGAAAGACTGAATGCCATAAGTGATCTTTCGGCATCCTTTTTTATGGAGAAGCGCGAGCTTGTCGCTCGAGAGACTGTCGGGACTGCCTTCGATACGAATGGTGGTGTCGGCGTTGAACCCGAAATTCGACCGGTAGAAATCCAGGAGCTCGGCCAGCAATTCGTCGGGCAAAAGCGTGGGCGTTCCGCCGAACAGGCAAAACTCTCCGACCGGAGCGTCCCGCAACGCCGGCACCAGCGCCAACCACAACCTGGCCTCGGCAATGTTCAGATCGACCCAGTTTCGAGCCTGCTCGCGAAACGCCGCCGCATCGTGCTTGCGCATGACGATGGGAAATTGACAGAAGTAGCAATGGTATTTGCAGAGTGGAATCGTCGCCCATAAAAAATAGGGATTTTGCCCTTCCAGTTCAGCCTGAAGGCTCTGAATAAACCGCTCCCGGGAACACTCCCTCGTGCCCGGAAATACGTGCGAGCCAAACGGGTCACGCACGACGTATCGAAGAAGATGATCATTCTCGGGCCTGCACAACACGTCCGCTGCCCGCGGCCGAGGATAATCCTCGTCGATGAGCAACAGGCTCTCGCGAGAACTCACGCGCTCTAGCATCCGGATAGGCGAGCTGGCCATCGTGGGCACCTCCTAGACACTGACTGCACCGTGCATCGCCTCGGACGGCGCCGTCTCGAGTGCGCCGGGCAGGCATGCACGAAGCCGGCGCTGCAAGAACTCCAAGGAAAAGTGATTTCTCCCGAGCTCGAAGTTGAAACGGGCCCATCGCTCCCGCCGCCGTTCATCGAGAAGGAGTTCGAGCACCGCTTGCACATAGGCGTGATCGGGCATTCCGTCCCAATCCTTTCGCGTGCGCAAAAGAAGACTCTTGAAACCCTTCTCCCCATACACCTCTTCGTACATTTCGTAGGTGCTGCTGATGAACGGGCGTTTTTGAGCACTCGCTTCGGCGGGCGGATTGCCAAAGCCTTCGTAATCGTACGAGGTCAGAAACGAACTCAAATCGGCATGCGCGAGGAGGTCGCCGACAGAATATCGGGTCTCCCGCGATGCACGATTCGACGGGCGACATAGCGCGGAGCACGGCAACAGCCCGTTTCCATAGATAACGTGATCATCGACCCCCAGTTCGATCGCCATCCGGGACAGCCGGCGACGCTCTTCCTCGTGCTCGTCGGTAGGCCCGGTCACGAAGAGATAGACAGGCCGCTGACCGCCTGACGAACGCATCGATTTCTGCAGCGCATGCAAAAGAAAGACGTCTCTATCAAGCCTTTTTTGCGGAATGACTCGGGTACACCGAGCGATCAGCAGCGCATCGGCGGGGATGCCGTAGCGCGAGCGAAAATGTCGATTGCCGTCGTCGATTGCGACTTCCGCGAACCGAAAGCAGTTTGGCAGTACGGTCGCATCCACGTGCGGAGCCCACTGGTTGAGCTGCTTCCTCGCGGTGTTCGTGAGGGTCACGTATCGAATGTACTTCGAGACAGACGGCTTCGGAATGCCTTCGAACGGAGGCCCTCCGTATTTGGCGCTTTCACTGAACCACATCAGGTCGTGGTCCCGCCAGAGCACGAACGGACCCTTGCGCCTTTCACGTCCGTACTGCTCGATTGCGAGACGCAAAGCCTCGGAAAACAGCAGATTCTCCGGCAGGGACCCGTTCTCCACGACGACGATTGAAACGTCCAGACGTCGCCAGGTGTCCACAATCGACGCGGCAATCCGAGGAACGATGCTCCCGTCGAGGCATCTGCGTATTCGCTCGCCGTCACGCTCCCGGAGCTGCTCCAGCATTTCCGTGACCAAACGCTGCGTGTATCCCCTGACTGCGGCGAGACCCTGAATGCGCACCAACGTCAACCAGTCTGGCAACGCATCGGCTTCGTTCACGTAAGGTCGAAAGAAATCGCCTTTATCGCTCCTGATGTCATAGCCGAGATCGAGATATATTCGATAGCCATGCCCGTTGAAAATCGACGCAACTTTTAGAAACTCCTCCGTGATGCCGGAAGCAAGCACCCCGTCCATTGAAATTCCAAACAGAACGGTCTTCCGAGGAGCGACTTGCGGATCCTCTCGAACGGCACTGGCTGAATTCATTTGGCATCCCACTCATCGTTTTTGAAGTATGCGGAAGTCGCTCCAGCGGATGATGCAGATTGCCGGCCGCACGCACACACCGGAAAAAGTTCGGTGTCGAGTTTGACGCGCCGCTACGAAGACGCCCGGCTCAGGCGTTGAAGCCCGTGACGTCGAGCCTCCACCACCCCCGAATGTCTGCGCCCTGCCCGATTTCGCACGGGGAGCCCTGTCGATTCACGGGGCTCCGGTCATGCTGTGTCGTGTAGCGCGCCGATATGAGAAGCACCGATACCAACCCGAAAAATCACGCGTGGGTCCCGGTGAAATGATTGAAGTCTAGGCGATCGCTCAAGGGCGGCAGCCTGACAGTATTAGTAGGTGTCTCCGCGGACGATGACCTGCCCCGCGTTCGGTACGGCAACAGCACAGCGCCCGTTCCCCAGTCGCCGCGCCATCGCAAAATCTGCCGCTTACCTACGGGTTCTAGTAGTTGTGATGGGTTCGGATCTGAACTACTTTTTTTGAGAACGAGTCGCAGCGTCGATCGCCTGCGAGAAACAAATCGGCTCGTCATGCAGGCAATCGCGGCCATCTCGTTTGATCGGCCGTGCAATCGCAAAACACGTCTTTGCCTTGTCCAAATTCGATCATGTTGCTTGGGCACTCGCTTTCTGGAACAGGATGACGGGCGCGGCAATGAAAATTAAAGTGCAAGGCCGTTCTCCGTACGTGGGTTGAACTCCCACGCTACCCGTACTATCACCGGAGATAAAAATGACAAAGACCAGCAAGGGCTTCAACAATCTGCAGCACGTGCAGAATCAATGGGGTGGCTCGTCGGCACCGTGGCATGAAGGCGGCATGTGGGTGCTAGGATGCCGCTCCGGTCAGAACGTCGTGGCACTCAACATCAAGTCCGGAGACGGTGGAAGGACCCTGACCGGCACGATGACCTACGTCGGAGAAGGTCCGATCGGCTTCAGGGCGACGCTCACGCAAAGCAACACGTACGCGGTCGAAAATCAATGGGGCGGAAGCTCGGCCCCCTGGCATCCGGGCGGCACGTGGGTCATAGGCTGCCGCGTCAATCAGCAAGTAGTGGCGCTCGACATCGAATCCGGCGACCAGGGCGCAACGCTCGCGGGAACGATGACGTACGCGGGTGAAGGCCCGATCGGCTTCAAGAGCCAGCAGGCCGACGGTGGCGTCTACGCGGTCGAGAATCAATGGGGCGGTTCGTCGGCCCCCTGGCACAACGGCGGCGTATGGGTGATCGGCGCGCGCGATCAGGCCGTTGTCGCGGTAAGCATCGGCTCCACGGACAGCGGCAAGACGCTGAACGGGAACATGACTTATGCCGGCGAGGGGCCGATCGGCTTCAAGGGGAATTCGGTCGCGGGCAACAACTACGCGGTCGAAAATCAGTGGGGCGGAACGTCCGCTCCGTGGCATCCGGGCGGCATCTGGCTGCTCGGCTGCCGCTCAGGCCAAAACGTCGTGGAGCTCTACATCACCTCTGGCGACAACGGCAACACGTTCCATGGCAGCATGACCTACAGCGGCGAAGGCCCAATCGGCTTCCGTGCGATGGCATTGCCGCAATAACGTCGGCGAGGCTCCCGGCGGCGGCCTCGGGCGGAATGGTTGCGTCTCGACAACGCGATTTCCTTCGTCCCGCCGGACGAAAAACGAGACGGGCGGACGTCGCCATCCGGCGCCCGCCCGTCTTTTCAATCGGCACATCCGGCGGCAAGCGCCGCCGCATCGCTTACATCGTGACCTGATCGAGGAAGGTCTTCTTGCCGCCCTTGAAGTCGTACAGCGAAATCACGCCGTGCTTCAGGTCGCCCTTCGAATCGAAGATCGTCGTGCCGATCACGCCCGTGTAGTTCGTCTTCGGCATCGCCGCGAGGATCTTCGCCGGATCGGTCGAGTTCGCGCGCTTCATCGCATCGACGACGATGTACACCGCGTCGTACGTGAACGGCGCGTCGAAGCGGATCGGCTGGTTGAAGCGCTTCTCGTACTTCGCCTGGAACGCCGCGCCGCCCGGCATCTTCTCGAGCGCCGCGCCCGCCTGCGAGCACACGACGTTGTCGGCCGCCGCGCCCGCGAGCGCGGGAAGCTGCTCGGTGCACACGCCGTCGCCCGAGAAGATCTTCGCGCGCAGGCCGAGCTGCTTCGCCTGCTTCGCGAACGGGCCGCCCGTCGCGTCCATGCCGCCGTACATGATCGCGTCCGGATTCGTGCCCTTGATCTTCGTCAGGATCGCGCGGAAGTCGACCGCCTTGTCGTTCGTCGCGTCGTGCGACAGCACCTTCAGGCCGAGCGCCTTCGCCTTTTTCTCGAATTCGTTCGCGAGGCCCTGGCCGTATGCGGTCGAATCGTCGACGACCGCGACCGTCTTGATCCCTTTCTGCTTCGCGTAGTCGGCGAGCGCCGGGCCTTGCTGCGCGTCGGTCGCGACGACCCGGTAGGTCGTCTTGAAGCCCTGCTGCGTATAGGCCGGATTCGTCGCCGACGGCGAGATCTGCAGGATGCCGGCGTCGCTGTAGATCTTCGACGCCGGGATCGACGTGCCCGAGTTCAGGTGGCCGATGACCGCGACGACCTTGCCGTCGACGAGCTTCTGCGCGACCTGCGTCGCGGTGCGCGGGTCGGCCGCGTCGTCTTGCGCGTCGAGCTGGAGCGTGACCTTCTGGCCGCCGATCGTGAGGCCCTTCGCATTGATCTCTTCGACCGCGAGACGCGCGCCGTTCTCGTTGTCCTTGCCGAGGTGGGCGATGCCGCCCGTCAGTGGCTCGGCGCTGCCGATCTTGACGACCTGGTCGGCCGCCGCATTCGTCACGGCCGCGGCCGCGAGCATCGCAGCCGCGCTGATCGGCAACAGTTTGCGGATTTTCATTTTCACTGCAGTCTCCTTGTTGGACGGGCGTTGATCATATGATCAGATCATACCCGGTCAAAATTCGCTGCAGCGAGCCGCGCGTGCGCGCCTTCGCGTCGCAGACACAGGCGCCGCCTCCCCGGCCGGCGCCCGCGCCGGCGGCCTCAAGCCTTGATGTTCATCGTGATCCGCGCGGTGAACACCGTCTTGCCTTCGGCGTCGGTCACTTCGACCGGCACGATCTTGTCGCCTTCGCTCTGCCAGTCGACGGCCGAGCCGTCGGCGACCGCCGTCACGTCCGTCTTCGCCTTCGCGAGGTATTCGACGGTCATGCCTTTCGGAATCCAGCGCAGGCCGTCCGGAATCGACACCTGGGTCATCAGCCCCGCGACCAGCTCGGCCGCATTGCACAGCGCGATCGCGTGAACCGTGCCGAGATGATTGGTGATTTCACGCCGGAAGCCGATTTTCGCCTCCGCCCGACCGGGCTGCAGCTCGACGACCTGCGGCTCGATCGTGCCGAAGAACGGCGCCATCTGACAGACCATCTTGCTGAATTGCGCGGACCCGGCCGTCTTGAACATCTCGAGAACCTGACTCATGTTGTCTCCCGTTTCGATGAAAACAGAACAAAGTTCTGTTGCAGAAGATTATTCTGTTTCATTGGTGAGCGTCAAGGTACTATTGCGTGACTCCAGTTTTTCGTTCGCGATCCAGCTTGCCTACCCTCGACATCCTGACGCGGCAGTTCCCCGGCCACCGCGCGCACCTGAAGCGCACGATCCTCGCGACCGCGCTCGCCTGCTTCAACGATCACGGGCTCGAGCCCACGACGATCGAGATGATCCGCGAGCGCTGCGACACCAGCGTCGGCAATATCTATCACCACTTCGGCAACAAGGACGGCCTGATCGCCGCGCTCTTCCTGTGTGCGATCGAAGACCAGGCGCAACTGCTCGCCGACTACATCGGGCGCGCGACGACCGCGCGGGAAGGCGTCGCCGCGCTCGTCCACAGCTATGTCGATTGGGTCAGCGCACAGCCCGAGTTCGCGCGCTTTCAGTTCATGGCGCGCACGGCCGTCGCGTCGGGGCCGCGCGCGGACGAGCTGGCGGAGAAGAACCGCGCGCGCAATCGCCGCGTGATCGCCTGGTTCGCGCACGCGTCGGGGCGCGACGAATTGGAACAATGGCCGGCGGAGCTGCTGCCGTCGCTCATCGTCGGCCAATCGGAGAACTACTGTCGCGCGTGGCTGAACGGCCGGGTCAAGTCGGCGCCCGCCAAGTACCGGGAAGCGCTCGCGATCGCGGCGTGGCGGTCGGTTTCGAAGTGAGGGACCGGCCGCGCGGCCGTCGCCGCGCGCGGCATGCGCCGGGCATGCGCGGCGGAAGCGGCGTCGCTCGCAGGCCGGCGGCCCGTCATTCGCGTGAACGGGCCCTAGCCCTGATGGATCTCGATCCAGCCGTCGAATCCGTTCCCGGCCGCGGGCGGGCAGTCGCCCGGAAACGAACCGAGCACCGGGTTGCCCGGCCGCTCGCCGCGAGGCAGCGTCGGACTCGCCCCCCAGGCGCGCGCCGGCGGGGCGAACGGAAGCGACGGCGCGGCACTCAACGTGCCGGCGGTCAATTCATTGACCGCCGTCTGGGCCACGGCGCCCGCCGTGCCGCCTCCGACCGGTTTCTCGACGCACACCGCGCACCAGCCGATCCTGATGAAGCTCGGCGCATACGCGTACAGCTCGGTTGCGACGGGCTGGAGCGCGAACGGGTCCGCCGCGCACTGCACGCAGTAGTAGACGCCATACCAGGCGTCCCGCCTTCCGCTCGCCTCGTATCGGCGGCTCAGCTCCAGGAAGTTGTTGATGTACGTCTCGACCGTCTTGTGATTCATGTTGGCCGAATGGGTCAGCGGCGTGAGGTTGCGCCAGTCCCGGCCCGAGCCGCCCCAGCCGCCGTTGATCAGGTGCCCGCGAACCCACGGGCGGTAACTGGGATTCACATCCTGGACGAACGTCAGCGGCGGACCGCCCGCCATCAGCACATCCCATGGCGCGCCGCCCACTTGCGGCTGGTTGCTCTGCCCCTGGCCGGGCATCTTGAGATCGGGCCCGAGCAACGCCGACGCGCATGACGCGCCGAATTCGCGTCCGCGAACATACGTCGCCTGCCGGCCCTGTCGAACGCGCGCGATCGTGAAGATCGGCTGGTCGACTGTCCAGCGCGGGTTCGTCTGAGTACCGTAGTTCAGAAAACTCATCGTCGTCCTCCGCTGTGGAAAGTTCGGAAGCCGCGCGCGGCCTCCGCGGACCGCATCGAATCCGCCGCCGCAATCGACGGACGTTCAGCGAAATGCAACGTTCGATCCGCAACGACCGAACGTTCCCGCGCCCCGGCAGCGGAACGACACGCTTGCTCATCGCTCGCGAAACGGCCGCCGTCGCGCGTTCGCCGGTCATCGGACACACTTCGTTTGCGCGGCGCGACGAAGGACGCGTTTTCAGCCGACGATGCCGCGCATCACTGCTTCGAGAGATCGAAGATCCGCGTCATCGGCGTCCACTTCGAGCCGGCCGGCGTCCATGGCGTCGGCTGCTGGAACGTGCTCATCAATGTTTCCCATTCGACGATCTTCGCATCGGCGCGCGTATCGGCATCGAAGCGCGCCGCATCGAACACCGCGTCGTCGGTCTCCATCAGCATCGTCAGCCGCGTGCCGAGCCGGTAGATCTCCAGCGCGACGACGCCGTGCGCGCGAAGATGCGCGGCGACCTCCGGCCAGATCCGCGCATGATACGCGTCGTAACGCGCAATCGAATCCGGGTCGTCCTTCAGGTCCAACGCCAGGCAGTAACGCATCGCGCGCTCCGTCGTCGATCGTTCGTGCATCCGCGTCAGGTCAGCGCGCGGTCGAGATGCGTGTAGCCGCCGTCGACGAAGAGCCACTGGCCCGTCGTGTGCGACGACCGGTCCGACAGCAGGAACACCGTCGTCCACGCGATCTCGTCGGCGGTCGTCATCCGCTTGCCGAGCGGGATCTTCCGCGTGATCGACCGCAGCTTCGCGTGCGGATCGTCGAAATGCTCCAGCCAGTTCGCGTAGAGCGGCGTCATCACCTCGGCCGGAATCACCGCGTTGACGCGCACGCCGTCGTCGGCGAGCGACGCCGCCCATTCGCGCGTCAACGACAATTGCGCGCCCTTCGACGCGCAATAGCCGCTCGTGCCACCCTGGCCCGTGACCGCGGTCTTCGACGACACGTTCACGATCGCGCCGCGGCTCGCCTTCAGGTGCGGCACGCAGTAGTGCGCCATCACGTAGTAATGAATCAGGTTCCTGTCGAGCGACGCGACGAACGCGTCGCGGCCCGCGTCGAGCCCCACGCCGTCGTTGACGCCCGCGTTATTGACGAGCCCGTCGATCCTGCCGAACGTCGCGACCGTCTGTTCGACGGCCGCGCGGCAGCCCGCATCGTCGACGAGATCGACCTGGACGAAGCGCGCGCGCGGCTGCGATTGCAGCATGCGCTCGGAGAACGCCTCGTCGAGCGAGCTGCGGCCGAGCACGACCGGAATCGCGCCCTCGTCCGCCAACGCGAGCGTGATCGCACCGCCGATGCCCGAGCCGCCGCCCGTCACGATCACGACCTTGTCTTTCAGGTTCAGATTCACTGGTCCGCTCCTTGTGTCCATGTGCCGCGTGCGGGCGAGCCGGACAACGAATCGGATCGCGTGCGGGCGCCGGCGTGATGCGTCCTCGCATCGGCAGCGACGACCCACGGCGCCAATGCGCGACGCTCGATCCGATGCGCGACTCGATCCCGCCTCAGCCCTGCACCACTCGCTGCCGCTGCTCGCCGAGCCCCTCGATGCCGAGCGTCATCATCTGGCCCGCGCGCAGATAGACGGGCGGCTTCTGTCCGAGCCCGACGCCGGGCGGCGTGCCGGTCGAGATCACGTCGCCCGGCTGCAGGCTCATGAAGCGGCTCAGGTAGCTGATCAGGAACGGCACGCGGAAGATCATCGTCGCGGTCGATCCATTCTGATAGCGATGTCCGTCGACGTCGAGCCACAGCTTCAGCCGATGCGGATCGGCCACTTCGTCGGCCGTCACGAGCCACGGGCCGAGCGGGCCGAACGTGTCGCATCCCTTGCCCTTGTCCCACGTGCCGCCGCGCTCGAGCTGGTACTCGCGCTCCGATACGTCGTTGACGACGCAATAGCCGGCGACGTGCGCGAGCGCGTCGGCTTCGTCGATGTGGCGTCCGCCCGCGCCGATCACGACGCCGAGCTCGACTTCCCAGTCGGTCTTCGTCGAGCCGCGCGGGATCTCGACGTCGTCGTCGGGACCGCCGATCGCGCTCGTCCATTTGCTGAAGATCACCGGCTCGCCCGGCACGTCCATGCCGGATTCCGCCGCGTGGTCCGAGTAGTTGAGCCCGATGCAGATGAACTTGCCGACGCCGCCGACGCACGCGCCGAGCCGCGGCGCGCCGTCGACGAGCGGCAGGCTCGACGGATCGATCGCGCGCAGCCGCGCGAGCGCGTCGGGCGCGAGCGCGTCGCCCGCCACGTCGTCGATGACGCCGGACAGGTCGCGGATGCGCCCTTGCGCATCGAGCAGGCCGGGCTTTTCGTGGGACTTCGCCCCGTATCGCAGCAATTTCATGAGTTCGCCAAGGAGGTGAGTGAAATCGAGAAGAGAGGAATCGTGCGCATGGCAGCCGCGTGCAATCGGCGTCAGTTCGACCATCCGCCGTCGATCATGTGAATCGCGCCGGTCGTAAACGACGACTCGTCGGACGCGAGATAGGCGACGAGCGCCGCGATCTCCTCCGGCTTGCCGATGCGCCCCATCGGCTGACGCGCGACGAACGCCGCGCGCACCGCATCGATCGATTCGCCGCGCGCGCGCGCCTGCTCGACGATGCGCGCATCGAGCGACGGCGACTCGACGGTGCCCGGGCAAATCGCGTTGCAGCGGATCCCTTGCGCGACGAAGTCCGCCGCGACGGATTTCGTCAGGCCGATCACGGCCGCCTTCGTCGCGCCGTAGACGAACCGGTTCGGCACCCCCTTCACGCTCGACGCGGCGGACGCCATGTTGATGATCGCGCCGCGCTTGCGCACGAGCATCCCCGGCAGGAACGCGCGGATCGTTCGATACATCGACTTCACGTTCAGGTCGAATCCGAAATCCCATTCGTCCTCGGTCGCATCGAGCACCGAGCCCGCATGGACGAAGCCCGCGCAATTGAACAGCACGTCGACGGGTCCGAGCTCGTCGGCGAGCGCGCCGATCGCCGCGCCGTCGCGCACGTCGAGCGCGCGCGCGTCGAACGGGCCGTCCCGCAATCCGTCGATGCGGATGTCCGTCGCGATCACGCGCGCGCCTTCGTGCGCGAGCCGCTCCGCCGCCGCGCGGCCGATGCCCTGCGCCGCTGCCGTGACGAGCGCCGCCTTGCCTGCCAATCTCTGTCCCATGCTCAGCTCCCGATGAGGTGGTGTCTGTCGGATGAAGCGTGTCGTCGCGGCCGGGCTGCGCAGGCCGCGAGCGGCGACGCGAAATGGGTGGAGCTCACGCGGCCGGCGCTCCGCTCATAGCCGGTAGAACGCGGCCGCGTTCGCGCCGAACACCGCGTCGCACGCGCTTTCGCCGAAACGGGCGACGGTCAGCGCATGCGCGGCCGCATGCCAGCTCGCATAGTCGCCGTTCAGATTCAGCACCGGCCAGTCGCTGCCCCAGATCATGCGCGTCGCGCCGAACACGTCGAACAGATGGTCGACGTGACGCGCGAGCGTGTCGCGATTCCAGCCGTGCGCCGCCTCGGTCGCGAGCCCCGACAGCTTGCAGTGCACGTTCGGCAGTGCGGCGAGCGCCGCGATCCCGTCGGCCCATGGCTGCCAACCGTCTCGACCCATGTGGATCGGCGGCTTCGCGCCGTGATCGACGACGAGCCGCAGCCGCGGGAAGCGCCGCGCGAACGTCGCGAGCGGCGCGAGGTGCCGCGGCGTCACGAGCGCGTCGAACGCGAGATCGAGCTCGACGAGCGCGTCGATCGCGGGGGTAAGCGCCGGGTCGGCGATCCATGCGGCGTCGAGCAGGTCCTGCAGCATCGGCCGCACGCCCTTGAACGACGGGTCGCGCGCGAGCGCGGCGAGCGTATCGGGCGCGTGCTTCGCATCGAGCGGCGCCCAGCCGACCACGCCCGCAATCGACGCGTCGCGCCTCGCGAGATCGAGCAGATAGCGCGTCTCGTCGACGGTCGGCGCCGCTTGCACGACGATCGTGCGCGCAACGCCCGCGGCCGCGCGCAGCGGCGCGAGGTCGGCGGGGCCGAACGGGCGGTACAGCGGCGCTAGCGCGGGCGTGAGCCAGCCGTAGTCGCCGCGCGCGGGATCCCAGTAGTGCTGATGGGCGTCGATGATTTCGCTCACGCGCGGCTCCCGATCGAGAACGAGGCAGCCGGGCGGCGCATCGCCGAAACCGCTTTGCGTGCCGGGTCGGCGTCGGCCATCCGATGCGCCGCTCGTGACATCCGCACGCGCCGCGCGTCGGGCACGTCGGGCGCGCCGCGCCATCGTCGGCGCGCGCCGACGACGCGTGCGCGCGTCACGCTTCGCCCGAAAGCGAACGTCCGTTTCAACGCCTCCGCCATTCGCGCAGCCTCCGCCATCATGCCGGCCGCGCGACGCGCAGCGGCCCGGCGACGGGCAGGCACGCGGGCCCGAGCGGCTCGAACGCCTTGTACGTCAGGATGAACTCCTGATGGCCGAGCGCCTCCGATTTCGACGTCGCGCCGCTCGCGACCGCGAGCGTCTTCGCGAAGATCTCGCGCCCGACGTCGTCGAGCGTCGCGCGGCCTTCGAGGATGCGGCCCGCATCGACGTCCATGTCGCCTTCGAGCTTCCGGTACGTCGCCGGATTCGCGCACACCTTGACGACGGGCGCGAGCGCGGAGCCGACCACCGAGCCGCGGCCGGTCGTAAACAGGATCACGTGCGCGCCGCATGCGATCAGCTCGGCGATCTCCGCGTTGTCGCTGATGTTCGGGAATCCGAAGCGCGGCTCGCCGTCCGGCACGACGTCGAGCAGATAGAGGCCGGGCGTCGGCGGCACGTCGCCCGGCTTCACGATGCCGACGATCGGCGACGCGCCGCTCTTCGCATACGCGCCGAGCGACTTCTCCTCCTGCGTCGTGAGGCCGCCGTCCGCGTTGCCGACCGCGAAGCTGCCGTGCCCGAGGATCGCGTAATAGCGCTCCGCCTTCTGCACGCACGCGACGATCTCGCGCCCGAGCTCGGGCCGCGCGGCGCGGCTCTGCATGTGGTATTCGCAGCCGACGAGCTCGCCCGTCTCCTCGAACAGGCACGCGGCGCCCTGCTCGACGAGCAGGTCGAACGCGCGGCCGACGGCCGGATTCGCGGTGATGCCGCTCGTGCCGTCCGATCCGCCGCAGATCGTGCCGACGATCAGCTCTTCGATGCCCATCGGCACCTTCGCGTGCTTCGCGAGCTGCGCGCGCGCGCCGCGGACCCAGTCGACGCCGGCGCCGATCGTGGCGAGCGTGCCGCCCGCGTCCTGGATCGTCAGCACCTCGGCCGGGCGGCCGCTCGCGCGCACCGCATCGACGAGGAAATGCTTGTTCATGCTCTCGCAGCCGAGCGACACGAACAGCACCGCGCCGACGTTCGGATGCGTCGCGAGCCGCTCCATCATCTTTTCCGCATAGCCGTTCGGGTAGCAGCCCGGAAAGCCGATCAGATGCACGGGCGGCTCGTCGGCGGCGGGCGCATCGTCGCCGAAACGCAGCGGCGCGCGGAACTGCGCGACGATTTCGCGCGCGACGTGATGCGCGCATTCGACGAGATATGCGACCGCGACGATGTTGCGGATGCCCTTGCGTCCGTCGCCGCGCAAATAGCCGGCGAGCACGGCGCTGCGCACGCCGTCGGGCGGCACGCGCTCGCCGTCGGAGGAGATGTCGGAGAAGACGTCGGGGGAACCCGGCGTGGAAACGGTCACTGACATGAATGGTTCCCCTGAATAAGCGGCCGCGACGGCGTCAATGCGTGACGAACGCGCGGCCCGCGTCGTGCGTGTACGTCGGCAGGTAGTCGCTGACGAGGTTGTGCGTGTGCAGATGCTCGCCGCGCGCGACGTCGCGGATCACGTGGCCGATCGCCGCGCCGTAGCGCAGCACCTTGTCGTTCGCCGACAGCGGCGCGCGCGCGACCTTGTGGCCGAGCTCGATCGTCCGAGCGAGCACGACCGGCTCGCCGTCGATCAGCACGCGCTGCCCGGCGTCGAGGCGCGCCGCCGCGATCAGGCAGTTGTCGTCGGGCGACAGCAGCAGCAGCCGCGCATCGATGACGGCGGCGCTCATGACGGCTCCTCGCCGCCCGCGACGCGCGCGACCATCAGCGCGCCGAGGATGATCGCGCCGTAGATCGCCTGGATCCAGAACGACGGCACCTGCGCGAGCGTCAGCAGGTTCTGCACGACGCCGAGCAGCAGCACGCCCGTCAGCGCGCCGAGCATCGTGCCCTTGCCGCCGTCGAGCGAGATGCCGCCGATCACCGCGGCCGCGAACACGGTGAAGATCATCCCGTTGCCCTGGTTCGCATTGATCGCGCCGACGTAGCCCGTGACGACGAGGCCGCCGATCGACGCGAGCACGCTGCCGAGCACGAACACGCCCCACGTGATCCGCTCGACGCGAATCCCGGCCGCGCGCGCGGCTTGAGCGTTGCCGCCGATCGCGTACAGCGCGCGGCCGAGCCGGTGGTAGCGCAGCATGAACGCCGCGCAGCCGAACACGGCCGCCGCGAGCCATACCGACAACGGCAGGCCGAAGACGATCGTCGTCGCGAGCGCGAAGAACGACGGCGGCATGTCGAACAGCGTGCCGCCCTTCGTCGCGCCGACGAGCATCCCGCGCAGCACGATCAGCATCGCGAGCGTGACGATGAACGCGTTGAGCCGCATCTTCACGACGAGAAAACCGTTGACGAAGCCGATCAGCGCGCCGACCGCGACGATCGCGAGCAGCCCGGCCGCGGCGGGCCACTGGAAGCCGAATCCGGCCGACGCGGCGGGCATCACGAGCATCGCGCCGATCGCGGGCGCGATGCCGACGGTCGATTCGAGCGACAGGTCGAACTTGCCCGTCAGCACGATCAGCGATTCGGCGAGCACGACGAGCGCGAGCGCCGCCGACGCGCCGAGCACACTGATCAGGTTCGCCTTCGTCAGGAAGCTCGGGCTCACGAACGCGCCGATCACGATCAGCAGCACGAGCGCCGGCAACAGCGCGAGATCGCGCAGCCGCGCGAACTCGAACGGCCTGCGCGCGACGGTGCGCGCCGGTCCCGGCGGCAGCGCGGGACTCGTCAGGCTAGACTTCATGGGCATCGACTCCTTCGATTGCTGCAATCAATTCGTTGTCCTGCCAGCCGGCCGGAAACGCCGCGACGATGCGGCCGCGGAACATCACGAGCACGCGGTCGCAGGTGCGCAGGTCGTCGAGCTCGCCCGACGCGACGAGCACCGCCTTGCCGTCGTCGCGCACGCGCTCGACGACGGCGAGCAGCGCCTCCTTCGATTTCACGTCGACGCCCGCGGTCGGATCGATCAGCACGAGCACGCGCGGATCGTTCGCGAGCGCGCGCGCCATCACGACCTTCTGCTGGTTGCCGCCCGACAGGCCCGACACCGGCTGCTGCGGCCCCTGCGCGACGATGCCGAGCGCGTCGATCATCCGCGCGCCGAACGCGCGCTTCTTCGCGGGCGGCGCGAGCCCGAAGCGCCCGAGCGCGCCCGCGATCGTCATCGACGCGTTCTCGGCCACCGATTCGCCGAGCACGAGCCCTTCGCGATGCCGGTCCTTCGGCACGCAGCCGACGCCGCGCGCGAGCGCGGCGGGCACGTCGCCCGACGGCAGCGCGGCGCCGTCGACGCGGATCGCGCCGGCGCGCGGCGCGCGCAGCCCGGCCACGGCCTCCGCGACGCTCGTGCGGCCGCTGCTCGTCGCGCCCGCGAGGCCGACCACTTCGCCGCGCCGCACGTGAAACGACACGCCTTCGTAGTCGCCGCCCGCGAGACGGTCGACCTCGAGCGCGGGCGGCGAGTCGTCCGGCAGCGGCGGCCGGCACGCCGCGTCGGCAACCGCGAGCCCGCCGCGCTCGCCCGTCATCGCTTCGATCAGCGCATCGCGCGGCAGCGCCGCCACCGGCGCGCTGACGATGTGGCGCGCGTCGCGCAGCACCGTCACCGCCTGGCAGATGTCGTACACCTCCTGCAGGTGATGCGAGATGAACAGGAAGGTCACGCCTTCGCGCTGCAGCTCGCGGATTCGCGCGAACAGCCGCTTGATCTCGTCGCCGTCGAGCTGCGCGGTCGGCTCGTCGAGGATGATGAAGCGCGCGCCGTACGACAGCGCCCGCGCGATCTCGACGAGCTGGCGCGCCTCGACCGTCAGGTCGCCCGCGCGCGCGTCCTCGCCGACGTCGATCCGCCAGTGATCGAGCAGCGCGCGTGCGTCGCGCCGCAGCGCGCGCCAGTCGATCGCGCCGCGCTTCGTCGGCTGCCGGTTGATGAACAGATTCTCGGCGACCGTGAGCTCGCGGATGATCGTCGAATGCTGATAGACGCACGCGACGCGCGCGCGCCAGCCGTCGCGATCGGCGAGCGGCGGCGCGTCCTCGTTGCCGAAGCGCACGACGCCCGCATCGGGCTTGCGCAGCCCGGTCAAGATCGACACGAGTGTCGACTTGCCCGCCCCGTTGCGGCCGACGAGCGCGTGCGATTCGCCCGGCCGCACGCACAGGTCGACGTCCGCGAGCGCCGTATGCGGCCCGAAGCGCTTCGTGACGGTCCGCGCCTCGACGACGGGCGCGGCGGCGGCGTCAACCGTGGCGGTGGCGGCAATCGCGCTCATTTGAGCGTGTTGCCCCACAGGCTCTTGTCGTCGACGTTCGCCTTCGTCACGAGCGGCGCGGGCAACTGGTCTTCGAGAATGCCGGGCGCGCGCTGCACGATCACGCTGCCGTGGCCGGTCGGCCCCGGCTTGAAGGTCTGGCCGGCGAGCGCCGCCTTGATGTAGAAAAGTCCGTAGCGCGCGTACAGGTCGGCGGGCTGCGACACGGTCGCGTCGATGTCGCCGCGGCGGATCGCTTCGTATTCCTGCGGGATGCCGTCGTTGCTGACGATCACGACGTGTTTCGGATCGCCCGCCGGATACAGCATCTGCTTGCGGCGCAGCGTCTGCAGCGTCGGCGACAGATAGACGCCGCCCGCCTGCATGTAGATGCCCTTCACGTCCGGATTCGCGGTCAGCAGGCTGTCGAGCGCGGTCGCGGCGACGTCACCCTTCCACGCGGCCGGAATCTCCAGCACCTGCAGGCTCGGATAGCCCTTCATGCACGCGCGGAACGCCTCCGAGCGGTCGCGGCCGTTCACCGACGCGAGATCGCCCATGATCTGCACGACCTTGCCCTTCTGCACGTGCTCGCCGATGTACTTGCACGCCTTCTCGCCGTATGCGCGATTGTCGGCGCGCACGACCATCGCGACCTTGCCCTGCGTCGGCGCGACGTCCACCGCGACGACGGGCACCTTGCGCGCGGCCGCCGCTTCGAGCGCGCGGCTGATCGCCGCCGAATCGAGCGGCCCGACGACGATCCCCTTCGCACCGAGGTTCAGCAGGTTGTTCATGTCCGTGATCTGCTGCGCGGGATCGCCGTTCGAGTTGACGGGCGCGAGCGCGTCGATCTGCATATCCTTCGCGTAGTGCAGCAAATAATTGTTGTACGACTGCCAGAACGGCGAAGTCAGCAGCGGCAGGTCAAGCCCGACCTTGCCCGTATCCGCGCCCGCCGGCGAGGCGGCGATCGCGCCCGCCAGCGCGGCGCACAAGGCGGGTGCTCGCCCGCGATTGGTCCACGTCATGCCTGTCTCCTGTTTCCTCTGATATTTGTCGGCCCGGCGCACGGACCGTTGCCATCTGTTCACTGGCGAAATTATTATTTATATACGGAATTTTTGAAGTCAAGGAAACGTAGCGCAGAATGACTGCGTATTTTCCCTATCCCTATCTCCATCCGACGCACCCGATCGCCACCATGAGCACCCAGAAAGCACGACCGGCCGGCCATGCCGACGAGCCGCAGGATTTCGACGACGCCGACCGCTACCGCGCGCCGGCGCTCGACAAGGGGCTCGACATCCTCGAGCTGCTGTCCGAACAGAAGGAAGGCCTGACGCGCACGGAAATCACGAAGGAGCTCGGCCGCAACGCGAGCGAGATCTACCGGATGCTCGAGCGGCTCGTCGCGCGGCAATACGTGATCCGCTCGCCGGGCGGCGACCGCTACACGCTGAGCCTGAAGCTGTTCGCGCTGTCGCATCGGCACCCGCCGATGCACCGGCTGATCGCCGAAGCGCTGCCGCCGATGCAGCGCTTCGCGGACGAGGCCGAGCAGTCGTGCCACCTGTCCGTCTACGACCGCGGCAATCTGCTCGTGATCGCGCAGGTCGACGGCCCCGGCATCTGGGGCATCTCGGTGAAGCTCGGCTCGCGCGTCGGGCTCGTCGACACCGCGTCCGGTCAGGCGCTGCTCGCGTTCCAGTCGAGCGAGCAGCGCGCGCACATGCTCGCCGAGCATACGAAGGTGAAAGGCGAGCAGCCGCTCGCGGCGCGCAATCTCGACGTATGCCTCGACGCGATCCGCGCGGCCGGGCATGTGCAGCAGGACAGCCGCCAGATGTTCGGCGTCACCGACATCACCTATCCGATCGTCGGCCCGGCCGGGCAGGCGATCGCCGTGCTCACGTGTCCGTATATTCGCCGGATCGACGCATATGTCGCGCCGTCGCTCGACGACGTCGTCGAACGTCTGAGCGCGACGGCGGCGGGGTTGTCGATGTTCAGGGAAACGGCGGCGTGACGGTCGGACGGGTCGTTGCATAGCCACGGCGCAACGACGCTTGCGCGGATCGGGCCGGCGCGTTTGCCCGCCCGGGCGGCGACATCGCCAGGCCGACGCGCCCGGTCCGCCGCGGGCCGCGCGAGGTTCTGTCGCGATAGGCCCCGTCTCACCCGAGACAGCCAAGTCGAAGCCTACGTGCGATGCCTTCGACGCCTCTCAAAGATCGAGCACCAGCCGTTCGCCGCGGCATCGCGACACACACGGCATCATGCAATCGTTGCGGGCTTTTTCCGCCGTGCTCAGAAACGCGTCGCGATGATCGGGCGTGCCCTCGAGCACCGCCGTCCGGCATGCGCCGCAGATGCCCGCCTCGCACGAGGTGGCAATCGGGATATCGTGGTCGAACAGCACGTCGGTGATCGATTGTCCCGGCGGCACGAGCAACACGCGCTGCGAGCGCGCGAGCTCGATCCGGAACGCGCCGGCCTCGCCCGCGGCATCGCCGGCGCCGGCCGCCTCGCCCGCGATCGGCGCGGAAAAGTACTCGTGATGCAGCCGCGCGTCGCCGAGCGCCGGGCGCGCGATCGCGTCGACGGCCGCCATGAACGGCGCCGGCCCGCAGAAGTACAGATGCGCGCGCGCGTCCATCGCGCCGACGATCGCCGCGATCGCGTCGCCCGTTGCGTCCGGCGTCAGCCCCGTGTGCACCGTCGCGACGTCCGCGAGCCGCGACGCGAGCGTCAGCCGATACGCGGCCGCGTCGTCCGAGCGCACGAAGTAGTGCAACGCGAGCGGCCGCCCCGCGCGGATCAGGCTGTGCGCCATCGCGAGCAGCGGCGTCACGCCGATCCCGGCGGCGAGCAGCACGGCCGGGCTGCCGTCCGGCGCCAGCGGGAAATAATTCAGCGGCGCGCCGATCCGCAGCACGTCGCCGACGCGGACCGCGTCGTGCATGTGCGCGGAGCCGCCCCGCGACGCCGGCTCGCGCTTGATCGCGATCTCGTACACGCCGCGCTCGAACGGGTCGTTGCACAGCGAATACTTGCGCGTGAGCCCGCCGCGCAGATGCAGGTCGATGTGCGCGCCGGCCTCGAACGCCGGCAGCGGAAGGTCCGGCGCGTCGCTGACGAGCCGCAGCGAAATCACGTCGCACGCGACGCGTTCGCGCGCGATCACGCGCGCCGCAATCAGATCGTTGTCGATCATCGGAATCACCGTTCAGGAAAACCTACAGCAGCCCGATCAGCCGCCACCACAGCGCATTGATCGGAATCACGAACACCACGCCCAGCAGCGCAGTCGCGATGCAGTATCGGAGCGCCGCGCGCCGGTCCACTTGCGCGAGCGTGTTGCCGAATACGATCGGCGGCGACTGATACGGCAGGACCGTCGTCGCGTAGCCCATCACCTGCGCGAGCAGGCCGGCCTTCAGATGCAGCCCCTGCGCGAGCACGCGCGACACGATCGGCACGTACAGCGCCGGCTCCGCGTTCGACGTGACAGCGAAGCAGACGACGATCGACAGCGCGGTCAACGAGAAGTACGCGAGCATCGGGCTGTCGCGCAGCGTATCGAGCGCGAGCGTGTCCGGCACGCGCATGTCGAGGTGATTGACGAGCGCGGTCAGCCCGATGATCGCCGCGATGAACCACAGCAGATCCATTTTCAGCGTCGCGGTGAAGCGTTCGAGCTGCGCGGGCGGCGACGTGACGAAGTAGACGAGCGTGAAGCCGAGCCCGACCCAGCCGGGCGCGATGTGATGCACGGAATCGGTGAACCAGAGCGCAAGCGTGATCGCAAGCAGCACGATCGCATGCCATTCGCGGCGACCGACCGCGACGCGCGCCGCCGGTATCGCGACCTCGCCGACCGTATCCGCGAACAGCCAGTAGGACGCGAACACCAGCACCGCGCCGCGCACGATCACGCCGGCCGGGAAGAACAGCAGCAGATACTCGGAGAAGCGCAGATGCAGCTCGTGCGACTGCTCGAGGATCCCCGCCATGATCACGTTCGGCAGGTTTGCCGGCAGCACCGCGGCGGCCAGCTCGTACGAACCGACGATCACGAGCAGCAGGATTCCGCGCCGCCCGTTCGCGTGCGCGCCAAGCTTCACGACGTCGCAGTAGCCGATCGCGATCGGAATCAGGATCGCGATCCGCCCGAACGTCGACGGCATCACGAGCGACAGCAGGAAGCTCAGCATCGCGAACGCGAGCAGCGCCTTCAGATACGAGCCGCCGAGCCGCCGCGCGAGCGCGACGCCGATCCGTTCGCTCAAGCCGCTCTCCTTCAGCGCGAATCCGATCGCCGCGCCGCTGAACACGAGCCAGAACGCGCTCGACCCGAAGCCGGAGAAGATCTCGGCGGTCGGCACCGACGTGCACGTCGCCGCGAGAAAGAAGAACAGCAGCGACACCCAGAGGCTCGCGACCGCTCCCGTCGCCCACAGCACGATGCAGGTGAACACGATCGCGACGATCCGCGCATCGCCGGCCGACATCGTGCCGCGCGCGCCGAGCACGGCGACGGCCGCGAGCCCCGCCGCGAGCAGCACGGCCGCGACGCGCCCGCCCGTCAGCATGCCCGCCCCGCGGTCCGGCCCGCCAATCGCACGGCCGCTCAACCGCGCATCACCGGCGAGTTCGCCGGGATCTCGTATTCGACGTGCGCATCGTCGAAGATGTCGCCGAATTCGCGCCGCTGGCGGAACGTCGGATCGGGGGCGCAGCTCATCGGCAGATAGCCGCCCATCCATTCGCGCAGGTCGGTCACATCCGGCGCGCCGCCGTAGACGTTCGCGACAGGCCGCTCGCCGCGCGCAACCGCGTCGATCTGCTCCTGCAGCATCTGGCGGAACATCACGATCCCGCGATCGGACGCGCCGAGGTTCTCGCGCGAGCGATCGAAGATCGGCCCCTGCGTCTCGACCGCCATCGCATCCTGGCTCATGAACGTATTCATCAGATAGCGGCCGCGTTCGTCGGTGCGCGCCGGCTGGCGGACGATCCTCGGCGCCTCGTCCGTTTGCGCAGGCGCGCCGTCCGCGTTCGGCGTGAACGACACCCAGACGATCCGCGTCGTCGTATCGTCGACGGGCACGCGCCAGTGCATCTCGGTCATGATCCGGAGCATGTTCGGAAACACCATCAGATTGCCCCAGCCGCGGCCCTCGCCTTCGTATTCCCAGCTCTTCACGATCCCCCAGTCGAAGCGCTGGAAGCCGAACCGCTTGAACGGCTTGCCGAACCCGGACGCGTCGCGCATGCCGAGGCGTTCGAAGTATTTCGAGTGCGTGTAGAACGTGTGCGTGACGTCGACCGCGTTCTCCTGCACCTGAAACCAGTTGCACGCGAGATCGTCCTGCACCTCGAAATGGCGGACGCCGTCGTTGCGCACGAGAATGTCCCAGTTCGGAAACGCGGGCTTCTGTTCGGCCGGCCCCATGTACGCGAAGATCAGCCCGCCGCATTCGTGCGTCGCGTAGCTGTCGATCAGCTTCTTGCAGGCGCGGCTCGCCTTCGCCGATTCGAACGGCCGCTCGACGCATTCGCCGGCCGCGTTGTACAGCCAGCCGTGATACGCGCAGCGGATCGTCTCGCCCTCGACGAAGCCGTACAGCAGCGACGCGCCGCGATGCGGGCAACGCTCCTGCACGAGCAGCACGTCGCCGCCCTCGGTGCGCGCGAGCACCAGGTCCTCGCCGAGGATTCGCACGCGCTTCGTCTGGCCGGCCTCGGCCAGTTCCGACGAATAGCCGACCGGATGCCAGTAGCGACGCAGCAACTCGCCGCACGGCGTGCCCGGCCCCACGCGGGTCAGCAGTTCGTTGGTGGCGTGGTCAAGCATGAATGCACCTCTCTCAGGTTGTAGCGGGCTGTATCGCCCCAGGAAACGTCTGCGTACCGGCGAATACTCGGGTCGCGATACGATTGCCGTTTGTCTATTTTTTTAGATTAAAGAAAGTCGCGAAAAATTGCAAGGCAGGAAAATCCACAATTTTCAGCGTGATTCTCAGTTCGCGTCACTGAAATTCGGCCCGTGTGTATAATTAAAAAGACAGACGGCACGAGCCATCCCGGAGATCGGCGTGCCGTGCGCCGGCCAACCAGGAGGACACGAGATGGCGATCATTGGCGTGATGGGCTCGGGCAAGAACGAATGGCCGGAGCTGGCGACGCCGCTCGGCGCGTGGATCGCCGCGCAAGGGTTCGACCTGCTGACGGGCGCCGGCCGCGGCGTGATGCTGTCGACCGCGCGCGCGTATGCGACGACGCCGGGCCGCCGCGGCCGCTCGATCGGCATCGTGCCGAGCGAAACGCATCCTGTGTTCGGCTTCGTGCCGATCGCCGGCTATCCGAATCCGTTCATCGATCTGCCCGTCGTCACGCCGCTGCCGCGCAAGGAAGCCGATGCGCCGGACGACGCACTGAGCCGCAACTACGTGAACGTGCTGACGAGCGATGTCGTCGTCGCGCTGCCGGGCAGCAAGGGCACGCTCGACGAGATCCGCCTCGCGACGCGCTTCGCGAAGCCGCTGATCTGCATCGGGCCGGCCGGCGCGTTCGACGGCGTCCCGCCCGGCACGCGAATCGTGTCCGCGCTCGACGACGTCTACGCGTTCGTGCTCTCGCAATTACGCCGCGCGAAGGCCGGCGCCGGAGCGGAATCTCCGCCCGCGTGATCGACGGCCGGCGGGCGCGACGCAATCGCGGGAACGACCGCGGCGAGCGCCGCCGCACGCGGTTCGCCTCGACGCGCTCGCCGCCGCGTCGCCATCACCGCCATCACCGCCACCGCCGCCTCTCGCGACCGCTCGCATCGCATCACCAACGTCTCCGACGCAAGAAAAGGCACGCGCGCGTCGCCGCGCTCGACGTCGATCCGTGACGGCACCGTCTGCTCGCGCCGCGTCAGCGTCACGTCCCGCGATTCGGCCGAAGCCCGTAGAAACGCGCACCGTGCCCGCTCGCGAACGCTTCGAGCCGATCGAGCGCGCCTTCCCCGGCGATCACGGTTGCATGCGCCTCAAGCGCGAACGGCGCGTTGAAGATGCCCGCGCAGCCGCACGACGCCTTCGTCTGGACTTCGCATCGTCAGCGTGCCGGCCATCGTCGCCGCTCGTGTCGCCGGTCAGAGACGCGAGATCGTCTCGGCGAGCACGCCGGCGCCGAGCATGAAATCGTCGATCGACATCGCCTCGTGCGGGTTGTGCGATCCGTGATCATTGCGCACGAACAGCATCCCGCTCGGCACGCCCGCGTTCGCGAACAGCGCCGCGTCGTGGCCCGCGCCGCTCGGCAGCGTCGCGAACGGCACGTCGAGCCGCGCGCACGCGTCGGCGAGCGCGGCGCGCAGTGCGGGATCCATCCGCGCCGGCGCGCTCGCGAGACGGCGGTCGAAATCGAACCGCACGCCGCGCTCGCGCGAAATCGAATTGCATTCGGCGATCAGCAGCTCATGGAAGACGTCGAGCGTCTCGGCGCTCTCGCTGCGCGCTTCGAAGCTGAAATGCACCTGGCCGGGGATCCGCGAAATCGAATGCTCGTCCTGATCGGTCGACACGATGCCGGTCGTCACGACGAGATCGATGTCGCGTTCGAGCAGCCTGCGCCAGTGCTCGTCGAGCCGCGTGATGAGCTCCGCGACCGCGAAGATCGCGTCGTGTCGCAGGTTCCGGGGCACCGCGCCGGAGTGGCCGGCCTCGCCGATGCAACTGATCGAGTTGTGCCGCACGTTGCCGCGAATGCCGGACACGACCGCGACCGGCAGCCCTCGCGCGACCATCACCGGCCCCTGTTCGATGTGCAGCTCCAGATACGCATGCGCGCGCCGCGCGTCGAACAGCGGCTTCTGCGCACGGACCGCATCGACGTCGACGCCCGCCGCCGCCATGCAGTCGGCAAGCGTGCGGCCGTTGCTGCGGTGTTTCATCGCGAGATCGGCCGGCTTCAGCCGGCCGAACAGCGCGCTCGATCCGACGTAAGCCTTGCCGAACCACGCGCTCTCTTCGCCGCGCAGCGCGATCACGTTCAGCGGGCGCGGCGACGCGCGGCCGGCGCGCCGCTGCGCGACGAGGCACAGCAGCCCCGCGACGACGCCCGCGAGACCGTCGTAGTTGCCGCCGTGCGGCACCGAGTCGAGATGCGAGCCGACCCAGATCGCGGGCGCGTGCGGATCCGCGTCCGGCAGGCTGAAGATCAGGTTGGCCGCGCGGTCGGTTCGCACCGCGATGCCCTCGCGTTCCGCATGCTCCGCGAGCCGCCGCGCGGCCGCCGTTTCGCTGTCGCCGTAACTCTCGCGCGTGACGCCGACGCCGTCGAACGACAGCGTGCGGATCTCGTCGAACCACTGCTCGGCGAGCGGCGTCAGGCCGGCCAGCGGCATCGCCGCCGCGCCATGCGTCGTGAGCGCGCCGTCGTCATCTGCCTCGCGCGCCGCAACGGCGGCGCGCGCGTCGCCGGCCCGGCTGGCCGCATCGGCGGTCGCCATCGGCATCGCATGCGCGGCGGACGCGCATTCGGCGATCGCGCCCGGCACATCGGCATTCGCGTTCATCGCGCCCCCGCCACCGCGCCGCCCGCTTGCGCCGGCATCGCGCAAAAGCGCTGCCAGCGTTCGCCGAGCTCCGCGTCGAGTCTGATCTGCCCGGTCAGCGACGCGATCGCGTCGACTCCCTCGTCCGTGCAAAATCGCTCGAGCCCGTCGACGATCGTCCGCATCACGCCCGGATCGCGGAACGACGCGGTGCCCACCTGCACCGCGCTCGCGCCGGCGAGCAGGAACTCGATCGCGTCGTCGGCGCTCTGGATGCCGCCGCAGCCGATCACCGGAATCGAGATCGCGCGATGGCACTGGTGAACGAGCCGCAGCGCGATCGGCTTGATCGACGGCCCGGACAAGCCGCCCATCACGTTGCCGAGCGACGGCCGGCGCGTGCGCACGTCGATCGACATCCCGAGCACCGTGTTGCCCATCACGACCGCGTCGGCGCCCGCGTCCTCGGCCGCCTTCGCGATTTTCGCGACGTTGCCCGCGTTCGGCGTCAGCTTCACCCACAGCGGATGCCGGGTGCGCCTGCGCACCGCGTCGACGACCTGCCGGGTCGCGCCGGCGTCCATCCCGAACGCCATCCCGTCCGCTTCGAGATTCGGGCACGAGATGTTCGCCTCGATCGCCGCGACTTCCGGCAACGACAGCGCCTCGCACGCGCGTGCGAACTCGGCCGCCGTATCCGCGGACACCGACGCGACGACCGGCGTGCCGCAGCCCGTATACGCGGGCAGCACATGTTCGAGGTAATAGTCGATGCCGTGGCTCGGAATGCCGATCGAATTCAGCATCCCGTTGCCTGCGTCGGCGACGCGCGGCGTCGGGTTGCCCGGGCGGCTGACGGGCGACACGCTCTTGATCACGAGCGCGCCGAGCCGCGTCAGGTCGAGCGCCTCGCGATACTCGATCGCGAAACAGCCGGATGCCGGCATCACGGGATTGCGCAGGCTCAGTTCGCCCACGCGTACGGTCAGATCAGCCAAAATCCACCTCCGCCACCACGTCGCGAATCGCGAACACCGGGCCTTCGCGGCACACGCGCCGGAATCCGCGGATTTCGCCGTCGTCGAACATCCGCACGCACGACAGGCACACGCCCATCCCGCACGCCATCCGCTGCTCGAGCGCGACCTCGCCGCGCATCGACGGATGGTCGGCGAGCACGCGCTGCAGCAATGCGAGCAGCCGTTGCGAGCCGCACGTGTAGACCGCGTCCGGCCGATCGCGTGCGATCGCGTCGCGCAGCAGCGCGTCGACGTTCCCGAGCGCCGACGTGCCGTCGCTGTCGAACACCGCATGAACGTCGGCCCGCGCGCCGCGCAGGAATTCCGCGGCCATCAGATCGTCCGGCGTGCGCGCGGACATCACGACCGTCAGCGCGATGCCCGCCTGCGTCGCACGCTGCACGAGCGGCGCCATCGTCGCGAGACCGACGCCGCGCGCGACGAACAGCAACCGCCGCGCATCGGGATCGAGCGTGAACGGCCGGCCGAGCGGCCCGACGATCGACAGCCGCGCGCCGGCGTCGAGCTGCGCGAGCGCGCGCGTGCCTTCGCCCGTCACGTTGTACAGGAACTCGATCTCGCCGGCGCCGGGCCCGACGCCGTACACGCTCATCGGGCGCGGCAGGAACGGCCGGTGACGATCGGTGACGGGGCAGATCAGCTGATAGAACTGGCCTGCCTGCGTGACGCTCGCGAGCGCCGCGTCGGCGCGCACGCGCAGATAGCGGTAGCGCCGGTTCACCGCCCGATGTCCGACCACGTCGCACGCGTGCGCGGCGACGCTGGCCGCCCACGTCGTCGCACACGAACGCGCTTCGTCGATCACGTCCATCGTTCCCTCCTCGTTGCGATTGGCCGGGCGGCGGGCGCGTCGCGCGCCGCCCGGCGGTACGGACGGCAAGCGCGTCAGTCGAGCGCCTTGTCCTTCAGTTCCGGAATCAGCGCGACCGTGACGATCATGTCGAGCACGTACAGCGCGGCGAGCAGCGCGATCGCGATCTGAAACGAATAGCGCGCGGCAAGCGCGCCGACGACGAGCGGCCCGAGCCCGCCGATCGCGCGGCCGACGTTCCAGAGCACGTTCTGCGCGGTCGCGCGGACCGCGGTCGGATACGCTTCGGACATCAGCGTGCCGTAGCCGCCGACCATGCCGTTCACGAACATGCCCATCAGCGCGCCGGCCCACAGCATCGTGGCCGGATCCGTCAGCCGCGAATAAGCGAACACCATCGCCACCGAGCCGATCTGATACAGCACGAACGTCGGCTTGCGGCCGATCCGGTCCGCCAGATGCCCGAACAGCCAGACGCCCGCCATCATGCCGAGCACGGTCGCGGCGGTCCACAGCCCCGATTTCGTCAGCGAGAAGCCCAGTTGCTTCGACAGGAACGTCGGCATCCAGATCATGATGCCGTAGTAGCCGAAGTTCTGGACCGCGCAAAGCACGACGATGCCGATGCTCGTGCGCGTCGTGCGCGCATCGGCGAACAGCAGCCGGAAGCGCGAGCCGGCGCGCGCCGGCTGCCTGCTCCGGACGAACACTTCCGGCTCGTGCAGCTTGTTGCGCAGCACCCATGCAACGACCGCGGGCAGCACGCCGATCGCGAACATCCCGCGCCAGCCGACATGCTGCAGCAGCAGCGGCGTCAGCAGCGACGCCGCCAGCACGCCGCTCTGCCAGCCGAGCGCGACGTACGACGACACGCGGGCGCGCTTGCTGGCCGGCCAGGCCTCGGCCGCGAGCGCCATCCCGATGCCGAATTCGCCGCCGAGGCCGATGCCGGCGATGGTCCGGTACGCGAGCAGATCCCAGAAGCCCTGCGCGAACGCGCAGAGCCCGGTGAACACCGCGAACAGCAGGATCGTCCAGGTCAGCACGCGCACGCGGCCGTATCGATCGCTGAGCGCGCCGAAGATCACGCCGCCCGCGACCGCGCCGACGAGCGTCCACGTGACGAGCGCGCCCGCCTGCTGCGCGCCGAGCTGCAGCGACGCCGAGATCGCCGGCAGCATGAAGCCGAGGATCAGCAGGTCGAAGCCGTCCATCGCGTAGCCGATCGCCGAGCCGGCCAGCACTTTCCACGCGTAGCGCGACACCCGCTCGGGCGGTTCGGTGGCGGACGCGGCCGCAGAGGATCGGAGGTTCGCTTCCATGATTGTCCGTATCGTGAAGAGAGGGTGTAGATGCCGACGATCCGCATCGCGTCCGTCTGTCGATTTTTTTATACAAGCGGACGACGGCCGGATCATCGGGCTCGCGCGGCACAAGGCCGCGCCCCGACCGGATCGGCGCCCGCGCGGCGCATCAGACGACCAGCTCCTTCGACACCTGCGCGGCGAAGCCGTTGAGCGCCGCGAGCAGCGCGTCGTCCGGGCGGAGACTCGCGTCGCTCAGCCGCCGCGCGTGCTCGCGCAGATCGGCGAGAAACGCCTGCACCGTCTCCGCGCAAACCGCGACGCCCTCCTGCCGTTCGGCGAATGTCGCGGCCGCCTGCGCGAGCAGCACCAGCGCCGCCGATTCGCGCCCGAGCGGCGCCGCCGCGTCGCGACAGCGCGTCGCGAACCGGTGAATGTCCGAAAAGCCGACGATGTCCTGTGCAAGCCACTGCGTGGCGTCCAAGAGATTCATGCCCTGCTCCTTCGTCTAAATATTTAGACTACTCGCATCAAAAATGGAATGCAAGTGTCCGATGTGTCGGGGTAAACCGTGTGGCCGCGCATCGCGCACCGTGGTCAGAAACGCGTGCGCAGGCCCGCGCCGGACGTGACGCCGGTCGACAGGCCGCCGACGCGATCGACCTTGATCGCCGCATAGATGTCGGTGCGCTTCGACAGCGGATAGTCATAGCCGAGCGCGCCGGTGCTGCGATGCTCGCCGTCGGCGGCCGCCCCGCTCGAATGCGTATATGCACAGCTCGCGAGCAGCAAACCGACGCCGATCGGCACGCTCACGCCCGCCTGCAGCGTATCGCCGTGGAAATTACCGCTCGGCGCGCGGTTCGCGACGTTCATGTACTGCGCGAACAGCTTCACGACGCGCCAGTCGTACGACGCGTCAACCTGCACCGTGCGCTGACTCGACAGGCCAGGCGCCGCGGCGAGCGCGCCGCCGAGATCGCCGGGCGTCGCGCTGAAGTTCACGTACTGAAATATCGCGGCGGCGGCGAACGCCCCGTGCGTGTAGTTCGCGTTGACGCTCCATTTCTTCGCGCCGTTGCGGCCGGCCGCATTGCCGAGCGCGTACAACAGGCCCGCGTTGAATCCGCCGAACGTCGGGATCGTATACGCGACCGCGTTGTTCCAGGCCGAATCTCCGACCACGCCCTCCGCGCCCACGCCCTTGAACGTGTGGAAGATCATCGGCGAGAACGTGTACGAGTTGAACAGCGGGTTGAACTGGATCGTCGCGAGATACAGCGGCGTCGTGATGCGGCCGAAACGAAGCTGACCGAATCGCGTCTGCAGCCCGACGTACGCGTTGCGCGAAAACAGGCTGTCGCCGGCGTAGCGGCCATACGCGCCGCTTTGCGGCTGGAAATAGCTTTCGAGCGCGAAGAACGCCTTGTTGCCGCCGCCGAGATCCTCGGTGCCGCCAATGCCCCAGAACGACGTCGTCATCCCGCCGCCCTGCTGCACGATCGCCGCCCGGCCGCCGGGATTCTTCACCGAGCCGGCGAATACGTCGGCGATGCCGTACAGCATCACGCTCGACTGCGCGCGCGCGACCGGCGCAACGCAGGCGGCGCCCGCCGCGCCGGCGATCAGGAATCCTGTCCAGTATCTGCCCCGCGATGTCATGTTTTCTCCTCCCGGCGCATCGAGCCGGCGTGTGGGAACGGTTGCGATGCGTGACGCATCCACGCTGACAGCATCCATGCCATCATCGAATATCTAAATATTTAGACGACTCGCGTGCGTGCCGGCGCAACAGGGATGATCGACCGCTCACGCGCATCGGACGATCGCCAGCCGCGGCTGCGCGACGGCCGCGCGCTTGCCGGAATTCGTCCGGGAACGCGTGCCGCACCGCATCCGCTGTCGTCTACGCTAAAATACACGATACAAAAAAATAGACAAACATCGATGATCTCGGCGGCTCCGACACGACGGCCGCCCGGTGCTTTCGCGTAACATCGTGTCGAATTTTCCACCTGCCACCCGGAGGTCATGAATGCCCGCAGCCGGTTCCCGGAAAAAGCGTCCGCGCGGCGCGCGTTTCGATTTCGACAGCATCGGCGAGCGCCTGCGGGCGTACCGGATGGCCGCCGAATTGCGCAGCGAGGACGTCGCCGATCGCCTGAACATCTCGCGCGCCGCGGTCTACAAGCTCGAACGCGGCGAGATCGTGAAGATCGACACGCTCGAGCGGCTCGCCGCGTTGTTCGGCGTGTCGCTCGCGAACCTGCTGGGCGTCGAGGTCGAGTATCACGATTCGGCGGTCAGCTATTTCGAGCGGATGCGGCAGCTCGAAAGCCGCTCGCAGCGGATCGTCGCGCATTTCGATCCGTTCTCGTTCCTGCTGACGTCCGACGATTACGAAGGCTGGCTGCGCCAGATGCTCGAGGAGAGCATCCCGCCGTCGCTGGCCGACGCCGCGTGGCCGCAGACGCGGTCGAAAGTGATGGCGATCCTCGCGGACCGGAAAGCCGCGTTCCGGCGCGCGCCGCTGAACGTGACGAGCCTGATCGGGCTGCGCCAGATCGAGCAGTTCCTGCATCACGGCCTGGTCGGCCGCCTCGGGCTGCCGACCGGCGTGCAGCTCGAGCGGAAACTCGCCGCGCGCCGGGAGGTGATGCGGATCGTCGCGATGCTCGAGGACGATACCAAAGGCGTGCGAATCGGGATCGTCAACGACAACCTGCCGAACGAAACCTTCCAGATCTTCGAGGACGACGACAGCGCGCATGTCGCGGTGTCGCCGTTCCGGCTGGGCGAGCTGCCGAACATCCGCACCGGCATCGCGACGATCACGACGTCGGCCGATGCGGTTGCGATGTATCGGAAGATGATCGACAGGCTGTGGGCGGATGCCGCGAAAGGTGCCGACGGGGCGAAGGTGCTGCGCGAACTGCTGGATCGGGTGTAGCGGTCGGCTTCCCGGATGCGGTGCGTTCACAAACGCGCATTTAATCGTTACAATGGCGCCCCTTTGCCCAGGTGGCGGAATTGGTAGACGCACTATCTTGAGGGGGTAGCGCCGAGAGGCGTGCGGGTTCAAATCCCGCCCTGGGCACCATTCTTTTTCTCGCAGCCATCGCTTCGCGAGCGATTTTCCCGAAGGCGGCCATGCGCACGCAAACTGTCGAGCCCTTCTATAAGTCGCCGTCAAACCGGGCGGCGGACGGATTCCAGGCGGGGTAGGCAGCCCGATCCGCAGCGACTTTCCGGGCGTCGGCAGGCGGACGAACGATCAAGATGGCGGCGTGCGCGCCGCCATCTTCATGGCAGACGACAGTATTCCGACGGTACCGACAGCAGCGGCGACGATGCCTTTCAGCAATCCCCCTTGAAAGCCATGCCCTCCCCGTGCTGTATCGCGACCTTTTTGCCGATATCCGGATTTTCAGATTATGACGATCCGTCAGGCGATGCCGGACGTCTGAAATTCGCCGAGGATCGGCCACGGCGGTCAATCTCGGATTCGCTCATGCCGGTTCGCCGGCAGGAACATTAAAACCCATCGATTAGGAAGCGACCAAGGGCGGACAGCACCTCATTCGGCGCATCCTCAGGCAACAGATGACCGCCGGGCAATCCTCCGCCCGTCGCGTTCGCCGCCCACCCGGACCACGTGTCGATGGGCGATGTATTCCTTGCCTTTTGCTCTCTCTCGCTCCATAACACCAGCGTCGGACAGGCGAGCTTTCGGCCTGCCGCAAAGTCGCTCGCGTCGTGTTCGAGATCCTCTGACGCGGCGGCGCGATAGTCTTCGCACATCGCATGACGCACGTCCGGGTTCCGGAATGCGGTTCGATAGGCGTCGAGCGCCAAAGGATCGATTCGCTCGAGTCCTCCCGCCATCTTCGCCAGCGCGGCGTCGATGTAGGCGTCAGGGTCGGCCGCCAGCATCCGCTCCGGAAGGTCGGCGGGCTGCGCCAGAAAAAACCAGTGCCAGGCGTCAAGCGCGAAAGTCATGTCGACGCCCGCGAAAGTATCGAGCGTGGGCACGACGGTCAGCGATACATACGCGGCGACGCGCTGAGGATGATCCAGCGCAAGCCGGTATCCGGCGCGAGCGCCCCGGTCATGTCCGATTACAGCGAACCGTTCGTGCCCGAGCCGATCCATCAACGCGACGAGCGCACCGGCCACGCGGCGCTTGGTCCATCGAGGCAGATCGTTGTGGGTCCGGCTGCCGCCGTATCCCGGCAGATCCGGCACGATGACGGTGCGGGACTTCGCGAGCGTCGGCGCAATCAATCGCCATGCAACGTGAGTTTGCGGATAGCCGTGCAACAGCAGAACCGGCGATCCGGTCCCGCCGATCCTGCCGCGAAACGAGACATCGCCGGTTTCGATGTCGAGCCCGGCGAAGCCCGGAAAGAAGTCATCCGCGGCAGTGCGTTCGACTTCGGATGCCATGATTACCTCCTCGTAGAACGGCGCTTCATTGCCCGGACGCCGACCTGACGAACTCGGCCAGATCGCGATTGAAGCGGCCGGGCTCCTCGATGAAAGGCGCATGGCCCGACTCGGCGTACACCTTGCTGGCGATGCGCGGATTCAGCGCGATCGCGCGGGCCAGCGTCGCGTGCGTGTCGACCAGCGCGTCGCGGCCGCCGTAGATGAAGAGCAGCGGCACGCGCGCCTTGCCGAGCCCTTCAGCGGCGAACACCGTCATCGTCGGGACTTCTTTTTGCATGTCCCACGATGCCATCGCGGCTTCGGCGAGCAGCCGGCCGAATGTGTCGGCATCCGGCCGACGGTTGAAGCACAGTCCGACGAAGGCGCGCTCGCCGTCGAGATGCGTCTTCAGATCCGGCGAATTCATGTCCTGGCGGACCTCAGGATGATCGACGATCTGACCGGGCGCAAGTTCGACCACGCCATCGACGTATACGGCACCGGCGATGTCGTGATCGCCATGCGTTGCGAGGTAGTTGGATATCACCACGCCGCCAAGCGACCAGCCGACCACGACGGGTTTTCTCGCGTGCGAGCCCTTGATGACCGCCGCGAGGTCGTCGCCCCAACGGCGCCCGTCGTGATACGGCTCGGCGCCGGATGGTTTATCCGACAGACCGTGGCCGCGCAGATCGTACGTAATGATCCGGTATTCGCGCAATTCGGGGCTCCGCACCTGCGCGTCCCAGTTCAGGCGACCGCCGAGCAGACCGTGAATCAAAATGACCGGAGGGCCGTTGGGGTTGCCGCTTTCCTGAACCGCCAGTTTCACTCCATCCTTCGATGTAACCCTATAGCTAAGAGAGACCGCGACCGCATCAGGTGCGGACGCGAACAGCGTCGCCCCCGAGACCGCTGCAATCAGCAAGCGAGTGAGCATTCGGGCGTGCATGGTGCATTCCTCAAGAGTGGACAGTCCGCTCAGCTTCAACCCTCACACTGATGTGAGAGTCAAGCGAATTGTGCTAGCCTGCCTCTCATGAACAAGATGCCTTCGCAGGAATTGCTGACGATCGGAGAACTTTCGCAACGCACCGGCGCAAGCGTGCGATCGATCCGGCACTACGACGCACACGGTCTGCTCGCCTCGGTACGCGCGAGCAATGGCTACCGGATGTTCCCCGACAAGACGGTCACGCAGGTCAGGCAGATCCGGCGCATGATCGCGACCGGTTTCACCATTGACGATATTCGCGGCTTTCCGGACTGCATGCTGCTGATCGAAGGCGCCCGTTCGTGCGACCAGATCACCGATATCCAGCGGCGGCGCCTCGAATCCATCGATCGTCAAATCGCGGATCTCGAACGGCGTCGCACGAGGCTCGTCAAGACCTTGTCGGAAGGCGCGGTTCCGCCGGTCGACTGAAGCGGCCCGACGTTCGACCGGCCGGACCGCTGCACGCGAAGATCCCCCCTCAAGCAGACACATTCGACGCAGACTTCTTCTTGCGAATCTCAGGAGGAAAACATGGAAAAGCCGAGTTCGGCCGAGGGCCAGTCGGCCTCTGAACTGATCGACAAGAGAATCGCCGAGCTCGGAGACTGGCGCGGGAAAACCTTGAGCCGAATCCGCAAGCTCATCCGGGAGGCAGACCCGGACGTCGTGGAGGAATGGAAATGGATGGGCACGCCCGTCTGGTCGCACGGCGGAATCATCTGCACCGGCGAGTCGTACAAGTCGATCGTGAAGTTGACCTTCGCCAAGGGTGCGTCGCTGGAGGACCCGGCCAAGCTCTTCAACTCGAGCCTCGACGGCAATACAAGGCGCGCGATCGACATCCATGAAGGCGAGGAACCCGACGCGAACGCGTTCAAGGCGCTCATCCACGCCGCGATCGCGCTCAACACATCCGGCGGAAAAGCAAAGTCAAAGCGAGCGAAGTAGGCCGCGGGATTCGCGCCCTCTGCGGACCGGGCAGACGCTCCGCGCGCGTCTCACCTCAGCGGGCCGCTCAACTTGCGGACGACCTTGTGAACGAAAAGCGCCGGCCCGGAGATATGCGGACGCAGAATCGCGTGCTTGCGGACGTACCGGGGCACGTGCCATTCGGCGCGGCTGCCGGCGTGGAACAGCGCGGCGTCGCCCGCACGCAACGTGCGCGGCGCGTGGCCTTCCGGCGTGACGATCACTTCGCCTTCGATCACGTGAATGGTTTCGTCGCAGTCGAAGTGCCAGTTGAAGCGCCCCGCGGTGCAATCCCAGACCCACATGGACGTCGTCGAGTCGGGACTGCAGGACCACTGCCCGCTGCGCGCGACGGGATTCCCTTCGAGAATCCAAGCCGGGTCGATCGGAGAAGGTTGCAATACGACGTCGTCCAACCGTACGGCCTCGAAAACGGGACGGAGCATGGTCTGCCTCTGCTGCTGTTCAATGCGAGAATCGCGAGAAAAACACGGCTCTCAGGTACGGCAGGACTATCGCCTGCCGATGTCCCTGAATGAACCGGAGGCGGCCATTGTGTAAGAAATCGTCACGCGATCGCAAGACATAATTCATTGATTTGTAAGAAATTAACAAGACCATGCGCAAACGCGTGAGCCGAGCGTCCGCGAGCGAATATTCTCGCCTGCAAACGATCCGTCTCCGAGTCGGCGTCGCATCGCTACAGCGGCGGTGCGCGCTACAACGGCAGCGAAACGCCCGTTCATCGCCGAAAGGAGAAGATCGCGCTGGAACAGCGTGACCGCCGTCGTGCGGCCCGGACCATTCGCTTCTCGAGCGTGCGCCGCGCGCTCGCCGGCGTAGAGCACGCCGCGTGGGTCGTCCCGCCCGCCGGCAGCGTGCTTCGAGCCGATGTTCGAGCGCGCGAGCCGGACGCCGCCGCCGAACGTCGCCGAGACCGCCGCGCGCCCCTTCGTCGCGCGCGCGCTCGAGCGGAGCGACATGATCGCGGCGCCCGCGGAAGACGTCGCGCATCGACAAGCGCGTCACACGCATCCCGATCGCAGACCGTTGACGCGCGTCAATTTCCCGCGCATTCGTTCGATGAGAATTTTCAAGAGGATCGGTCGATCGCGGCTCGATGCGATGCGGATGCGGACGTGAATCCCGCGCCGGCGCTCATGAGCCCGGGCCGCCCCCGACGCCCCGGCTCGCAACCGGGCTGGCAGCCGCGCTCGCAGCGGATTCGGCCGTTCGAACGGCGCGCCGTTCGTCGTGCGCACCGGAACCACGTCGCTCGATCGCCCCACGCAATACGCATTCGCATCGCTCGCCGACGCGAACCCCGGCCTCGCCGCGCAATCAACCGCCTTCGAACGATGCAGACTGCCCTACCCACCGCCGCGACGGACAACCGGCACATCGCGGACCGATTGCTCGAGGCCGCGCAGCGACTCGATGCGCAGGGCGCGAACCCATATCGGGCCGGCGCGTACCGCTCGGCCGCCGATACGATCGCGAGCCTCGATCGCGACGTCCGCGAGCTGTTCGACGCGGGCGGCATCGAAGCGCTCGACGCGCTGCCGCACATCGGCCTCGGCATCGCGCGCGCGATCGCCGAGATGCTGATCACCGACCGCTGGCGCCAGCTCGACCGACTGCGCGGCTCGGCAAGCCCGACGCTGTCGTTCCGGATGGTGCCGGGCGTCGGCCAGGCGCTCGCCGAGCGCATCCACGATGCGCTGCACATCGACACGCTCGAAGACCTCGAGCTCGCCGTGCACGACGGCCGGCTCGCGACAGTCGAAGGGCTCGGTCCGCGGCGCATCGCGGGCATCCGCGCGGCGCTCGAGGGCTTGCTGAGCCGCCGGCGCGGCAGGCAGGCGCTGATGCGTCGCGCGACGCCCGCGCTGGAGCCGCCCGTATCCGTGCTGCTCGACGTCGACCGCCTCTATCGCGAGAAGACCGCCGCCGGCACGTTGCCGATGATCGCGCCGAAGCGGCTGAACCCGCGGCGCGAACCGTGGCTGCCGGTGTTGCACACGACGCGCGACGACTGGCATTTCACCGCGCTCTATTCGAACACCGGACGCGCACACGAACTCGGCCGCACCGCGGACTGGGTGATCCTGTACTTTTACGACCACGAGCACGACGAGTATCAGCGCACCGTCGTCACCGAAACGCGCGGCGCGCTGGCCGGCAGGCGCGTGGTGCGCGGGCGCGAGGCGGAATGCCGCGCGCATTACGCGGCCGGCGCGAACTCCACGCGCTGAGCGCCGCCGTCGCGCAAGTCCGGCTCGCCGCAATGCGCGAGAATCGCGCCGCGCGCGCGGTCGCGCAGCCGCGCCATCGCGCCGAAGTCCGTGCCGTCGGGCCGGATCGGCGCGAGCATCGTCACGGTGATCTCCCCGCGGCGCGGCAGCCATTCGCCGTCGCGCAACACGGCGCGCGCGCCGCTCACCACGACGGGCACCACCGGCCGCCGCGCGACGCACGCCGCGCGAAACGCGCCGAGGCGGAACGCGCCGAGCCCCGCCGCGCGCGTGAACGTGCCTTCCGGGAAGAACAGCAGCGTATCGTCGGCGGCCGCCTGCGCGACGAGCCGCGCCTCGTCCTCGATGCTGCGGCTGTACTCGCGCCGCTCGACGAACCGCGTGCCGAGCGCGCGCAGGAAGCGGCCGGCGAACGGTCGCGTCGCGAGTTCGCGCTTCGCGACGAAGTGCACCGGTTGCGGCAGCAGCGCGAGCAGCGCAACGACGTCCATATAGCTCGTATGATTCGCGACGACGATCGACGGCCCGGCCGCAAGCGCGTCGGGATCGGCGATCAGGTTCGTGCGCACGCCGGCGAGACGCAGGAACGTGTGGCACGCGTATGCCGCGAGAGGCCAGTTGTCCTGAGGATCCTTCCGGTACGCGACGAGCGCCCACAGCGCGGGCGCGAGCAGCGCCGCGAGCGCCCAGCAGTACAGCCCCCGGAGCACGTGCGCCGCGCGCCGCGACGCGCGCCGGCCGAACGGCGCGACGCTGCCGGCCGCGAGGTCGGCGAACTGCCGCCACGACGCGGGCGCCTGCGGCAGCCGTCCGGCGTGGCGCTCGAACTGCTCGAGCGTCGCCGCGTGGCGAATCTTGCCGCTCGGCGTCTTCAGGATGCCGTGCGGCGCGACGATGCTCACCTGCTCGGCCGGCATGCCCCAGAGCGCGGCCGTCACGTCGTTGACGCTCGCGCGCAGACGCTCGCACGCGGCGTCATCGGTTGCGTCGCTCTCGACGAGAATCACGACCCGCTCGGTTCCGCTCACCGGATCGGCGCCGCCGCACACCGCGACGCCGCCCGTCACGGCGCCCGGCAGCCGTTCGATCGCCTCCTCCAGCTCGTATGGAAAGAAATGCTGGCCGCCGCGGATGATCATGTCCTTCGCGCGTCCGGTGATGTACAGCTCGCCGTCGGCGACGTAGCCGAGATCGCCGGTGTCGCGCCAGCTATCGTGGAACAGGCGCGCGGTCTGCGTGGGATTGCGGTAATAGCCGCGCGTCGCCGACGTGCCGCGAAACTCGATGCGCCCGACCTGCCGCTCGGCGACCTCGCGCTCGCCGTCGTCGACGATCCGCAGCTCGGTGCCGTCGAGCGGATAGCCGCAGCTCGGCACGTCGAGCGCGTTCGCGTCGCCGGGCGCGGGCGTCGCGCGGCCGCTCGCGCTGAGCGGCTCGCGCGCGACGCGATCGACCCGCAGTCCCAGCGCGGGGGCCGGAAACGTCAACCCGAGCGTGTTTTCCGCGAGCCCGTAGACGGGCGTCAGCACACGCGCGTCGAAGCCGCACGACGCGAAGCGCGCGGCGAACGCGCGCAGCGTGTCCGGATTGACGGGCTCCGCGCCGCAGAACGCGAAGCGCAGCGACGACAGATCGAATTCGGTCGGTTCGAGCGCGGCGAGATGGCGCGCGCAGCGCTCGTACGCGAAGTTCGGCGCGGCGGTGATCGTGCCGCGATACCGCGAGATCGCGCGCAGCCAGAGCGCCGGCCGCGCGAGGAACACGACGGGCGACATCACGATCGCCGGGATGCCGAAATAAAGCGGCGCGAGCCACGCGCCGATCAGTCCCATGTCGTGATACAGCGGCAGCCAGCTCACGAGCACGTCGGACGCGTCGACGCGCATCCGGTCGCCCATCGCGCGAATGTTCGCGAGCAGATTCGCATGACTGAGCATCACGCCCTTCGGCGTGCCGGTGCTGCCCGACGTGTACTGAAGCAAAGCGACGTCGTCGGCCGCCGCGCGAAACGGCGGCAGATGCGCGCGGCCCGCGATCTGCTCGGGCGTGAGCACGTGCTGCAGCGTGCTCACGCGCAGCTTCAGCAGCTGCGCGATCGAGACGGCCGGGCGAAACGCGATCAGCGCCTTGATCCGCGCATTTTCGAGGATCGGCGTGTGGCGCCCGACGTGCTCGTCGAGCTGCGCGAGATTGGCGGGCGGATAGATCGGCACCGGAATCGCGCCGCAGAACAGAATCGCGGCGAACGACACGAAGTAGTCGAACCCCGTCGGCAACATCAGCGCGACCGTGTCACCCGGATCGATGCCGCGCTCGCGCAGGCCGCTCGCCATGTCCGACGCGCGCCGATACAGCTCGCCATACGTGAGCGGCGTCGCCGTCAGGCCGTCTTCGAGCAATCGCAGATGGACGCGATCCGGATGACGCTCGGCATGCCAGCGCAACGCGTCGATCAGCGTGTCGACGTCGACGGGCCACGCGGCGGCGTCGGCGGGCGACATCGACACGGCTTCGTCGCCGGCAGCGGCGTGCGGTTGCGCGCGTGCGTGTGCGTCGGCCAGCGCGCGCACGACGTCCGCGGACGTCGCGGCGGACGCGAACACGTCGACCGGCAAGCGCACGCCGAACGCACGCTCGATCCGGTCGAACAACTCCGCGCGCGTCAGGCTGTCGAAGCCGAGATCGCGCTCGAACTGCGCATCGAGCGTCGCGTGGCGATGGCCGTTCCGCTCGCCGTACAGCTCGGCGAGCAACGCGTCGAGCAGCGCGAGCAATCGCGTTGCGTTGTCGGATAGGCGGTGCGTGTGTTCCATGCTTGTCGCCCGTTGAGTGATGAGGCTCGGTGCGCACGTCCGCGCGCAACGCGTCGCGTGCGCCGCCAACGATGAGCGTGCGCCATCGCGCGACATACAGCTTGCGTTGCGTCAACAAGCGATGGAAACGCATGCGCTCCGTGCCGCATGCGAGATCGACCCGCCACACAATGTGACGGTCGATGAAGGCATCATTCGTCGATCGCCCGACGACGTCATCACACGCTGCAATCGTCATCCGACCATGCGCGAATCGCGCATGCGCCGCGATTCGCCGGCGGTCACATCCGCTGCACGGCGGCCGATTTCGCGCACACGATCCGTTCGAGCATTTCGCGGCCGCGCGACGTCAAGAGCGGCCCCGGTGCGACCGGCTGCCCGCGCACCGTCGTCATCGCGAGTCCCATTTCAACGAGAGAAGCAAATTCCGGGTCCGCCACGTCGACGTCTTCGGGCGAGCGAGCGATGCATAACAACGTTGAGAATTCATGCGGCGTCAACATGGTCATGTCTCCGACATCGAGCGGCGTCAGCCTGCGCCGGCGGCACCGCCCTCGTTTCATCTGCGATGGGAAACTGCGTTCCCTCGCACTGTGCAGATCGGGACGGCGAATGAAAATCAGCAATTACGAGATAAGCACACAGCCGCTTTGCACCGGCATGTAGGAATTTGCCGAATCCGCAGTCGATTCGATCGCGCGATGCGTCGCAGTTGTGCTGCGGTTCGATGGACGACATGCGCATGTCGATGCCAAACGTCGACGTTTCCGAAACGCTTTCCTCGTTCCGACCCGCACCCGTCGATGCACACGTGTCGCATCGTGCGAAGCGAGACGATGAACGCATGCGTTCCGTCGCGGCGCCCTCGATCCGCACGACCGAACCGGCCGGCGGCGCTACGATCGCAAGATGCGATCGGATCGAATTTCGATCGGCCGGAACGCTTCGTCATCCCATTCGCATCGACGCCGTGCATCGTCATTCGTGGACCGCGTCGCCGGCACGCAAGCAAACTCGCAAGCGATTGGCGGATGCGGGAACTTGCGCGGATCGTCGAGCAACGCGCATCGCATGCTTCTCCGAGCGCGACGGATCACGTCGAACGCAAAGCGGCCGCGGCCCGTCTGCGCATTGCACGAAGGCGTTGTCGTCCTACAGTATGAACAATTCGCAAGACGGTGCGCAGGCACGCCATCCGCGATTTCACCGATGCGATTGCGCGCGCAACGATCAGGATTGCGTAAGCATTCCGGCATAAGATCGAAACGTGGCGTTCGCGTTTTGGCCACGCGTCCGCCACCCGGCGGGCGACGATCCCGATGATATGAACAAGAACCTGCGCGGCATGCGTCGCATCGCATGCCGACGGGTATCGTCAGCGCCGCGCGGCTTGCTCGAAGCGGCGGTCTCGACTTTGCTTTTCAAGCCGTGGCGACCTGTCGCGACACGTGCGACGCGCTCGGGGAAACCCGCTCGCCGCCTGGCGCGACGCAACGGCCCGGGGAACGAGCGTCCGGAGCTCGGCCGGATCGCCGCATGCGTTCGCGCCTCGTCGCGACGCGGCGCGAACGCGTGCCGACTACCGGGACACGACGGCCATAAGCATGTTGGAGCTACGAGACTTCACTGATGATCAAGCTGTTGATGGTCGACCGTCACGTCGTGCTGCGCGACGGCTTGCGACATATTCTCGAAAAATCGGGTGATTTCGAAATCGACGGGGAAGCGGGCGACGCGGCATCCGCGTTCGAGCTCGTCAAGCACGGTCATGCCGATATCGCGATACTCGATCAGACCACCGTCGGACGGGAATGCGCCGACCTGATCCATCGCATCCGCCAGGCGGCGCCGTCGATGCGCATCCTGGTGATGACCGCACAGATGAACCAGCGGCACGCGGCCGACGTGTTCCGGGCCGGCGCATCGGGCTACCTCACGAAGCAAAGCGGCTGCGAGGAACTGATCGCCGCGCTTCACAAGATCGCGTCGGGCGGCGTGTACGTCAGCATGCACGTCGCCGAGCAACTCGCGGAAAACCTTCATTCGCAGTCGGACGCGCCGCTTCACGAGCGGCTGTCGAAGCGCGAATTCGAGGTGTTCCGCCACCTGGCGTCCGGCGATACGCCCGCCGAGATCGCACAGGCGCTCGGGATCAGCGCGAAGACCGTCCGGATCTACAAGGCGCACGTGCTCGACAAGCTGGAACTGCCGAACGAATCGGCGCTCGTCCGCTACGCGGTCGCGCATCGGATCGGCGAGCCTTTGTGAGCGCGGTCGAATCGGAAGCCGCGCGGCAGCCGCGCGATTAGGTGCGGCCGTGCGCTGCAGTGCGCGGGTGTATGCGGCTCGGCTGCGCGACTGGCTTCGCTCCGCCGCGGCGCAATCGCCCGCCGCGGCGCTCCACGCGACGCGCGACTGGCGACTGGCGCGGCGGACACGACGGTCGGCGCACGGCATTCGGCATTCGGCATTCGGCGCACGAAGCGCGACATGCAATGCTCCGAGAGCGCACCGCGCCCCCCGCCCCAAAGAAATGGGCTCGCGAGCTTGCGTGCGCCATACGCGAACATCAGAATGTCGATGCCGATCACGATGAACGTGCGGGCGCGCCGCCGGAGCGCACGCCGAACATCGACGCGATCCTCCGCGGTGCCGACGTCCTCGCGCTCGACGTGCTGATGAAGGCGAGCCATCGCGGAATCGCAGCGCCACGGCGGCGGCGCGTGATCGGCTGCGGCGACCGGACTTTCGCGAAGGACACGACGCCCGCGTTGACGACGATCCGATCGACGGCATCGGCAAGCTCGCGGCGTCGCCGCCGATCGAACGGATCGAACGGACCAAGCGGATCGTCGAGCGGGACCACGCACAGCCGGCAGGCAAGCCGACACGCCTACATGCGACGCCGATGCAGGCCGAACGGCGTCGCTCTCTGATTCGGAGCCTTCGACATGAACCTCACCCGACGCACCCTGCTCGGCGTCACGCTCGCCGGCGCGCTCGACGCGGCCGTGCCGTCCGCGCACGCGCAGGCCGCCGCGCGCGCGACGCCATCGCCGGACGACGCGCCGCGCATCGCGCCTGACGAGACGATTCCGCTGTGGCCCGGCCCCGCGCCCGATCCGATCGCAACCGGCGCGGGCGACGGCGAGCGGACCGGCAAGCATGGCGGCGTGTCGCGCGTCGCGCGGCCGCGGCTCAACGTCTATCGGCCCGCACGCGGCAACGGCGGCGCGGCGCTCGTGATCGCTGGCGGCGGCTACGAACACATTGAGCTCGGCAACGAGAGCACGCCGATGTGCGCGTGGCTGAAATCACTCGGCGTGACCGCGTTCGAGCTCGTGTACCGTCTGCCCGAGCAAGGCTGGTCGCGGCTTGCGCCGCTGCAGGACGGCCAGCGCGCGATGCGCGTGATCCGCGCGCGGGCGAAGCGCGACGGCATCGATCCGGCGCGGATCGCGATCGTCGGGTTTTCCGCGGGCGGGCATCTCGCCGGGATGACCGCCGTCGAGCCGGATGCGCGCCGCTACGCGAGCGTCGACGATGCCGACCGCGAATCCGCGCGCCCCGATCTCGCCGCGCTGCTCTACCCGGTGTTGACGCTGATGCCGCCGTTCGATCGCACGCGCACGCGCCTGCACGTCGCCGGCGCGCATCCGACGCAGGCTGACGGCGAAGCGCTGTCGGTCAATCCGCACGTGAGCGCGCGCACGCCGCCGACGTTTCTCGCGCAAGCGTTCGACGATCCGATCGCGCCGATCGACAACAGCCTGTTGATGGCGAGCGCGCTGCGCGCCGCGCAGGTGCCCGTCGAGCTGCACGCATTCCAGACGGGCGGCCATGGCTGGGGAATGGGCAAGCCGGGCAGCGTCGCGCATGCATGGCCGGCGCTCTTCGAGCAGTGGGCGCGGCTGAATCGATTGCTGCGGTGATGCGATCGCGTGCGGCGCGCGACATGCCGCGCGCGATCGCGCAAAGCGACGCGAAGTAAAGCCACGTCGCACGTCGGGCGCCGCCGCATGCACGGCGCGGCGCGCAGCAACACCGCGCAAGCCGCGCGCGCCCGGTCGAGCGCGCGGCCCACGCTCCCGCGCTCCTCTTTCCGCTCGTAATGCCAACGACATCCACCTGTAATTCTGTCGAAGGCGCATCGCCTCCATAGCTTCATACCAAACTGGTCCAATGCAGCCGTTTCGTATCCGGCGCACGGCGCGTCCGCGACGCTCGCTCGTCCCGCGCAGCAGGTTCCCGTCGCGCGATCCGCTGCGGATCCTCGTCAATCGAGCAGCCATTCATTGGAGTCCCAACAGATGTTTCGTCGAGCCTTGATCGCCACCGCATGTGTCGGATCGGCCATCGCCCTCTTTGCGTGCGGCGGCACCGACAGCTCCGCTCCTGTCACATCGCAGAACGCGTTGCAGACCGCGACGCCGATCAAGCATCTCGTCGTGATCTACGGCGAGAACGTGTCGTTCGACCACTACTTCGGCACCTATCCGAACGCCGCGAACCCGTCGGGCGAACCGGCGTTCAACGCCGCACCGGGCACGCCGTCGGTCAACGGCCTGTCGGGCCTGCTGCTGACCGCGAACCCGAACGCGACGAATCCGGCGAACGGCGCGGGCGCGACGAATCCGTTCCGCCTCGACCGCACGCAAGCCGCGACGGCCGACCAGAACCACGCGTACACCGCCGAAGAGCAGGCGTACGACAACGGCCTCGCCGATCTCTTCCCGAAATACACGGGCAACGGCTCAAGCGGCGGCGCCGGCGCGTTCGGCACGACGGGCCAGGTGATGGGCTACTTCGACGGCAACACGGTGACGGCGCTGTGGAACTACGCGCAGCGCTTCGCGATGAGCGACAACGCATACACGTCGACCTACGGCCCGTCGACGCCGGGCGCGCTCAACGTGATCGCCGGCCAGACCGACGGAATGCAGATCGTGAAGACGTCGAAGGCCGTGTCGACGCTCGCGAAGACCTCGTACTACATCAACGACGGCCAGGGCGGCCTCACGATGATCAACGACGTCGACCCGGGCTTCGACGCGTGCTCGAGCACGACCGACCAGGCGATGATGTCCGGCAAGAACATCGGCGATCTGCTGAACGCGCGGAACATCACGTGGGGCGGCTTCATGGGCGGCTTCAACCTGTCGACGACGAACGCGAACGGCACGACGGGCTGCAAGCGCAGCACGATCGCGACCGCGGTGAACGCGGCGACGGCCGACTACATCCCGCACCACAACTGGTTCCAGTACTACGCGTCGACCGCCAACCCGCAGCACACGCGCCCGAGCTCGGTCGCCGCGATCGGCGCGAGCGTCGAGACGGACGGCAAGACGCCCGAGCCCGCGAACCACCAGTACGATTCGGACGACTTCTTCGCGGCCGTGAAGGCGGGCAACTTCCCGTCGGTCAGCTTCCTGAAGGCGCCCGCCGCGCAGGACGCGCACGCCGGCTACTCGGATCCGCTCGACGAGCAGCAGTTCGTGGCGAAGGTCATCAACTTCCTGCAGCAGCAGCCCGACTGGCAGAACACCGCGGTGATCGTCACGTACGACGACTCGGACGGCTGGTACGACCATGCGTACACGAAGCCGACGCGCGCATCGTTCGACGCGGTCGATCAACTGAACGGCAACGGCGTGTGCGGCTCCGGCGCGGCGACGACGGGCGTGGGCGGCGCCGCCGTCAACGGCCGCTGCGGCCCGGGCACGCGGATTCCGTTCGTCGTCGTGTCGCCGTGGGCGAAGCAGAACTACGTGAGCCACACGTTGATCGATCAGGCGTCGATCGTCCGCTTCATCGAGGACAACTGGCTGGGCGGCCAGCGGATCGGCGGCGGCTCGTTCGATGCGACGGCGGGCGACCTCAGCGATCTGTTCAACTTCTCGGGCACGGTGAACGCGACGCCGCTGTATCTCGATCCGACGCTCGGCACGAAGGTCGCGACGGCGCCCTCGATCTGACCGATCCGGACGTCGCGCGGCGCGCAGCCGCGCGACGCGTCCGACACGCAACCGGCCGGCGCGCGCAGCGCCGGCCGGCCGTCGTTCCCGCGCGGCACGCGCCGGATTTTTCATTCGCACGATGACGACCGAACGTTCCAGCATGGCCGAACCGCTTTCCGCGCAGCCCGCCTCTTCTTCCCGATCCGCCCGGTCCGCTCCGCTCTCCGAATCCGCCGCGGCGACGCGCCCCGCCGCATCGGCCGACGCCCGTCGCCGCAATGCGCGCGCCATGCGCCACGCGCTGTCGCTCGCCGCGCTCGGCGCATTCGGTCTCGCCGCGTTCGCGCTCGCGTTTCCCGAGTACGCGCCGGACGCGGTCGGCGCGATCGTCGAAGACCTGACGGGCGCGAATCCGCATCCGGTCGTGCTGCGCCGCCCGGCCGCCGAGCCGTTGAGCGCGGTCGCGCAGCTCGGCCGCGCGCTGTTCTTCGATCCGTCGCTGTCCGCGTCGGGCCGTCAGTCGTGCGCGTCGTGCCACAGCCCCGGCCACGCATACGGGCCGCCGAACGACCTCGACGTGCAACTGGGCGGCGCCGCGCTGTCGCAGCCCGGCTACCGGCCGCCGCCGTCGCTGATGTATCTGTACCGCCAGCCGAACTTCAGCATCGGCCCCGACGCGTCCGAGAACGACGACGCGGCGAGCGTCGCGCAGCAGGCCGCGTCGGCGGCGGGCGTCGTGCGCGCGCGGAAGACGGCGGGCGCCGACGCCGCGCCGCAACGCGTGCCGCAAGGCGGGATGTTCTGGGACGGCCGCGCGGATACGCTGCAGCAGCAGGCATTCGGTCCGCTGCTGAATCCCATCGAGATGGCGAACGCGAACATCGACGATGTCGCGCGCAAGCTCGCGAACGCGCGGTACGCGCCGCAGCTCCGGCAACTGTTCGGCCCGCGCATCTTCGACGACGCGCGTCTTGCGGTGTCCGAAGCGATGTTCGCGATCGCGCGCTACCAGGTCGAGGATCGGTCGTTCCATCCGTATTCGAGCAAGTACGACCGCTGGCTCGAAGGCGACGCGCGCCTCACGCAGGCCGAGCTGCGCGGAATGCGGCTCTTCGACGATCCGCACAAGGCCAATTGCGCGGGCTGCCATCTGTCGAAGCCGAGCGTCGACGGGCTGCCGCCGATGTTCACCGACTATCAGTACGAGGCGCTCGGCGTGCCGCGCAACCGCGCGCTCGCGCAGAACCGCGATCCGGCGTTCTACGATCTCGGCATCTGCGGGCCGTTTCGCGAGGACCTCAAGACGCAGACGCAATACTGCGGGATGTTCGCGACGCCGTCGCTGCGCAACGTCGCGACGCGCCGCGTGTTCTTCCACAACGGCGTCTATCACTCGCTCGACCAGGTGCTCGCGTTCTACAACGTGCGCAATACCGATCCGGGCAAGATCTATCCGCACGATGCGGACGCTCGCGTGCTGCAATACGACGACATCCCGCCCGCGTACCGCGCGAACGTCGACGTCGCCGACGCGCCGTTCGACCGCAAGCCCGGCGATCGACCGGCGATGACGGAGCAGGACATGCGCGACATCGTCGCGTTTCTGAAGACGCTGACCGACGAGAAGCGCTGACCTTCACACGAAGCGCGGCGACGGAAATCGTGAACGATCGGCAGCGTTCGCGATTTCCGTCTCGGCCGCCCCGAAAACCAAGGCCGCACGCGACAGGCTTCGAGCCCGCGCATCGCACTCGCCCTCGTGCCCCCGATCGATCGCGGAACGGCAGCTTCGCCCGCTCGCCCCGCTCCACGTTCGCGACTTCCGTTCATCGACAGTCGACACGCGCAACCTACAAGATCTCCTAGTTGTCCTGCGCTTCGTACGGTTTCTATAACGTACCTACGGCGCCCGTTACTCGACGCGTCCGTGCATCGCTCCACATCAACAAAACCATGGAGAATTCGACATGACGCAAAAAATCGTCGGTACGCATGTGGTCGGTCCGCGCGAGAAACTGCCGGCCAGCAAGCCTTGGTATAACATCCCGCTGACCGTCAAGGTGCCGTTCCCGGCCGCGTTCACGTCCAAGCCGATCGTCATCGCGTGCACGTTGCAGGATCCGAAACACACGTCCGCCTATCCCGATACGTTCGCGGTCACCGTGATCAGCGTCACCAACACCGATTTCACGGTCAACATCTGTCGCACCGATTATGTCGGCGCCGACTACACGACGAGCGGCTGGGGACAGAATCTCCAACTGTCGTACATCGCCGAGATCCCCGCCTGACGCGTCACCGCGCGCCGTGCTCGCGCCAAGCGACGCATGGCGTGCCGCCGCGCGAAATTCGGCGATGCCCGTCGCATGCTCGATGCAACGGGCATCGCCGATCGTCACTGCACGCCGCCCGCTGTCGCCGCACATGCGCGGCGCATCCCTTCTTCGATCCATTGCCGCTACGCGCCTGACGTGCGAGAGGCGAAGCCGTCCTGCGCGCCGCGGGTCACGCTTGCCGCCTGCGATCCGCACGCGGCATTCGGCCTGACGCGCGGCGCCTCGCCACGCCGTCGGCGAGGACGGTGCCGTCGTGCGGCTCGATTCGGCGAATACGCAGGCAACTCGCTTGCCCGCAAGCCGGCGAGATACGAAGCCGATCGACGCCGCGCCGTCCATGCGGCGTCGGCACGAAACATTCCGGATGCCAAAGTATGCAATGCGCGTCGCGCGGCGACGCAAGGCACGCGGCTGTTCACGCTCGCGGCTTCCGTTGCGCGCGCCGTTCGCGTCATGGCGCAAAGTCATCGCGCAAGCAATCGCGTCGGACGTCGCGACGGCCGGCACGATCACCCCGCACCGCGCCGAACCGACGTCATGCTCGATGCGTCGGCCCAACGCCCCCCGCGTTTTCCCTGATCGCCGCGCGCTTGACTCCGCGCGTCGCATCGACAACACTGCGTGACATCGCAAGTGTGATCACGGATCACAGATCAAACCCCGAGGAGTCCGCTTTGGCGCCGCGTATCGTCCCCCCCGCCCTCAAGGCCGTCGAACAGGAAACGATGGCCGACAAGGTCTACCAGCAACTCCGCCAGGCGCTGATGAGCGGCCGCTTCGCCCCCGGCCAGGCGCTCAGCCTGCGCAGCGTCGCCGAGGCGGTCGGCTCGTCGACGATGCCGGTGCGCGCCGCGCTCACGCGTCTGCGCGCGGAGCGCGCGCTCGTCGACGGCCCGAACCGCGCGCTCGTCGTGCCGCCGATGACGGTCGAGATGCTCGACGAGCTGCGCGACGTGCGGATCGCGCTCGAAGGCTGCGTCGCGGAGCGCGCGGCGACGCGGATGACCGACGCGCAGATCGCCGAAGTGCGGCGCATCTGCGAGACGATGAATGCGCACGTCGAAGCCGGCCGAAGCCGCGCGTACCTGCAAAGCAACTTCGCGTTCCACAGCGCGATCTATGCGCACGGCGCGAGCGAGAACACGCTCGCGATCATCCAGAACCTCTGGATGCGGATCGGTCCGTTCCTGAACATGGTCGCGCTCGACGTCCCGCACATGCGGCGCTCGATGGACGCGCACCGCGCGATCGTCGACGCGCTCGAGCGCCGCGACGGCGCCGGCGTGCGCGCGGGCATCGCGCTCGACATCGGCGGCGCCGCGCACGATCTCGCCGCGACGCTCGCGGCCGGACGCGAGCGGCTCGGGCCGCGCCGGCTCGCGAACGAATAAGCGATGCAGCCTTCGAGGCAAGCCGCGCGGCGCGCGTTCGCCGGTCGCCGAGGAAACCACGGCGACATCAAGAAAAAACGACAGACGTCACAGGAGACAGACACTCATGACCGCACTCGATCTGCTGAAGCCGTACGCCGGCCTGCGCGTACTCGTGACGGGCGGCGCGTCCGGCATCGGGCTCGCGATCGCCGACGCGTTCGCCGAATGCGGCGGCAAGGTTCACGTCTGCGACGCATCCGAGAAGGCGCTCGCCGCGCTCGCGGACCGCCCGTCGCGCGCCGCGCTCGGCACGACGCTCGCCGACGTCGCCGATCCGGCCGCCGTCGAGCGCGTGTTCGCCGACGTCGTGCAAACGCTTGGCGGGCTCGACGTGCTCGTCAACAACGCCGGCATCGCCGGGCCGACGGGCGGCATCGACGAAATCGATCCCGTGCAATGGGAGCAGACGGTCGCGATCAACCTGAACGCGCAGTTCCAGTTCGCGCGGCGCGCGGTGCCGCTGCTGCGCGACGCGCCGCACGGCGGCGCGATCATCGCGCTGTCGTCGGTCGCGGGACGCCTGGGCTATGCGTTCCGCACGCCTTACTCGGCGACCAAATGGGCGGTCGTCGGCCTCGTGAAGAGCCTCGCGATCGAGCTCGGCCCGCTCGGCATCCGCGTGAACGCGATCCAGCCGGGCATCGTCCGCGGCCCGCGGATGGGCCGTGTGATCGAGGCGCGCGCCGCGCAGCTCGGCATCGACTACGATCAGATGGAAGCGCGCTATCTCGAGAAGATCTCGCTGCGGCGAATGACCGACCCGGACGAAATCGCCGCGACGGCGCTGTTCCTCTGCTCGCCGGGCGGCCACGGAATTTCCGGGCAGGCGATTTCCGTCTGCGGCAACGTCGAGGCGCTCTGACGCGCCGTCAACCATCGCCATTCACGGTCGAGCATCGAAAGGAGCCCTAACGTGGCCAGCACTCGCAAAGTCATCATCACCTGCGCGCCGACGGGCGCGATCCATACGCCGTCGATGTCGCCGCACCTGCCCGTGACGCCGCGCGAGATCGAGGAAGCGGCGGTCGCCGCCGCCGAAGCCGGCGCGGCGATCCTGCACCTGCACGCGCGCGATCCGGCCGACGGCCGGCCGACGCAGAATCCCGCCGTGTTCGCCGAATTCCTGCCGCGCATCAAGGCGCGCACCGACGCGGTGATCAACATCACGACGGGCGGCAGCCCGCACATGGCGGTCGCCGAGCGGCTGCGCCCCGCGCATCATTTCCAGCCCGAGGTCGCGTCGCTGAACATGGGCTCGATGAACTTCGGCCTCTATCCGATGCTCGAGCGGTTTCGCGAATTCAGGCATCCGTGGGAACGCGAGCATCTGGAGAAGAGCCGCGACCTCGTGTTCAAGAACACGTTCGCGGACATCGAGACGATCCTGACGAGCTGCGGCGCGAACGGCACCCGCTTCGAATTCGAGTGCTACGACCTCTCGCACCTGTATAACCTCGCGCACTTCGTCGATCGCGGGCTCGCGAAGCCGCCGTTCTTCATCCAGAGCGTGTTCGGCCTCCTCGGCGGCATCGGCGCGCATCCGGAAGATCTCGCGCACATGCGCCGCACGGCCGACCGCCTGTTCGGCGGCGACTACGTGTGGTCGATCCTCGGCGCGGGCAAGAACCAGATTCCGCTCGCGACGATCGGCGCCGCGCAAGGCGCGAACGTGCGCGTCGGCCTCGAGGATTCGCTGTGGATCGCACCGGGCAAGCTCGCCGAATCGAGCGCCGCACAGGTACGCAAGATTCGTCAGGTGCTCGAAGGATTGTCGCTCGCGATCGCGACGCCCGCCGACGCGCGCGCGATGCTCGCGCTCAAGGGCGGCGACGCGGTCAACTTCTGACGACGCGCCGCCCGATCATTCGACACGCAAGCGCAGAGACGCGGCATCGGCGCACGCCGATGCCCGGCAGGCCGCCTTTCGCCCCGCTCCCGACGAGCGCCGCCGGCGCGCGACCCATGCATCTGCCCGTCATCTGAACACGGAGCGCCGTGCTTGCCGTGCGCGCCGGCTCGTTTCCACCGGAGTCGCATTCATGTCCGCACACCAAGCCGAAGCCCTCTGTCCGCCCGCCGGCGACGCCCGCACGTCGCTGAACCGCCTGCTGTTCCGCAAGCTGATGCCGCTCCTGATCACCGCATACGTGATCAGCTTCCTCGATCGCACGAACATCGCGTTCGCGAAGCACTCGATGGGCATCGATCTCGGCATTTCGTCGGCCGCTTACGGCCTCGGCGCGGGACTCTTCTTCCTTACTTACGCACTCTTCGAGATCCCGAGCAATCTGATCATGCATCGCGTCGGCGCGCGGTTCTGGATCACGCGAATCATGATCACGTGGGGCGCGCTGTCGATCGCGATGGCGCTCGTGCGCGGCGAAACGTCGTTCTATGCGATGCGCGTCATGCTCGGCGCCGCCGAGGCCGGACTCTTTCCCGGCGTGATGCTGTATCTGACCTACTGGTTCGGCCGCGAGGAACGCGCACGCGCGACCGGCTATTTTCTGCTCGGCGTGTGCATCGCGAACATCGTCGGCGGCCCGCTCGCGGGCGCGCTGCTCGAACTCGACGGCGCGCTCGGGCTGCACGGCTGGCAATGGCTGTTCATGATCGAGGGCATTCCGGCGATCGTGCTCGCGTTCGTCGTCTGGGCCCGCCTGCCGGACCGGCCGAGCGATGCGCGCTGGCTCGCGCCCGAAGTCGGCCGCGCGCTCGAACGCACGCTCGCGAGCGAACAGGCGGCGGGCACGTCCGCGCATGGTTCGCATACGTTCGGCATCGCGCTGCGCGATCCGCAGATCTGGCTCGCGATCTTCGTGTATTTCTGCCATCAGCTGACGATCTACACGATGATCTTCTTCCTGCCCGGCATCATCGGCGAATCGGGGCGCTTCACGCCGGTCGTCGTCGGCCTGCTGGCCGCGACGCCGTGGATCGCCGCGGCGCTCGGCGCGGCGACGCTGCCGCGCTTCGCGCGCCACTCGTCGCAGTCGCGGCGGATGCTGTGCGCGGGGCTCGTCGTGATGGCGGCGGGACTCGTCTGCGCGGCGTATGCGCAGCCCGCGGCCGCGCTCTTCAGCGTGTGCGTCGCCGCGTCGATGTTCTTCGTCGTGCAGTCGATCGTGTTCACCTTCCCCGCGTCGCGGCTGTCCGGCAGCGCACTGGCGGGCGGGCTCGGCCTCGTCAACACGTGCGGCCTGCTCGGCGGCTTCGTCGGCCCGACCGTCGTCGGCACGATCGAGCAAGTGACCGGCAACGCGAGGAACGGCCTCGCGTTCCTCGCCGCCGCGCTCGTCATCGCCGCGATCGCGAGCCTGCGGCTCAAGCACGGGCACGAGTGACCGCGTGCGGCGGCGGGCCGCCTGCGCCCCGCCGCCGCGCGTCAGCGCGCGACCGGATAGTCGATGCGCTCGGGCACGCGGCGCATGATCACGTCGCCGCCGCGAATCGACAGTAGCGCCTTCGCCTGCCGCCGCAGCGCTTCGTAGTCGTCGCTCGCGTCGAGCACGACGAGGTTCGCGGGCCGCCCCGGCTCGATCCCGTAACGCTCGCCGAGGTGCATCGCCCGCGCGCTGTGGTCGGTGACGAAGTCGAGGCTGCGCACGAGATCCTGGTAGCCCATCATGTGGCAGATGTGCAGCCCCGCGTCGAGCACGCGCAGGATGTTGCCGTTGCCGAGCGGATACCAAGGATCCCGAATCGAATCCTGCCCGAAGCACACGTTCATCCCCGCACGGTCGAGCTCGGCCACGCGCGTGACGCCGCGGCGCTTCGGGAACGTGTCGAAGCGGCCCTGCAGATGGATGCTCTCGGTCGGACACGAGATGAAGTTGATCTCCGAGCGCTTCAGCAGGCGGAACAGCTTCGAGCAATACGCGTTGTCGTACGAACCCATCGCGGTCGTGTGGCTCGCCGTCACGCGCGCGCCGATCCCGCGCACGCGCGCTTCCTCGGCGAGCACTTCGAGAAAGCGCGAGTTCGGATCGTCGATCTCGTCGCAATGCACGTCGACGAGGCAGCCGGTGCGCTCGGCGAGATCCATCAGGAACCGGATCGAGCTCACGCCCTGTTCGCGCGTGTTCTCGAAGTGCGGAATGCCGCCGACGACGTCCGCGCCGATCTCGATCGCCTGCTCCATCAGCCTGCGGCCGCCGTCGAACGATTCGATCCCTTCCTGCGGAAACGCGACGATCTGCAGATCGATCAGCCCGCGCGCCTCGTCCTTCACTTCGAGCATCGCCTTCAGCGCGGCGAGCGTCGGATCGGTGACGTCGACGTGCGTGCGCACGTGCTGGATTCCGTGATCGCGCAGCATCGCGATCGCCGCGTGCGCGCGCGTCTTCGTGTCCTCGCGCGTGATCGTCGCCTTGCGCTGCGACCAGCGCTCGATGCCTTCGAACAGCGTGCCGCTCATGTTCCATTCGGGCTCGCCCGCCGTCAGCACCGCGTCGAGATGGATGTGCGGCTCGACGAGCGGCGCAATCACGAGCCTGCCTTCGACGTCGACCTCGTCCGCGCCCTGCACGGCGACGCACGCCGCCTGCGGCGTGACGCTCGCGATCGCGCCGCCGTCGAGCGCGATGCTGAAAAGGCCGCTGCGCTTGCGCAGCGTCGCGTTGATGAGTTTCATCAGAACTCCTGTCGTTGCGTGTCCGACATCCGCCACGCGAGCAGCGCGACGGATGCGTTCAATCGAAAATACGGATCGGCGAGCGATTGCCCCGACTGCGTCTCGATCCTGCGCAGCCGGTGATTGAGCGTGTTGCGATGGATCGCCAATTGCTCGGCCGCCTTGATCGCATTGCCGTTCTCCTGAAGCAGCGCTTCGAGCGTCTCGATCAGCATCGTCGGATGCTTGCGGTTGCTGTCGAGCAGATTACCGAGCGTTTCCTTCACGAAGCTGTCGATCAGCGTCGGATCGGGGATCGCGGCGAGCAGCTTCAGCACGCCGAGCTCGCTGTAATCGCACAGGCCCTGCCCCGGCCGCATCCCTTCGGCGACGCCGAGCGCCTGCCGCGCCTCGGCGAGCCCGCGGCAGTAATGGCGCGCGGCGCCGACCGTCGACGAGATCCCGACGAACAGCGCGAGCGGCCCGATCTGCCGGTTCAGCGCGTCGCGCAGCGCGCCGAGCGCGACCTTGCTCTTCCGAAAGCGCGGATCGTCGCACGGCAGCAGCAGCACGAACAGCTCGCCCTGCTCGACGACGGGCAACACGTCGTCCTCGTCGCGCAGCCAGTCGTCGAGACCGCGCTGGACGGTCCGCCGCGCGTCCTGCAGCAGCGCCTCGGCCGCGGCCGGATCGCGGCCGTCGAAGAGCGCGGGCACGCCCGCGAGCCTGAGCGCGACGACGCGGCGCGGCCGGTCGAGCGCGAGCTGCAGGTTGCGCGCGCGATGGGCCGCGATGTCGATGCTCGGGTAATCGCCCGTCAGCAGCTGGTTGACGATGTCGCGCTGCGAGCGCAGCGTGTTCTCGTGCCGCACGAGCGCCGTGCCGATCAGCTGCGTGACGATCACCATCTTCAGCAGATACGGCTGCTCGATCAGCGGAATCTCGAGCTGCTCGGCGAGCGCGACGACCGAGTCGGGAATGCGGCGGATAAACGCCTCGCCCGTGAGGATCACCATCCCGGCGATGCCGCTCTTCGCGCCTTCGCGGATCAATTGCAGCAGGTTCGCCTCGTCGCGCGGATGATTGATCCCGGTGACGAACACGAGCTCGCCGCCCATCACCCAGTCGGCGATGCCTTCGTTCTCGGCGACGTAATACCAGCGCACCGGCCGCTGCACGCCGCGCTCGCCCGCGCGCAGCTCGAGGTCTTCGAGGCCGGGCAGTTGCAGGATCTCGCTGACGGTCAGGCTCATCGCTTCATTCCCCCTGGATCGACGGCGCACGCGCGATGCGGCTCGCGACCTGCACGAACACGATGTAGCAGAGCGACGACGCGGCGATGCCGACGAGCGGCGCGATCCACGGCGACGCATACGCGAGTGCCGCGCCGATCGCATACGCGGCGAGCCCCGCGACGTTGAAGCGCGGCAGCGGCGCGGTCGCGATCGCCGGATAGCGGCCGCGGTGGCGATACCAGAAGTCCGCGAGGATCACGCCGCCGACGGGCGGGATGATCGAACCGAGCAGGATCAGGAACGGAATCAACAGTTCGTACATGCCGCCGATCGCGAGCACGATGCCGACCGCCGCGCCGACGAGCGTCAGCGTGCGGCGACGCTCGGTGCGCAGCAGATGGCACGCGGCCGCCGATACGTTGTAGATCGTCGGCCCCTGGATCGTCCACAGGTTCATGCAGAGCATCACGACGGCCGCGATCGACAGCCCTTGCAGCATCATCACTTCGACGATGTCCGGCTGCTGATAGACGATCGCGCAATACGCGCCCGCGACGATCATCAGGCCGTTGCCGACGAAAAAGCCGATCATGCTCGCGGCGACGGCCGCGCGGCCGCTCTTCGCGAGCCGCGTCCAGTTCGTCGCCTGCGTCGCGCCGCTCGCGAACGTGCCGAACACCATCGTGACCGCGGCGGCGAAGCTCAACGGCTGCGTCGGCACGATCTTCGCGAGGCCGGGCCAGCCGCCGACGTCGCGCGTCGCGATCCACATCGACACGACGAGCAGCACGAACATCAGCGGCACCGACACGCGCGACAGCGCGTCCATCCCGCGATAGCCGACGATCGCGGTGATCGAGAAGCCGAACCCGAACAGCACCATCAGCGGCGTCGTGACCGACGCGGGCCAGCCGAGCAGCTTGACGAGCACGATCGCGACGGTCGCGGTGCCCCATGCATACCAGCCGAGCTCGGCAAAGCCGAGCAGGAAGTCGGACAGCTTGCTGCCGACCTCGCCGAAGCAGAAGCGCCCCATCAGCACCGAATTCAGACCGCTGCGCGACGCGACGAACGCGAGCGCCGCCGCGTAGACGGCGAGCAGCAGGTTGCCGACGACCGCGACCCACAGCATGTCGACGACGCGAAACGCGACGCCGATCTTGCCGCCCGCGAACATCGTGCCCGTGAAAAACGTGAAGCTGAGCAGCACCATCGTGATCGACAGCACGCCTTTGCGCTCGTGCGCCGGCACTTCGCTCAATGAAAATTCGCCCCGTGTCGCCATCGTTTATTGGTCTCCAGCATTCCAGCGTGAACGGATGATGCACGGTCAATAAAGCCGCCGCATCCCGATTCGGACAATGAATACCGAATCGAACTCGAATACTGCAAAGCGGACAATCTTCGTCATTCACCTTGCACAGGCGGCGTGCACCATACCGCCGCCCGGCCGCCATTCTACTGTGCAAATCGCTCAACGCGATAATGCGATTAAGGAGGGGTAATTCATCGAGCGGAAACCGATTCGTCTCCATATTGAAAAAATGGCCGATTATGTCGGGATTTTGGCGGCCCTATTCCCGCGCAATCGGTTAACGAGGCGCTTGCTGAAAAGTTCGCTGAAAAAAGGAACGGCGGCGACGGGCGAATGCGCGCAGACGCCGCGCGCGACCGATTGCGCCGCGCGATGGAAATCGACGTGAAGATGATGAACGTCGCCGCGTTCGCACGGCGGCGCAACGGCGTCACGGCATGACGATGCGACGATGCGCAGTGCGAACCGCGCGCCGCATCGTCAGCCCGTTTTCACTTCCAGCCTTCGATCGTCAGCCCGCTGCCCTGCCCGGCTTCTTCGAGCGAAACGCGGCGCACCGTCTGGCCGAACGTCCAGACATGCCGCTCAGGATCGCGCGCACGGTACGTGCGGTCGCCGTAGAACTGATCGGCGGGCTCCTGCACGATGACGGCGCCCGCCGCGCGGGCCCGCTCGCAATGCGCGTCGATGTCGGACTCGAGCTGCACGTGCACGCATTGCGTGTTCTTGCCGTCGAGCAACGACGGGCTGACGGCGAAGTCGCTCCACCCGCCGGAGCCGATCATCACGACGCCGTCGCCGAACGACATCTCGGCGTGCGCGATGCGCCCCTGCGCATCGCTGACGACCAGGCTGCGCGTGAAGCCGAACGCGTGCTCGAGCCATTCGAGCGCGGCGCGCGGATCGCGGTAGAACACCGCACTGCTGAACGACGGACGACGGAACGCGGCGTGCATTTGAACGGCTCCTTCGGCGTTGACGGAAAATCACTTTCGTCAACGCCGCACGTCGTGTCAAGCCGTAAATTCAGGCTCCGTCCCCGGCCGCGCGTGCCGCGGCGCGGCATCCAAACGGTTAGAAGCGCGTACGAAGACCGACTGCCGCGACGACCTGATTCCCCGTCGACGACGCGCCGCCCGCGGTGTTGATCATCGCGACGTAGTTGCGTCCCGACGCATGCTGGTACATCCCTTCGAGATACACGTCGGTGCGCAGCGACAAACGGTACACGGCCTGCAGATCGACCTGATGCCATTTCGGATCGGAACCGTACTTGACGGTGTCGTCGACGTGGCCGTCCGTATACGTGTACGCGGCGCCGACGCTCACCGCGGGCGTCACCTGATACTTTCCGTTCAGCTCGTAATTGTCGAAGCGGACCGTGCCGCCCGTCGAGCCGAACGATGCGGTGTTCTCGTATTCGGCGCGCGTGTATGCGAAGCCGACCGTCGCCGGGCCGAGCGCGTAATTGATGCCGCCGCCGTACGAGCGCATCCGGTCCGCGCCGAGCGAGAAGCCGCCCCTGCCGTTCGCCGCCGATTCGACGATGTCGACCACGCCCGGGCTGCTCGCCGTCGTGCCCTTCGAGCCATTGATCTGCAGGTAGCCGGCCGCGACGTTCAGCGGGCCGCGCGTGTAGCTTGCGCCGAAGCTGTACGCGCGGTTCGTCGCGAAATCGGTGCTGTTCGACATCGCATACATGCCGCCGAACTTGAAGCCCGCGTACAGGTTGCTCGTGTACTTGATCGCGTTGTTGATCCGCAGCGAGTGGTTCAGGTTGTCGTTGTCGAACGGATGCGCGAAGCTCGCGTCGCCGAACGTGCCCGCCGTCGCCGACAGCGGCGCGACGAAATCGACGAGCGAATCGTATTGCCGGCCGATCGTCAGGGTGCCGAAACGATTGTCCGACAGCCCGACGTACGCGAACCGGCCGAACAGGCGGCCGTCCTGGCCGAGCTTGCCGTTTTCGGCGTTGAAGCCGTTCTCCAGCACGAACAGCGCCTTCAGGCCGCCGCCGAGATCCTCGGTGCCGCGCACGCCGAAGCGGCTGCCGTTGACGGCGCCCGTCGTCGCCTGCACGAGGCCGCCGTGCGAGTTGCCGCTCGCGACGTTGTTCGTGTACATGATCCCCGCGTCGATCAGCCCGTACAGCGTGACCGAGCTCTGTGCGTGTGCGGCCGTCGCGGCCAGGACCCCTGCGGTCGCGCATGCAAACCGGATGTTTTTCACAACGAAACTGCTTGTTGATTGGAATGAAACGACTCGATCCGACGACGATCGAGTGTAGGGATTCGTCCGTCCAGGATCAGCGGCCCGGCGCGCAGCGCTTCTTTGCGCAGGCCGGAACGAACGGACACATTTCCGTCACGAAACCTCACCCCGATTGGCTGCGTGACGCGCCCTTCTGTTTTTCAGTGTTGTGCGATCTGGAAGGCTGCGTACCGGCGCCGCCGGTTTTTCCGCGCGCGGCCGCTGCGTAGACTTTGCTTCGTCGGTTCGCGTCGTCCATCGCGAACTGCATCGAATCGAATCACACTGGAGGTCATCTTGAAATCGATCGTCGCCACCGCTGCCGCCGCACTCGTGCTCGCCGCACCGGTCGTCTCGTTTGCCCAATCGCCGAACGGCTCGCTCACGCGCGCGCAAGTCATCCAGGAGCTCGTCGATCTGGAATCGGTCGGCTATCAGCCGTCGCGCGGCAACGAGACGACCTATCCGGACGACATTCAGGCCGCGCAGCGCCGTCTCGACGCGAAGCGCCTCGCCGCGCGCAAGGCCGCCGAGTCCGCGTACGGTCCGGCCGTCGCGGGCGCCGCGCAGGCCGGCAAGCCTGCGGTGAGCGCGCAATAAGCAAGCATCGCTCGGGAGACGTCGGGCAAGGAGACATCACGGATGAAGGGGCGATGCGCGATGCATCGTCCCTTTGCTGTTTGCTGTTTGCTGTTTGCTGTTTGCTGTTTGCCGCTTCACCGTTGCGCTGCGCAACCGCTCCCCCCCGCATCGCTTCATTGCGCGGCCAATGCTGACGCAATGACGACGCAATGCCGACGCGAACACGCAGCGAATCCACCCCGCCCTCGACCGCGACGCGCAACGCCCCCTCGCGACACGACAGCGCAACACGCCGAGCCCGAAACGAAACCAGCCCGCAAGCGACACGACATGCGACGCGCCGCCGTCCATCAAGCACGGCGGCGCATCGCCCCGACACCGAAGGATTCGATCAATGACTGAGCGCGTGCGCCGATTCGAGACCGACGTCGAGCGCCGCGGCAATCGCGCTTTGCGTCGCGTCGGATGCCTCGGCGCCGATCGCCGACAGCATCGCTTCGTCGCGCGCGATCATCTTCGGCATGTGGAAGCGCAGCGCGTCGACCCAGGTCCGCACCTTCGCGTCGATGAAGCGGCGCGACGGATAGAGCGCATAGACGTTCATCTTCTGCAGCCGATGCGCGGGCAGCACACGCACGAGGTTGCCGCAGCGCAGGTCTTCGATCGCCGCGTAGAGCGGCAGCATGCCGATGCCGATCCCCGCGCGGATCGCGACCGCGAGCGATTCGGCGGTATTGGTCTGCACCGGGCCATCGACCTTGATCTCCTCGGTGCCGTTCGGTCCTTCGAGCAGCCATTCGTGCGTCGGAAACGCGGGCGTGCGCAGCGTCAGGCACGCGTGCCGCGCGAGATCGCGCGGGGTGCGCGGCGCGCCGTGCGCACGCAGATACGCGGGCGTCGCGCACAGGATGCTGAACGTCGAGCCGAGCAGATGCGACACGAGCTCGGAATCGGGCAGCGACGACGCGGTCACGACCGCCATGTCGCTCGATCCGTCGAACAGGTCCGGCATCCGCTGCGACAGCGTGAGCTCGATCGACACGTCCGGATGCTGCCCGCGGTATGCGGTCAGCGCAGGCAATACGTAATGCTGGCCGATGCTCGCGAAGCTGTGCATTCGCAGCACGCCCGCGGGTCGCTCGTGCGCGCAGCTCGCTTCTTCTTCCGCCTGATCGACGTCCGCGAGGATCTGCCGGCAACGCAGCAGGTAGCGCTCACCGGCGGGCGTCAACGCGAGACGCCGCGTCGAGCGGTTCATCAGACGCGTGCGCAGCCGGGCCTCGAGCTCGGACACCGCGCGCGACATCGCGCCCGTCGTCGAATTCAGCGATTGCGCGGCCGCCGTGAAGCTGCCCGCTTCCACCACGCGAGCGAACACCCGCATGTTCTGTAACGTATCCATTCGTGTCCGAAACATTCCGAAGAGTCGATATTGTCCTCCAGCGGAACACGCGCATTGTTGCCGCCACGGCAACTCAGGTTTCCCCGCGGTTGCGTTAATGCGCATGCGCGCGGCTCCTACAATCGGCGCCTCTCCGGTCGGGACTGGCATCGTCGCGCAGGCCGGAGACCCTCGACATGCGTCCGCCAGAAGCACTGCCACAAGCCATGAAGCACGAGCCCGCGCTACAGCGAATCCTCATCGACCCGCAACGATGGCAGGAGCGGCTGCGAAGCGTCGGCGGGCTCGCGCGCGACTGGGCGGGCCGCGACGGCCTCGTCTGGCTGCATCTCGCGAAGACGGTCGCGGCCGCGCTGCTCGCGATGGGCATCGCGATGCTGCTCGACCTGTCGCAGCCGCGAATCGCGATGACGACCGTGTTCGTGCTGATGCAGCCGATGAGCGGGATGGTGCTCGCGAAGAGCTTCTATCGCATCGTCGGCACGGGCGTCGGGCTCGTCGCCGCGCTCGCGCTGGGCGGCCTGTTCGCGCAGCAGCCGGAGCTCTACATGGCGGGCATCACGCTGTGGGTCGCGGGCTGCATCGCGGCCGCCGTGCGCAACCGGCACTTCCGCTGGTACGGCTACGTGCTCGCCGGCTACACGGCCGCGCTGATCGGCCTGCCCGCGGTGATGGCGCCGAACACGCTGTTCCTGTCCGCGCTCACGCGCGCGGCCGAAGTCGCGGTCGGCATCTTCTGCTCGGGCGCGGTCAGCGCGCTCGTGTTTCCCCTCAGATCGAGCGACGCGCTGATGCGCTCGCTGAACGCGCGGCACGCCGATTTCCTCGCGTTCGCCGCGAGCACGCTGGCCGGCTCGGTCGAGCGCGGCGATTTCGAGCGGCGCTTCGCCGATTTCGTCGACGGCATCGTCGGCTTCGAGGCGACGCGCGCGTTCGCGTCGTTCGAGGATCCGCACATCCGCGCGCGCAGCCGGCGGCTCGCGCGATTGAACAGCGAGTTCATGAACGCTTGCGCACGGCTCCATGCATTCCATCAGTTGCTCAGGCGGCTGCGCGCGAACCATGCGGTCGAAGTGCTCGCGGCGATCGGCCCGCACGTCGATGCGCTGCCGGTCGCGCTGTCCGCGCTGCGCGACGATCTCGCGCGGCGGCGCGCGGCGCAAGCGCCCGCACCCACGCCCGCGCTCGTCGAGCTGAGCGCGTATCTCGCCGCGCTGCCGAAGCGCGCGCGCGCGTCGCGGCGCGCGGTCGAGACGCGCGCGCCCGCCGGCGTACTCGACTTCGACACCGCGATCGAGCTGCTCTACCGCTTCGTCGACGATTTCCTCGGCTATGCGGAGACGCACGCGTCGCTCGCGCTCGACAGCCACGTGCTCGAGCGCTCGGTCACGCGCTACGCGGTGAAGACCAACCGCTACTTCGTCGGCTTCACGTTCCTGCGCACGCTCGCCGCGATGGGCGCGATGAGCGCGTTCTGGATCGCGTCCGAATGGTCGAGCGGCGGGCTCGCGGTGATCGGCACTGCGATCGCATGCGCGCTCAGCTCGACCGCGCCGCGCGCGAGCCGCTTCGTCGCGCAGATGGCCGCGGGCGCGGCACTCGCGACGATCGCGGGCTATCTGTACATCTGTCACGTGTATCCGAACATCGACGGCTTTCCGCTGCTGTGCGCGGCGCTCGCCCCCACGCTCGCGTCGGGCGCGTATCTCGCGACGCGCCCCGGCAAGTCCGGCTACGGAATCGGCTTCGTCGTGTTCTTCTGCCTGCTCGCGGGGCCCGACAACGTGATCGCCTACGCACCCGATGCGCTGCTGAACAACGGGCTTGCGCTCGTCGTGTCGATGCTCGCCGCATCGCTCGCGTTCGCGGTGATCTTCCCCGCCGAGATGCCGTGGCTCACCGGCCGGATCACGCGCGACTTGCGCCGCCAGGTCGCGCTCGCATGCGGCGGCCCGCTGCAAGGGCTCGACCAGCGCTTCCAGTCGAGCTCGCACGATCTGATGTCGCAGCTGCGCAACCTGCTGATGAAGCGCTCGCGACGACATCGCGACGCGCTGCGCTGGATGCTCGCGACGCTCGAAGTCGGCCACGCGGTGATCGACCTGCGCCGCGAGATGCAGTCGTTCACGGCCGCGCAGCCCGCACAGGCGCTGCGCTGGACCGTCCTGATCGACGCGGTGCGCGAGGCGCTGCCGCCTCTCTTCGAGACGCCCGACGCGCATCGGCTCGCGCGCGCGCTGAAGTCGGTCAATCTCGCGATCCGCGCGGTCCAGCACACGCAGCACCTGTGGTACGCGGTGCCCGGCGAGCACCGGCAGATGCAGCGCATCGTGAGCTGCCTGCACTTCATCCGCTGCGCGCTGATCGATCAGGACGCGCCGTTCAATCGCGGCTCGCGCGCCCGCGAGCGCGTGCGCGCAAGGCGCGGCTGACGCGCCGAACGATCGTTGTGCGAAATGGAAAGAAGCTCCCCAGGCCCGGCGATTAATCCAATCCGATCCGAGTCATATAGTTTCATCACCGTCACGCAAGACGGAAAACCTCAAGGAGAAATTCAAATGAAGTCGCTGCAAATCGCCGTCGTCGCGCTGTCGCTGTCCGCCGTCATGGCCGCCGCTCACGCGCAAGCCGCCGCCGACGCGGGCCGGCAACCGGCGAACCGCACCGAGGCCGTGCAATCCGCCGGCCGCGTCCCCGCCGCGCATCAAGACCGCAAAGACCCGAACGAATGCGTCGGCCCGGTCAGCTTCTGCAACATCTACTTCGGCAGCTAAGCGTCGTGCGCGCCGCGCTCCCGCCTGCACGGAAAGCTCGCGAAGAGCTTTCCGTTTCATGACTTCAAGCTGTCAAATTCCTTTGCGAGACTGCGCGCTCGATTCACCGCCCGCGCAACGTCCCGACGAGCGGCGGTGCCTTCAAGCCGATCAGCCTTCGCTCCCCGTGTCGATGAAACGTCGTCTCTCCCGCCTCCTCGCTCCAATTCTGCTGTGCGCCGCGCTCGCCGCTTGCGGCGCCGATGACGTGAACGGCGACGGCTCGCCGCCGTCCGCGCAGCCGAACCCGGCGCCCGACGCGCCCGCGTCGACGCCGTCCCCGGCGCCGGCAACGCCCACCTACTATCAGACGAAGACGCCTTATCGTCCGCAGCAGGACGCATCGACCTACGAAGCGCCGCCTGCGGGCTACGCGCCCGTCTATACGGAGATGGTCGCGCGCCACGGCTCGCGCGGGCTGTCCGGCTTCAAGTACGACGGCGCGATTTACGACATGCTGCAGAAGGCCGACGCCGACGGCGCGCTGACGCCGCTCGGCCGGCAGCTGAAGGCCGACACGTTCACGATGATCAAGGCGAACGCGCTGCTCGGCTACGGCGTCGCGGGCATCTCGACGCCCGGCTACGGCAATCTCACGCAGGCCGGCATCCGCGAGCATCAGCAGCTCGCCGCGCGGCTGCTGCAGCGGCTGCCCGCGCTGTTCGACACGATTGCGGGCACGGCGGCCGGCAGCGCGCCGCGCAGGATCGTCGTCGTCAATTCCGGCCAGGATCGCGCAGTCGACAGCTCGACGTATTTCTCAGGCGCGCTCGTCGCCGCGCGCCCCGCGCTCGCGCCGTCGATCACGCTGCCGCCCGCGCCGGCCGGCTACCCGGAAGGCGCGCCCGTCGCGCAAGCCGCCGGCGTCAACCGCTTCCTCCTGTACTTTCACTCGCTGAAGCCCGCGACCGATCTCGTCACGTCGGCGACCGATCCGTATTACGCGACCTATCGCGACAGCGTCGCGTACCAGGCATACGGGAGCGACCCCGTCGTCGCCGCGAAACTCGATGCGATCGCGCAGTCGCCGCAGACGGCGCAGGTCGCGCAGACGGTGCTCGCCGGCCTCGTGACGCCCGAGTTCGTCGCGAAGCTCGGCACGACGGGCTACACGTTCTCGAACACGGGCACCTATGCATTCGCGTCGGCGGACGGCAAGTTCGGCAACACGGTCAAGGGCGACGGCAAGACGAAGATCAAGTCGGCCGCCGACGCCGCGAACGTGCTGTACAACCTGCTGCAGGTCGCGCCCGCGATGACGGCCGAGACGGGCGGCGTCGCGATGGAGCGCTACATCGCCGCGCCGCAGGCCGAGTACCTCGCATATCTTCAGGACGCCGAGGATTTCTACGAGAAAGGCCCGGGCGTCGCCGAGGCGAATCCGGTCACGTACCGGATGGCGCAAGGGCTCGTCGACGACTTCTTCAACGAGATCGACGCGATCGCGCGCGGCGACCTGACGAACGCGGCGAAGCTGCGCTTCACGCACGCGGAGGTCGTGATTCCGTTCGCGTCGATCCTGAAGCTCAAGAACGTGTTCGCGCCCGCGCCGCAGGCGCAGACCTACTCGTACGCGAACAACCCGTGGCGCGGCGAGACGGTGTCGCCGATGGCCGCGAACCTGCAGTGGGACGTGTACCGCAACGGTTCACGGCTCATCGTGAAGATGCTGTACAACGAGCGCGAGACCGATTTCCAGGCCGCGTGCGACGACGCGCGAATCGCGCCCGGCAGCCGCTTCTACGACTACGCGGGCCTGAAGCGCTGCCACGGCTATAGCTGAGCGTCGTTCGTGCGCGGCCGCCACCCGGTCTCGCGCATCGCATCGACGAGCCGCGCCGCGCCGAGCGCCTCGACGCGCACGCCGCGCGCCGCAAGATCGGTCGCCGCGACGAGCGCGTTGACGATCGCCTCCTCGACCGCTTCCGCCGCCGCGTCGAACAGCGCCGAGATGTGCGCGTCGGCGACCATCCGCACGCCGACCGTCGTCGGGCCCGAGCGCCCGTAGCTCGCGACCGGCAAGCCGGCGTTGCCGGTCGCGAACGCGACGAAGATGTCGCCACTCGAGTTGTCGGTGCCGCCGCCGACGCGCGCAAGGCCGACGCTCGCGCGCTGCGCGAGTCGCGTGCATTGATGCGGCAGCAGCGGCGCATCGGTCGCGAGCGTCACGACGATCGAGCCCATCCCGGGCTCGCCCGCCGCGGCGGGCTCGCTGAACGGCGAATGCGCGTCGCGCAGCACTTCGCCGACCGGGTAGCCCGCGACGCGCAGCGCGGCGCGCTGCCCGTAATTCGCCTGCACGAGCGCGCCGACCGTCCAGCCGCCCGCCGCATCGGCGACGACGCGCGACGCGGTGCCGATGCCGCCCTTGAACTCGTGGCAGATCATCCCGGTGCCGCCGCCGACGCAACCCTCTTCGACGGGCCCCGGACGCGCGGCCGCGAGCGCCTGCGCGACATGTTCGGCTCGCACGTGCTGCCCCCAGATGTCGTTCAGGAGTCCGTCGAAGGTTTCCATCACGACCGGCATGCACCAGTACACGTGCTCGCGATCGCGCGCGCCGCCCTGCTCGCGCTCGATCGCGATCAGCGCGTCGCGCACGACGCCGACGCCATGCGTGTTCGTATAAGCGATCGGCGTCGTCAAGAGCCCCGCCTCGCGGATCCATTCGAGCCCGGTTGCATCGCCGTTGCCGTTCAGCACGTGAACGCCCGCGAAGCACGGCTCGTCGCGCGCGCGGCCGGCGCGCGGCTCGATCACCGTCACGCCCGTGTGCGCCGACGCGTCGCCCGCATCGACGTGCAACGTGCGATGCCCGACCCGCACGCCCGCGACGTCGGTGATTGCGTTGAAGCGTCCCGGCTTGCCGCGGCCGATGCGGATGCCCAGATCTCGTGTGCGCATGCTGATGGTCCTCTCTCTCGGTTCGTTGGTCAGAGTTCGCGGAACGCCGTGCTGCGGCGCGCCCAGAGCGCATAGGTCGCGAGCGAGACGACGGCGAGTCCGGCGATGATGTACAGGTCGGTCGGCTTCGTCGCGGCGGCGATCGTCGTATACAGCGTATACCCGGCGCCCACGATCGCGACGACGGGCGGCAGCGGCCACCACGGCATCCGGTAATGATGATCGACGTCGCGCCGCATCACGCGGCTCGCGAGCGCCGCGATGCCGACGGCGAGATAGATGAGCAGCAGCAGATCGACGGTGAACGCGGTCAGCTCGTCGAGGCTCGACACGAACACGAGGAGCGTCGACGGCACCGCGAGCGTCAGCGTCGCGATCCACGGCGACTCGAAGCGCGGATGGATGCGCGTGAACGCGCCGTTGCACGAGCGCGCCCACAACGCGTGGCGTCCGCTGCTGTACAGGAAGCGCCCGACCATGATGACGATCGCGATGATCGCGTTGAACACCGACAGGAAGATGCCGCCGCTCACGACGCGCGACACGCCCGGATTGCTGAGCGCGCGCACCACATAGCCGATCGGATCGGCGCTCTTCGCGAGCTCGACGAACGACGGCGCGCCGAGCACGATCGCGGTCAGCGGCACGAGTTCGACGACGAGGATCACCGCGAGCGAGCAGATCACGGCCTTTGCGATGTCGCGGTTGCCGCCCGCGAGATCCTCGGCGAGAAACACCGCCGCGCCGAAGCCGTTGTAGCAGAAGATCGCGGTGCCGACGGCCGGCATGATCGCGGCGAGCGTCGCGGGCACGAGCGCGGAGCCGTTCACGACGACCGGATGCACGAGCGCGAGCGCCGACCGATGCGGCTCGGAGAAGCCGAGATACGCGATCAGCCCGAGCACGAGGATCTCGATCACGAGGAACGCGCCGGTGATCCACGCATTGGTCCGGATGTTCAGGATTCCGAGAACATAGCTCGCGAGCACGATCGCGAGCGCGACCGACTGATTGCTGAAATGCGTGCCGAGCGCGGCGTTCAGGTAAGGCGCGGCGCCGCTCGCGAGCACGGCCGGGATGAACACGTTGACGGCGAGCACCGCGACGAACGTCAGATAGCCGGGCAGCGCGCCGAACACGCGCTTGACCATCACGTACTCGCCGCCCGCGCTGCGGTGCGCGGCGCTCAGCTCCGCGTAGCAAAGCGCGAACGCGAACGCGAGCAGCCCGCCCAGCACGAACGACATCACCGCGCCGCTGCCCGCCTGCTGGATCGCGAACGGCGCGATCACGAAGATCGAGCTCGCGGGCGTCACGCCCGACACCGTGATCATCACGACGTCGCGCACGCCGAGCGAGCGCACGAGCGCATCCGGTGCGCGCACTTCAGCCGGCGCGGCGGACGCCACGCTCGAAGACTCCGATATCATCGCCATCTTGCTCTCCTTTGCCGCGGGATTTTTGAACGCCCATACTCGGGCCACGCATGGAGCGCAGTCTAGGAAGCCAAATTGCGCGCCGCCATTCCCCCTTGGGGTTACGCCTAATCGGGTCGCACATGGACCGACTGTTCAGCGAAGTAGCGATGCATCAAGCGTTCGGACGCGCGCTCGATCACCTCGGCGAGCCGCGCTTCTGGCGCTTTCTGATTCTGTTTCTCAACGAGATGGTGCCGTTCGACAACGCGCTCGCGACCGCGCTCGGCCGCGACGGCGCGCCCGTCGTGCTCGACGAATACGACACGGGCGGCGCGAGCGGGCCGTCGCCCGTGCCGCTGTATCTCGACGGGCTCTATCTGCTCGATCCGTTCCTGCAGGCCGCGCACGACGGCCTCGCGGACGGCTGCTATCGCCTCGAGGAAGTCGCGCCCGACCTGTTCAGGCAGAGTGAGTATTTCCTCAGCTATTTCCGCGACGCGGTCGGCGACGACGAGTTGCAGATCATCGTGCGCACGCGGCCCGACGAGACGCTGTCGCTGTCGCTCGGCGCGCACACGCGCTTCGGCGCCGATGCGATCGGCCGGCTCGCCACGTGCGCGCCGTGGCTGTTCGCGGCGATCCGCCAGCAGCGCAAGCTGCAAGGCGACGCGGCGCGCGGCCGCGCCGACGACGATCTCGCCGCGCGCGTCGAGCGCGCGCTCGCGAGCTTCGGCGCGGAGCTGCTGACCGAGCGCGAGATGGCGATCGCGCGGCTCGTGCTGCGCGGCAACTCGTCGAAGGCGATCGCCGAGCGGCTCGCGATCTCGCCCGAAACCGTCAAGGTGCATCGGCGGCACTTGTATTCGAAGCTCGGAATTTCATCGCAGCCGGAGTTGTTCTCGCTGTTCCTGCAGGCGCTCGGGCACGACGTCCCGCGTTGATGCGGCGGCGCGTGCGGGCCGCGCGCGCGACGATCGCCTTTCCTCCTGCCGAAAAACCGCCTATGGTTTGAAAGGGCTCGAAGCGCATGCGGCGCCGCCCGCGCGTTCATCACGCCCGCCAGGACAAGGAGACAGCCATGAGAACCGCTTATGTCGCGTACGCGCTCGTGCTCGGATTCGCGCCGGTCGCCGCGCTCGCCGATGCGCCCGCGATGCCGAGCGGCGGCATGCTGGTCGCCGCCAACGGCATGACGCTTTACACGTTCGACAAGGACGCCCCGAACTCGGGCAAGAGCATGTGCAACGGCCCGTGCACGACGAACTGGCCGCCGTACAAGGCGAGCGCGACCGATCAGCCGACGGGCGGCTATACGATCATCAAGCGCGACGACGGCACGCTGCAATGGGCGTACCAGGGCAAGCCGCTCTATTTCTTCGCGAAGGACGCCGCGAAAGGCGACAAGAAAGGCGACGGCTTCAAGGACGTCTGGCACGCGGTGAAGGAATAGGCACGCGGAAGATGCGGCGAGGCGAGACGGCGTAGCCGGCGCGGCGTGCGTGCATACGCGCATGCGTGCGTGCGAACGAGCGCGAGCACGGCAGCATGGCGCTTCTCTCGCGTTGCGTCGCTCGCCGCCGCTTCGATCGCGACGGCCGCACGAGCGCCGAGCCTGTCGAGAGCGCCGCGCGCGTTCCATTTGCGCGGCAGTCGCCGAGAACCTGTCCGCATTTTTGTGGGCGAGGCGGTTGAACAGCACGTTATCCACGCGCCTGCATAAATCGCTCGCCGAACAGGATAGCAAACTGGTTCATCGCTGATTTCCAGTCGAAGGCGGCCCGAACGGTCTTGGCCAGCACATTGCGCAGCGCCAGCCAGAGCAGCTTGATCGCCGCCTCGTCATTCGGGAAGTGGCCGCGCGTCTTGATGATCTTGCGCAGTTGCATGTTCAGACTTTCTATGGCGTTGTGTACACAACCCGTCGAATCTCCGGAGGGAACACGTAGAACGGTACGACGTGTTCCCAGGCACGCTGCCACGCTCGCACGATGGTGGGGTATTTCTCGCCCCAGGGGCCGTCAGCGAAGTCCTGTAGTGCCTGTTTCGCCGCCTCTTCGCTGGCGGCCGCGTAGATCGGACGCAGCGCCGCGGCGAGCGCCTTGCGGTCCTTGTAGCTGGCGTACTCCAGACTATTGCGGATCAGATGCACGATGCAGGTCTGAACGGTTGTCCGCGGATAGGCTGCGCTGATGGCCTCGGTCAGCCCCTTCAGGCCGTCGACCACGGCGATCAGGATGTCCTGGCACCCGCGCGTCTTGAGTTCGTTGAACACCTTGAGCCAGAACTTGGCACCCTCGGTCTGCTCGATCCAGAGCCCCAGCACGTCGCGCTGGCCGTCGGCCTGGATGCCCAAGGCCAGATAGACGGCCTGGTTGCTGACCACGCCGTCGTCGCGGATCTTGACTCGCAGCGCGTCGAAGAACACCACCGGATACATCGTCTCGAGCGGGCGGCTCTGCCAGCTCAGCGCCTCGGCCATCACCTCGTCGGTGACGGACCTGATGAAGTCGGGAGAAACGTAAGCGATCAATGATCGACGCCCTGTTCCTGGGAAGCTAGAGCGGCGACGCTTATGTCCACTTGAACGAGGAAGTGGACGCAATGACAGAGCACGGCAACGATCTGAAGTCACGCCTGGTGACAGGCTTCGAACGCGACGGGCGGCGCCGGCGTTTTGATCCGCAGGCCAAGCGGGAATTGGTTCAGGCATGCATGCAACCTGGAGTGTCAGTTGCGAGGATGGCGCTGGACCACGCAGTGAACGCGAACCTGCTACGCAAGTGGATCAGAGACTACGAGCGCGAGCGCAACGGAGCTGCAGCAAGCAAGGCGATCGAGAGCCAAGCTCCGGCATTCGTGCCCGTGGTTCAGATCGGCGAGATCGAGGCATCAGTCACTGACGTTCGAGGGCGACCGACTCGCATGGGGATTGCGCAATCGCGAGAGTCCATGTCGCCGCCGTCCCAGCTTGTCGCGCAGCTACCTAACGGTGTGACGCTCAAGCTCGGCTGCAACGAGCATGATGTCGCGCTGATGTCGACGATGATCGAGACGCTGGTGCGCTGCCATGTTCCGGCTCGACAGTGAGCTGAAGGTCTACGTGCATCGCGACGCGGTCGACTTCCGCAAGAACATCACCGGCTTGGCGGCGTTGGTCGAGCAAGCGCTGGGGCTCGCCCCGTTCGCCCGAGCAGTGTACGTGTTCCGCAACAAGCGCGCTGATCGCATCAAGCTGCTGCTATGGGAGCGCAACGGGTTCTGGCTCTTGATGAAGCGGCTGGAAGCCGATCGTTTCGTATGGCCACGCGAGGCCGCGGACGTTCTCGAACTGAGCGTCGAGCAGTTGCACTGGCTACTTGACGGCATCGATCTGGCCGCCATGCGCAAGCATCCAGCGCGGCATTATGCGCGCGTCAACTAGGACAGGCGCATGGTTGCACGAGCGCAACATACCGATCGGGATCGGCGCGGCGACGTAAACCCATGGCCCGTCGAAACCCGCTATGGTTACGGGATGACTCGCGCCCCACAACCCGCATCGATTACCGCGGAAGAACTCGCCGCGCTCATTGCCGAGCGCGACGCGATGCTTGCTGAGCGCGATGCGCTGCGCGGCGAACTGCGCGTGACGAAGGTCGAACGCGACTTGCTCAAGAAGCAGTTGAAGGCCTATGAGCGACGGCTGTTCGGCGCCAAGAGCGAAGCCCGCAGTGCCGATCAACGGGACTTGTTCTTGAACGAGGCCGAAGCGCTGGCGCCGACGGCGGCAACGCTTCCGGCACAAGAGGAAGACGAAGCCCAAACGCAGGTAGCCGGCCACGCGCGTAAAAAGCCCGGGCGCAAACCGCTCGATCCGGCTTTGCCGCGCGAAGTCATTCGCTATGAACTGCCGGAATCGGAGCGCATGTGCCCTCACGACGGCTCGGTACTCGTTGAGATCGGCGTGGAGGTGAGCGAATAGCTCGACATCATCCCGCAACAGGTGCGGGTGATCCGCCACGAACGTGTGAAGTACGCCTGCCCGCGCTGCGACGAGAGCCTGAAGGTGACGCCGGCACGCTCGCGCGTCATCCCGAAGGGCTTGTTTACGGAAGCGGCGCTGGCGTGGTTCGTCGTCTCCAAATACATGGACGGTCTACCGCTGTATCGAATTGCTGCGTTGCTCAAGCGCTTCGGAGGCGACATCTCGCGCAATACGCTGGCCGCGAGCTTAGTGCGAGTAGGCGAAGCCGTGCAGCCGGTGATCAACCTGATGCGAGATCACCTGCTCGATAGCCACATCGTGTTCGCGGACGAGACGACGGTACAGGTACTGAAGGAGCCAGGAAGAGTGCCACAGACGAAGAGCTACATGTGGGTGCAGATGAACGGCAGCGGGCCACCGGTGCGACTGTTCGGCTACGCGCCGGGGCGCGGCAAACAACACGGCAGCGATCTGTGGGCCGGCATTCGCCGTGGCGCCGTATTTATGACGGACGGCTACGAACCGTACAATGCGATCGCCGATGCCAACGGTCTCGTCCACCTTGGCTGTTGGGTGCATGCTCGCAGGTACTTTGTAGAAGCGCAGAAGGTCCTGCCGAAGAAGGCTCAAGGTGCGCATCAGCCATCGACGCAGTTCATCACGCTGATCGGCAAGCTGTATGCAGCAGAATCGCACGCAGATCAGAAGCCGCATCGTCGGGCTCGCCTTCGCCGGCGCTATAGCCGTGCGGTGCTTGCACAAATCAGGGCGCTGCTCGATGAGCACCTGGCGACGACGGCCCCCAGCGGCTTGCTAGGCAAGGCCCTGAACTACCTCGCCGGACAATGGCCGAAGCTGAACCGCTACGTCGAGAACGCGGCGTGGCCAATCGACAATAACCCCTGCGAGAACGCGATTCGCCCATTCGTAGTGGGACGCCGTGCGTGGCTGTTCGCGGATACGACCGGCGGTGCGAAAGCAAGCGCCAATCTCTATTCGCTCGTCGAGACGTGCAAGGCCAACGGCGTCGACGCCTACCGCTACCTGACCGAGTTGTTCAAAGCGCTGCCTTACGCGCGAAGCGCCGACGATGACGAGGCGCTGTTGCCGTGGATGCTCGGCCAGCGCACGGACACCACGGCGGCCTAATTCGCGTCAACGCGCAAGGGCGTGGTCAATCGACCGCTTACCATCCGCGGGTTTGGTGTGCAAGGTCTTGTGAATCAACTGGGCCAGTCGCTCATCGTCAATCGTGCGCGGCTTGCCGGGGCGTACTTCGTCATAGAGTCCGTTGATGCGCTGCTCCAGAAATCGCAGGCGCCATTTGCCCACCGTGGCGCGCGTGAGTTGCAGGCGCTGCGCGATCGCACTGTTGGGTTCGCCGTCCGCAGCCGCCAGCACGATGCGCGCCCGCGTGACCAACGCAGCCGAAATCGAGCGAGAACGCGCGATCGACATCAGTTGCGAGCGCTCGTCTTCGCTCAGCACCAGTTCCGCCTTCGGTCGTCCCATCGCCATGTTGACGTCTCCCGTTCCGTTGACGTCTACATGCTACGCGAACATAGTTCGGTTAACAACGGAACGGGACACTAGCTGATCTGCTTCAGGAAAACCGGATCGAAATTGATGTTGGTGTTTTGACGCGAGCCCCCCTCGGAAGGAGGTTGGCGATGAAACGCAAACGGTTTTCGGTGGAGCAGATCGTGGCGGTGCTCAAGCCGGCGGAGCGGAGGATGCCGGTGGCCGATGATTGCGGGCCGCTACAACTACGCTTTGCTGATCTCGCTTGACGCCCGCCATTCCGGTGGCGGGCGCTGCGCGATAGCACCGCTTACTTCGGCGCACCGCTGCTGCCAGGCAGGAAACCATTCTCGAGGCGGTAGGTCGCCGTGTTGACAAGCGTTATGCGCGCATTCGGTGTACCGGCGGCAACCGCGCACTTATCCTGCCCTGTGTTCAAACGAATCGACTGTTCGGTCGTCGGATACTCCACTCCCTTCAGGTAGAAGCTCGGAAGGGCAGTCGTGTATCGCACGTATGGAACACAGACTCGCTGCGCGGGATCCTTCGGGCCGGCGTTGAATGGAAAGTACTCGTCGAACAAATAGGCCGATCGCGACAGGCCGCCCCATGATGCAGGAATCGCAATCTTGCCCGTCGACGTCTTGACACCGGTACCCTTATCCGTGATCGAACCTTCGAGGGTTGCATCGCCGCCATCGGAATCCGGCGCACTGTACGTGATCTCCAGCTGATAGGTATGTCCCGTTTGCCAAGCGAGGGCGAGGGAGCAGGAAGTTCCTGAGCCGCCGTCGGCACCACCCGAACAGTTCGTCGCGAGCGGCGTTGTGCCGTTGTCAAACGCACTAAAGATAACGAGATTCGATCCCTGGGTGCGGGGCTGGATGCCGGTGTAGATGGCATGGCCACCGTGCTCCGACGTTAACAGGTTCGCCCAGTAGAAGCTTCGGTTAACCGTGGTCGGAACCACTTCGGGCGTGATATCCCACGACATGCGGTCGTAACCACCCGCCGGTGGTTGCGGCGCCGACGCGGAAATGTTCGGATCGGCCTGCACGGCGAGAGAAACGAATGCGGCCAAAAAAGCTGGTATGAGTCGGATCGTAGTCTTCATGGGTTCTCTCAATTAATGTCCGGGTGGATGAAAAAAGCAAAGACACATCATAGGCTGAGCGAAGAAGATCGGATATTGATATCCATCATCAATATATGATCAACGTCATCTTGTGCATCGATGACTTGACCGGATATCGGCCAATATTTTTCATGATTAAAGATGCATTAATTTTATTGAAACATGCAGGCCATACCGATAATTTTCGTGAAGTTGGGTCCAACAATTTATCGTAAAAATAGGCAGAATTCCACGCGCCGCACTTATAGTGAGGCTGGTATTTGATGAAAATGTGTATTTCAGAAAATAAGATAATTAGTTGGCCCTGAGCAATCCGCGGCTGCTTATACAGCAAGACTATGACACCGGGATGGCATTGCAGGATTTTTCAGGAGAAGCGAATGGAATGGGACACGAAAAATAAATCCGCCTCCGTCTCGTAATCGGTCGAGCCGACGGTTTCGTTCATGGGATCCCGGTTCCCCGCCCGACATCATCCGTTACGGCTTTGTCGATTTGACCGATGGAAGTGGGCAATGTTGAAACCTATATGGGCTCCTTTTGGATGTCTGGTCCAGTCGCTTCGGCGGCAGCCCAGTCATACCATATGGCGATGCGCTCCTTGAGCATCGCCCGATGATAGGCCGCTTTCGTATGACGTCTGGGCAACGCGAAATGCTGCCGGATCGGGCCGAAGCATGAAAGAAACGCCTGAGTGCGACGCGCATTCCGGAACCCGCCCATCTTGCGTTCGCGCCTACGGGTGGGCTGATGGCTGTTTTCGGCACGGTTGTTCGCGCGGCCGACCGCTTTCACGAATACGTGCTTCACGCCGGTCCGGTCTGCACCGGTACGCGCGCTGCGTGGCCGGCCGATCGTCGTAGCGGTGCAGATACGCGCGCACCGCGTCCAGATCGTGCGCGGCCGCCAGATAGGCGAACGTCGGTGCCCGGTTCGCGCCCTGCGCCCCGGACAGCTCGACCGGCAGCGTCAGGCGCTCGAGCGGCGCCAACTGGCCGGCACCGACGGTCACGCTCGCGGACGCCGGCGCGTCGCCGGCGTCGACGTCGGGCTGAACCGCCGCGCCGATCGACGCGGCATGCGTGCGCAGCCATGCGACCAGCACACGTGCGCGGCCGACGCCGATGCGCGGCACCGATCGCCACCACTGCCCGCCTCGCCGGTTCACGAACGCGACGAGCTCGCCGAGCGTGTGGATCCCTTCCCCGAGCAAACGGGCCGTGATCAATGGACGAAACCAGCGGCCGACCGCGTGGTCGGCCTGCGGCGCGGCAACCGCCCACTGCCCGGCCACCTGCTCGATCATCTGCAGCGACACGGGCGTCAGGCGCGCCTCGCCGTATTTCTCGATTGTCGCCTGCAGGTGCGACTTCAGCACCGGCGAGCCGTCGCGCAGCGCGGCCGCGACCAGGTCATCGCGCATCATACGCAGCAGCTGCGCGACGTTGACCGGCTCGGCGGCGTCCGAGTCGAAGTACAGCCGCTCGATCGTCTCGAGCGACAGGCCCTTCACGCGCGCGCGCAGCGCCGTGAATTCGGTGCGGCTGTAGGTACGCAACGGCATCTGCGCCACTTGCTGGGGACGGTTGGCCATCGCTCAGCCTGCAGGGATAGGTGACGCGATCGCGTCGGATGTCGTGACGCGCTGCAGCCGCTCGAATGCGGCAACGTAGTAATGCATCGGCACCGCGGCCAGCTCCGTGTCCAGTCGCGCGAGCACGTGCGCAACCGCTGCGCGTTCGAGGTCGTCCAGTGCCAACGGTTCGCCGCGCTCGGCACGGTCGGCGCAATGATGGATCGCCGCCTCGGCGCGCCGGCACGACGCCGGATTCGCCGGATCGAGGAAGTAAGCGAGGTAGATCGCATTCAGCAGCGTCGCCAACTGTGCGGCGCCGGCCTGCCCGTCGCGCAGCGCGGCAAGCGCCACGTGGTGTTTCAGCTGGATCCGACGCAACTCGGCGATCGGCAGCGGCAGCAGCTGCGCCCGAGTCAGCGGCCGACGGCCGCAGAGGGTGGCTTTTCTCATGCTCAAAGTTGCTCGGAAAACGTTATGAACGAATCTTGCCACACCGCTTAATACTACAGCCGTAGTTATTTTTTCCTATACTAAGTTAGTATTACTACGGTATGTAGGACTATGAAAGAGATCGCGAAAGCGTGGGAACATGAAATCGATCTATTGCATGAAAAACTGGCTGGCCTGTTCAGGCGTGCCGAGCCGCGACAGCGCTCGCTAGCTTATCTCAAGGGTCTGCTGGGCACGGTCGAACGCAAGAACGGCTGGCAACTCGCAGAATGGATCGGCGAAGCCACGCCCGATGGTGTACAACACCTTCTCGAACGAGCGCGGTGGGATGCCGATACGGCCCGCGACATCCTGCGCGAATATATCGTTGAGCAACTCGGCGCGAGGGACGCAGTCCTCATCGTGGATGAAACGGGATTCCTCAAAAAAGGCGAGCACTCTGCTGGTGTGCAGCGCCAGTACAGCGGCACGGCAGGCCGCATCGAGAACAGCCAGATCGGCGTGTTCCTGTGCTACGCAGGTAACGGGGGCAGCGCGTTTATCGACCGGGAACTCTACATGCCGCAGGACTGGATCGATGATCGCAGTCGCTGTCAGGCCGCAGGAGTGCCCGATACGGTGGAATTCGCAACCAAGCCCCAACTCGCGCGCCGGATGCTTGAGCGGGCGCTGGATTCGGGCGTTCCCTGCGGCTGGGTCACCGGCGATGAGGTGTATGGCGGTGACCGTCCCCTTCGGCTGTGGCTCGAGTCGCGCGCGCAACCGTTCGTGCTAGCGGTCAAGAAGAACGAACCGCTGTGGTGGCAAGGCCCGACTTCTGTGCGCGCCGACAGGATTGCGCAAGCCTTGCCTCCACAGGCCTGGCGCCGCCTCTCGGCTGGCATGGGCGCAAAAGGCGAGCGTCTGTATGACTGGGCACTCACGCCGTTATGGCGCCTGAAACTGAGCGCCGAAGAGCGTCGATACGGACATTACCTGCTGGTGCGCCGCAGTCGCGATGAGAAGCGCGAGCACGCCTATTACGTCGTCTACGCACCCCGCAGCAAGGTTACCCGACGGACTCTGGTAAACGTCGCCGGCAGGCGATGGGAAATTGAGGTGGGATTTGAGGCCGCCAAAGGTGAATGCGGTCTGGATCAATATGAGGTTCGTCGCTGGCAGGGCTGGTACCGTCACATCACGCTGGCCTTGTTGGCGCACGCGGTGCTTGCTGCCCTGAGGGCACAGGGCAAAAAAAACACCTGAAGGTTCGCTACCGTGCAGCGTTCAGGAGATCCGCAGGCTACTGTGTCGCCTGATATGGCGAACACTGCACTCCATCGAACATGTTATGTCGTGGTCAATGTGGCGGCGCCGACACCAGTACCGCGCCCAGCAGTGCCATTACCGACGGCGTGGCGCGGTGCCTCCAACATATCTACGGCTGTAGCACTAAGGCGCGGCCCATCATCTACGCGCTCACTGAGCGGGCAGATACTTCAACGGATCGACCGGCACGCCCTTTCGGCGAATCTCGAAATGCAACATCACGCGATCCGCGTCGCTGCTGCCCATCTCCGCGATTTTCCGGCCCTTCGCGACCTTGTCGCCTTCCTTGACCATCAGCGCACGATTGTGCGCATACGCGGTGAGATACACGTCGTCGTGCTTGATGATCACGAAGTTGCCATAGCCGCGCAGGCTGTTGCCCGCATACGCGACGACGCCGTCCGCCGCGGCCTTCACAGGCTCGCCGCCGGCGCCGCCGATGTTGATGCCGGGGTGCTTCGCGTCATCGGGGGTTTTCAGGATCGGGCCGCGCACCGGCCAGGCGAAGCTCGGCGCTGCGGCTTCCGACGCGGCGGATGCCGCCGGAAGTTGCGCCGTCGTGCTCTTCGCATCCAAACGGCCCGAGGCGGGCGTCGAGTTCGGCTGCGTCGCGCAGGCGGCCAGCACCGCGACGGCGGCCGCGCAGGCGGCGCGCAGTGCAAACGTGAACGACTGCTCCGCGAGATTGGTTGGCTTCGTGAACGACATCATCGGTATCGACTTCTCTATTGCAATTGATCAAGGCACGTCGCGCGAAGGACAGCGCCTCGCGCGACGCCGAAAAGAGATACCACGCGCCCTTCATTCAATACATTTTCCTTACACATTCTTACGACGACCGCTCGGCCCGGCACCGTGCCGCCGATCATCGAACGTCGACACGACGATCGACCGCGAACGAAGAGCGCCGCGACGCCGCCCGCGCCGCCTTCCCCGGTAATCTGCGATGAGTCAAGAAAAAGCCCGCGTTTCCGCGGGCTTCGAACAGGCCGTCGGCGGAACGCGCCGCCGAACGACCTGGATGGGCCAACTGGAAAGCGGCTCAGCGGCTCGACGGGAAGCTGAACACCGTTCCCTCGCGCACGCCGGCCGACGGCCAGCGCTGCGTGATCGTCTTGCGCTTCGTGTAGAAGCGCACCGCGTCCGGACCGTACGCGTGCAGATCGCCGAACAGCGACCGCTTCCAGCCGCCGAACGAGTGATACGCGACGGGCACCGGCAGCGGCACGTTGATGCCGACCATCCCGACCTGGATGTTGTCGCTGAAGAAGCGCGCGGCCTCGCCGTCGCGCGTGAAGAGGCACGTGCCGTTGCCGTACTCGTGCGCGTCGACGAGCGCCATCGCCTCGGCGAGCGACGCGACGCGCACGACGCCGAGCACCGGCCCGAAAATCTCGTGCTGATAGATCGGCATGCCGGGCTTCACGTGATCGAACAGGCACGGGCCGAGGTAGTAGCCGCCGTCGTGGCCGTCGATCTTCACGCCGCGCCCGTCGACGACGAGCGTCGCGCCCGCGGCGACGCCCGCGTCGACGAAGCCCGTCACCTTCTCGAAGTGCTGCCGCGTGACGAGCGGGCCCATGTCGACGTGCTCGCCCGTGCCCGGGCCGACCTTCATCTTCGCGATCTCGGCCGTGAGGCCTTCGACGACCTTGTCCGCCGTCTCGTCGCCGATCGCGACGACGAGCGGAATCGCCATGCAGCGCTCGCCGCACGAGCCGTACGCGGCGCCCATCAGCGCATTGACCGCGTTATCGATGTCGGCGTCCGGCATCACGACCGCGAAGTTCTTCGCGCCGCCCAGCGCCTGCACGCGCTTGCCGTGCGCGCAGCCCGTCGTGTAGATGGCCTCGGCGATCGGCGTCGAGCCGACGAAGCTCACCGCCTTCACGCGCGGATCGGTCAGGATCGTGTCGACCGCTTCCTTGTCGCCGTTGACGACGTTCAGCACGCCGGGCGGCAGGCCCGCTTCGAGCGCGAGCTCGGCCATTCTGAGCGTCGACGACGGCGTGCGCTCCGACGGCTTCAGCACGAACGTGTTGCCGCACGCGACCGCCATCGGCCACATCCACATCGGCACCATCACCGGGAAGTTGAACGGCGTGATCCCCGCGACGACGCCGAGCGCCTGGAACTCGCTCCACGAATCGATCGCCGGACCGACGTTCTTGCTGTGCTCGCCCTTCAGCAGCTCGGGCGCGTAGCTCGCGTATTCGACGTTCTCGATCCCGCGCTGCAGCTCGCCCATCGCGTCGCCGAGCACCTTGCCGTGCTCGGCCGTGATCAGCGCGCACAGCTCGTCCGCATGCTCTTCGAGCAGCGTCTTCAGGCGGCTCATCACGCGCGCGCGCTTCAACGGCGGCGTGTTGCGCCACGCCGGATACGCGGCCTGCGCGGCGGCGATCGCCGCTTCGACGGTCGGCTTGTCGGCGAGCTGCACGCTTTTCGTCGACGCGCCCGTCGCCGGGTCGAACACCGGCTGGACGCGGTCGCCGCCGTCGATGCGCTTGCCGCCGATCAGGTGGCCGAGGGTGGAGGTGACGTTGCTGTCGTGTTTCATCGCGATGTTTCCTGCAATCGTGTGTGTCGTTGAATCTGCGGCCGCGAGGCCGCGCGAACGTGCGCCGCGCCAGCCGGGCCGCATCCGGCCGGACCCGGTCGAATCGCGCCGAGCGGCGCGCACCGGATCGGGCGAACGCCGTCGCGCCGCCCGAGCGCGGCCGACGACCGCCCCGCCGCCGCCCGAAGCGCGCGGCCCGGCGCGTCAGGCCGTCGCGCGCAGCGCATCGTTCAGCGCGCCGATCAGGCTGTCGATCTCGTGCTTCTCGGCGATGAAGGGCGGCGCGAGCTGGATCGTGTCGCCGCCGTAGCGCACGTAGAAGCCGTTCTTCCAGCAATGCATCGCGATCTCGTACGGACGGCGCGCGGGCTCGCCCGGCGCGTGCTCGATCGTCAGGCCCGCGGCGAGCCCGCAGTTGCGGATGTCGGCGACGTGGCGCACGCCCTTCAGGCCGTGCACGGCCGCCTCGAAGTGCGGCGCGAGCGCGCGCACGCGGCCGATCGCGTCTTCCTTCTCGAGCAGGTCGAGCGCCGCGACGCCCGCCGCGCACGCGACCGGATGCGCCGAGTACGTATAGCCGTGCGGGAACTCGAGCATGTAGTCGGGGCCGCCCGCCGCCATGAACGTGTCGTAGATGTCCTGCTTCGCGATCACCGCGCCGAGCGGCTGCGCGCCGTTCGTCACCTGCTTCGCGACGTTCATGATGTCCGGCACGACGCCGAACGCCTCCGCGCCCGTCATGGCGCCCGCGCGGCCGAAGCCCGTGATGACTTCGTCGAAGATCAGCAGGATGTCGTGCGCGGTGCAGATCTCGCGCAGCCGCTGCAGATAGCCCTTCGGCGGCACCACGACGCCCGCCGAGCCGGAGAACGGCTCGACGATCACCGCGGCGATGTTCGACGCGTCGTGCAGCGCGATCAGGTCGAGCAGCCGGTCGGCCAGCCCGGCGCCGTGCTCGGGCAGCCCGCGCGAGAACTTGTTCTCGGGCAGTTGCGTGTGCGGCAGGAAGTCGGCGTCGATGCCCTGACCGAACAGCTTGCGGTTCGGCCCGATCCCGCCGACCGAGATGCCGCCGAAGTTCACGCCGTGGTAGCCCTTCTCGCGGCCGATCAGGCGCGTCTTCGCGCCCTTGCCCTTCGCGCGCCAGTATGCGCGCGCCATTTTCAGCGACGTGTCCGCCGCCTCCGAGCCCGAGCCCGTGAAGAACACATAGTCGAGGCCGGCGGGCGTCAGCGCCTTGATCCTGTTGGCCAGCTCGAAAGATTGCGGATGGCCGAACTGGAACGCCGGCGAATAGTCGAGCCGCGCGACCTGGCGGGCGACCGCGTCCGAGATCTCGGCGCGGCCGTGGCCGAGGCCGCAGCACCAGAGGCCGGACAGGCCGTCGAAGATCTTGCGGCCGTCTGCGTCCGTGTAGTACGCGCCCTTGCCCTCGACGATGATCCGCGGGTCCTGCTTGAACTGGCGGTTCGCGGTAAACGGCATCCAGTGGGCGTCGAGCCACTCCGCGTCGGTGCGGAGAGTCGTGTCGGGGGTCGTGGGTTCGGTCAGAGCGTTCATGTCGGTCGGCGTCGCAATGCGCGGATGAATGAAGATGTTGCGCATTGTCGAGTCGACGAATAGTCTTTTGAATATCGCAATATCAATGTTTACTTGAGCATTTATGCAAGCAAGAAAACCGAAGAGCCGCGCACTCCTCGGCCAGCTCACCGACATGGATCTGCGCCTGCTGCGCGTGTTCAGGAGCGTGGTCCAGTGCGGCGGAATGGCGGCGGCCGAGCTGGAGCTGAACATCGGGATCTCGACGATCAGCCGGCACGTGAAGGATCTCGAAACGCGCCTCGGCCTCGTGCTGTGCCGGCGCGGCCGCGCGGGCTTCACGCTGACGCCCGAGGGCCAGACCGTCTACGAGGAGACGCTGCGGCTCTTGGCGTCGGTCGAGGCGTTCAGGAGCCGCGTCGACGGAATTCACGACCGGATGGGCGGCGAGCTGCACATCGCCGTGTTCGACAAGACCGCGACGAACCCGAAGGCGCGGCTCGGCGACGCGATCGGGCGCTTTCACGACGAAGCGCCGGACGTCGCGCTGAACCTGCACGTCGCGTCGATCAACGAGGTCGAGCGCGGGATCATCGACGGCGGTTATCAGGTCGGGATCATTCCCGCGCACCGGAGCTCGGGCAGCCTCGTCTACGCGGATCTCTTCGACGAACGGATGCTGCTCTACTGCGGCAAGCGCCATCCGCTGTTCGACGCGCCGCACGGCAAGCTGACGTGGAGCCAGATGCGCGGCTACGCGTTCGCGGGGCTCGGCTACCACTCGCCGAACATGGAACTGAGTCACCGCGCGAAGCTGACGCGCAGCGCGACGGCGTCCGATCAGGAATCGATCGCGACGCTGATTCTGTCGGGGCGGTATCTCGGGTTTCTGCCCGATCACTATGCGGAGAGCTTCGAGGCGAAGGGGCTGATGCGGCCGGTTGCGCCGCAGCGGTTTCATTATTCGTGCCGGTTCGTGAGCCTGCTGCGGCGGTCGCCGCAGCCTTCACGGGCGGCGCTGCTGTTCCAGGATTGCCTGGAGGTCGCGCATGCGGCGGCGCCGGCGAAAGCATGAGCGCGAGGACCGAACCGCCCGGCACCCGGTCGATGAAGCCGACAGCTTCCATGCGGCCGCCGAGGCCGACCCGTGCAAAGCGCGAGGACCGACGATCTCCTCCATAGGCGTCCGAACGCTACGCTCGGCTTGCACGGCCACCGTCCGCTCGCGGTGCCCCCTTCCCGTATTCCGGTTCGAATGGCTCGTTCGGATTTCCGGCGAGGTCTTCGCCTCTTGCGCGAACAGGCGTGGGAGCATGCCGAATACTGCGGACGGTCGGGCGGAAACCGTTCGAACCGGATGAGCTTTGACGGTGAAAACGTAATCGAGCTTTCCAACGACACGTCACATCACCGCCACGCACGAAGACCGGCGAGCCAACATGCCTTTTCCGGACGATTTCCGCTCGAAAGGACTACGTCATCACCAGGCCAGCGCGAATGCAATGGCGCGTGTTGCGTAGAAGATCACTTTCACTACAGGATGAGTCGTCGAAAGGGCGCACAGGCGCCAAGTGTGACGGCAGGACGGATGCGGCCGGAGTTTCCCTCGTCTGCGCAAAGCATGGAAATTTCTTGTTCGACAAGGAATGCGACAGAGCCGGAACATCGCTCCGCCCCGATCGGCCGCGCATACGGCCCGGCCCGGCGACAACGGGATTGCCGTTGTCCTGACAGTCCGACAGTCGTCACGCACAGCGCGCTGCACGTCCGGGAGACGCTCATAACCATCCGATGAGTTCCAGCATTACGCGAGCAGGTGCAGCCGGACAATCGTCCGCCGCCATTCCGACATCGAACGAATCCCAGGCGCCGGCCCTCAGCACGTCCGCGCCGCGCACGACGCCTGCGGTGCTCCACGCACTGCAGCGAACGGAATTCAAAATCAGCGGCGCGCGCGTTTTCCTGCGTACGCCCCAGTCGGGCAAGGTAGGGGTCGTCGTTCCGGAAAACAACATCGGCAGGATTCCTCAAGGCGAAACCGCCAATATCTGCTATCCCAATATCAGCTCGTGCCTGACCGTCTCGGGTCTGTCCAGAAACGGCAGTCTTCGCGGCGGCCATCTGACCACCCCCGAAGGCATCAGGAAAGACGACATGGATACGCTGCTCAAGGCGATCGGCGCGCAAGATTGCACGAAGTTCGTGGTGGCGGGCCCGATCGAGCAGATCAAGGCGCGCACGGATGAATCGGCATACGGCAACCGGAAAAACATCACAGCGGAACTGAACAAGTTGGCCCCGAATGCGGAGGTCGGATTTGTCGATACGGAAAAGGCGTTCTCGCCCTCCAAACCGCCCTATAACGTTTATGTCCAACACGACCGGCAGCAATCCGCAAGCGACCTCCAGGTTCACATCGCCCCCGCCCAATTGTCGATGGCCGCCGGCGTGACGACCGCGAAGATTCCGGACGACGCATCGATACCGAGCAATGCACAACGCGTCGCCGACGGCGATATCGTTCAGAGAAAACCCAGCGGCATACTGGGATTCCTGTCAATAGGGAAGAAAACGTGACTGAGGACGCGAAAGGGTATTGTCGATTCGTTCACCGGGCGACGGTCTTGAACGCCTCCGCCGATCTCGCGCGCCCGTCGCGCGCCGCCGCCGCCCGCTCTGAGATAATCACGCTTTCCCGCATTCCTCCGCGCCCATGATGCGCCGCGCCAAGCCATGAACCCATCGTTGCCGTCCGCCTCCGCCCCGCCCCTGCCGCCGATCTCGTGCCTGCAGGACGACGACCGCCCATGGCTGCCGATGGACGCGAGCCTGCCGGGGCTCGCGATCAAGTACCTGCGCATCAACGTCGCGGACGACGAGATGACCGTGCTGCTCAAGATGCCGGTCGGGCTCGCGCTGCCGCGGCATCGGCACGACGGCACGGTGTTCGTCTACACGTTGCAGGGCGAGTGGCGCTATCGCGAATACGACTGGATCGCGCGGCCCGGCAGCACGGTGCTCGAGCCGGCGGGCTCGCACCATACGCCGGAGGCGATCGCGTCGGAGACGGGCGCGGTCGTGACGTTCAACGTGATGCGCGGTGATCTCGTGCTGCTCGACGAAGCGGGCAACGAAACGGCGCGCGAAAACTGCCGGGTCGCGCTGCTGCGCGAACGCAAGTTCGCTCGCACGACGCCGGATGTCGCACCGCCTTTCGTCACGCGCTGATGCGCGTGACGCGGTTTGCCGCAACCGGTTGCGGCAATTGATCGCGACCGTCGACGGCAGTCGGCGACGAGACGCTGTCTGAAAGTCGTCGGCGACAAGGGCCCGGGATTGGGCGAAGAGGCCATGAAGGAAACGCGCCTCGCATGGCATCCGAATGCCGGATTGCAGATCGCCCCGAACTGTGGGCATTACCCGATGCAGGAGCGCCCGCGGCATTTCGCCACCGTCATCGAGCACTTCCCGCTAAACGACGCCGATTGAATAACGTACGGACGCGCAACGACGCCTGCCGGCGCCGGCGCGACCTAGATGCCGAGATCGCAGCATGCGCAGGCGCACTCGATCCGCGGATGCCGGATGACGCGAATCTGCTCAGGGATCACGCCGAGCCGTTCGCTCGCTTCGGCGTCGATCGCACGCGCCTCCGCGCCTCCTCGACACCATCGTCGATCACCGCATTCAACGCGAATATCCGCCATTTACAAAACCGCCACAATCCATCGACAAAACACTAAACAATAAGGATCGAGATTTTTAAAATCACAAAATTACCCACCATCCTTATCAAACCATAAGATCGATAAATTAATATTATTGGAATTCCTCAATTCCAAATCATAACCTTCGTTGTGCGCCGCAATACGGATAAAAGTATCCGGAATTTTTGCACCATACATCGACACCAAATCAACAATCGTGAATGAGTTTATTTAAAACTCGTCATTACATTAGTCAACGGCACATTACGAAATACGCAGGCATCGACAGTTTAGAAAGCCGGGCGATATAGCACCGAGCGTCAGCAGCACTTCAATCCCAAGCATCAACTCATTCATCAAGAGGAAAGCCATGAGAAAAATCGTGACCATTCTTTTGTCAGCCATGATGTTTGCGTCGTCTTACGCGTCCGCAGATACACTCTGCAAATCAGGGCCGATCACCAAAGTCGAAACCGATACGGACGGCAACCTCCTGGTAACCATCAGCGACGCCACTTACTCATTTAGCGAAAAAGCAACTTTTTCGCTCATATACTCATCCTTTTCCACGAACAGAATTTTCTATATCTACGCTAATGTATGTGCGAATGGGTCGCCGGCGAGCCGATTTGCCATTCGATAACCAAGCGGCCAATCGACCAGCGAAATCTGCCGCCATTGATTCCTTTACTTGATTTTCGGCCGACCGGCGATTGCCGGTCGGCCGCCTCTCGTTTTCCTATGGCGTCGTGCCGCCGTGGCATGCCAACTTCGCCCTCCGTGCAGCGCTCTTTTCAACCCATCCCGGAAAGACGAAAAACAGGAGGCGCTGGCACCGGCTCGCAGTGCGCCACTCGCTTTCATTGAAGCTCGGGATTCAAGGGAGTCCCGGACTGATTGGCAAGCGTTCAAACGACGACGTCGACAATCTCGATGTAGCCGACGTTCGTCATCACCGGCTTCGAGTAGACCAGCGGACGCCGCAACAAGACGGCCGGAGCGTCGCCGCAGCCATATCGCTCCCATATCGCCGCCGATGCCTCGCGTTTAGGCCCAGCCGTGAACGGCGGCATCCGGCTTTGTCGAAGTGAGTCGGCGTGTGCGACAGACGAGACTCCGTGATGATAGGTGGTGACGTGGTTTGCGATGTTTGCCTTCCCCGCTGGTTCAAGTAACGCCTCGTCGCGACGATCCGCGCAACGCCCTCCACCCCGCATTCGCACGGGCAGGAAGCGGGCGCCTCATGCCGCGGAATGCCTTCGCAGGTTCCGAAGCACTCGCTTCGACGGCTGATTCCGGCCGTGTCGTCGTTCGACTGGGCCGATCCTCGCTGGACGCTGCGGACGCTGGCGCAGGCGCTGGGCACTTATGCACGCGCCTGGGCCACGCACGGCGACGCCGTGCGTCAACCGGACCAGATCAGCGACAGCCGTCTGCGGGAAATGTGAGACTCGGAGGGCGTGCCGAGCGCACTGTTGACGTACCGCACGCCGTCGATGGTGCGCGCCTGATTCAGATGGCTATGGCCGAACACGTGGATGGCCGATCCCAACGCGCGAATCTGCCGGTCGAGCCGCCACGAGCCCATGACGGGCGCAAGCGCCTTGACCCACGCCGGCGCCATCGACGGCATCAGGTCGGCGCGCGGCAGAAAGTGCGAGCAGGTGATCACGACGTCGTTTCGGATGTCAAAATATTGACGATTCCAGCCTTCGAAATGCCGCGCGACGTCCGCGGGCGTCATGTCGTCCGGCCACACGCACCGATGATAGTCGCCCCACACTTGCCGCAGGTCGTCCGAGGGTTCGCCGAAGCTGTAGTCGTACCAGGCGAAGAGCGGCACGATCGAGACGCCGCGCGCATGAAACGGATCGACGCGCACGCCGCCCCCCCGTGCGAGCTCGCGCAATGCGTGCCACTTGTCGATCGACGTCGCGACGGCATCGTGCGGCCCCAGCCATAAGTCGTGATTGCCCGGCACGAAGACGACCGCTTCGAATCGCGCCGCGAGCGCGTCGAAGACGCGTGCGATGCGGGCGGGATCGGTGGCGACGTCACCCGCCAGGATGAGGACGTCGCGCGTGTGCTCGTGGCGCGAGAGCGCTTCCACCCACCGCGCGTTTTCCGGATATTCGACGTGCAGATCCGATACGGCGAACACACGCATGTGACGGCCGGCCGCCTATCGCGCGCGGCGCCCGACGGCGCGGCCGAATGCGTTCATGCCGCCGTTTCGCGGAACTTGCCGTAGTGCAGGAGCCGCTCGTGACGGCGGGCGAGAAGCTGCTTCGCATCGAGCGACTCGACGTTTCGCAGGCTTTCCTGCAAGACGCGCCGGAGCATCAGCGCCATTTGTTGCGGATCGCGATGCGCGCCGCCCACCGGCTCGTTCGCGATCTTGTCGATCAAGCCCAGCGCCTTGAGCCGGTGCGCGGTCAGGCCCAGCGCGTTTGCCGCCTGCTCCGCGTAGTTCGGGTTCTTCCAGAGAATGGACGAGCAGCTTTCAGGCGAAATGACGGAATAAGTCGCGAACTGAAGCATGATCGACACGTCGCAGACGCCGATTGCGAGCGCGCCGCCCGAGCCGCCCTCGCCGATCACCGTCGTGATGATCGGCGTCTGGAGGCCCGCCATTTCCATCAGATTGCGACCGATTGCCTCGGACTGGTTGTGCTCCTCGGCATCGATCCCGGGCCAGGCGCCCGGCGTGTCGATGACCGTGAAGATCGGCAGCTTGAATTTCTCGGCGAGCTTGAAGAGCCGCAGCGCCTTTCTATATCCCTCGGGCCGCGGATAGCCGAAATTGCGCATCGCGCGCTCTTTCGTGTTGCGCCCCTTCTGGTGGCCGACCACGACGCACGGCCGGTCGTTGAAGCGCGCGAGCCCGCCGACGATCGACTGATCGTCCGCATAGCAGCGGTCGCCGTGCAGCTCGTGGAAATCCGTGAACAGATAATTGACGTAATCGAGCGTGTACGGCCGCGCGGGATGCCGCGCCACCTGGACGATTTGCCATGGCGTCAGCCGCTCGTACAGTTCCTTCGTCAGCTTTTCGCTGCGCGCCGACAACCGGTTGATCTCCTCGGAGAGATCGATCGCCGATTCGTCCTCGGAACAACGCAGCGCGTCGATCTTCGCATCCAGCTCGCCGATCGCCTTTTCGAAGTCAAGATACGTTACGTTCGTCATGTTGTATTTCTCCGGCTGCAAATGCAGCCTCCCAGGCATTCGACGTGAATTATCGTCGGAATGCCCACGCTTTTCGGCTGTTTGCGATATTCATTCGGGATGCGCGCGTGAATGAATAATCGAATGTCGCGAATGCGCCGCCATGCACGGCCGCGATACTATCACACCGCCCACGGATCATCGCGCGGCGCGCGTCCGCTATCGCAGCGTCGGCGCCGCCCGGACGCCGCCCGTCCGCCGCGACGCATGCGCGAACAGGCGCGAGACCGGTCACCGGCCCCTGGGGCGCGCGGCGCGCGGATGGCGCAGGCCCGGGAAAACGGCGAGCGGCGCGTCAGGCGATTTCGTCGCAATCGGCGACGCCGCCGAGACTGTTGATGCCCATCACCCTGCACGTCGCGCGTCGCGCCGAGATCCGCTTGCCATCGAAGGCCGGGCCTTCGAGCTCGAGACATTCCTCGCAAAACGGCAGCCAATACCCCGATGCGCACCGCCTGCGCAACGGCTTCGGCGCCCGGTCGCGCAACTCGTCCGACAGCGCGTGCTCGATCCCGTCTTCGTCGTCCCGCGTATCGGCGACGGGGCATATCGCGTTGTCGTCCAGCAGCGCGTCATGGTCGAGCATCGCCGGCACGTCGAGCGCGGCCAGCAGATCGGCCTTCCTCCCCGCGACCTCGGCATCGAAACCAGCTTCGGCCACGTCGATATGCGCGACGACGCCATGCTTCGACGTTTCGAGGCTCGACGCGATCCGATGGCGGCCCCGCGAACAATCGGCGAGGCACACCTCCATTCACGACGACAGCTTCCGCACGTTGGGCCGGTATCCGCCGACGATCTTCAGCGAGAACATTCCTTGCCTGTCGATGGCGGATTCGCCGGCCATTTCGATTTCGGATCGCGTTTTGCTCATCTTGCATTTACACCGGAATCAAGCCGGCCAGGGTCGCCTTGGCCAATGCATGCGTCTTGTTCGTCGCCCCGAGCTTGCCGACGACGTTTTGAATGTGGAAGTTGACGTTGCGCACCGAAAGCCGAAGGATGCTTGAAATCTCCGACACGGTTTTTCCTTCTGCGGTCCATAGCAATATCCGCCGCTCGACGAGCGATACGCGAGCGATCTCCCCGGGATGCTCGACGAAGCGGCTCTCATGCCGACGGGCATGTACGCGTACGCGGGAATCCGCCCGCGCAAATCCTGCGGCATGCGACTGTCAATCAAGATTCGATGCGCCGCAGCCCCGCAGCACTGATGCTGTCGACCGTCGGAGCGGCGGCTCGCCGTTGCCGATGGACGCGCGCATCCCATATCCTCGATGCGCAGCGTCACCGAATCGCGCCGTTTCGTACGGGTGAACCGGCGAAACTTTCGCCGCGCGAGATTCGCGCGCATCCCTGCGGCGGGTACCACGAAAAAACGGGAGCTCGCTCGCGCCCGCGAGCAGACGCGATCCGCAAGAGGACGGCAAGAGGACAGTCAGCTTCATGCGCCAGCACGCCTCGATCGATGCGGCAACGGCTGCATGCGAACCGGCGCGCCTGGGAAAGCGTCGCCGTGGCGATTCGCGCGATCGCCGAACGAATGATCGCCAGCCTCGTTCACGAGGCGACGCAACCGACATCTCGCCTCCGACCGGAAAATCGAATCGACGCGGTTGGCGCACGAGGCCGTCGACATGGCAATCCGCCGCATACAGGCGCGATTCGAGTGCCGAATCGGTGGCGTCGATACAATCGGCTGCATCGATTCATTGCGTGCGTCACGCCTGCGGCCCACGCTTTCCATCTTCCGCACCAAGCACACGAACAAATTCATCGGCGTTCGCCGCCGGCTCCACGACGCCGCCGTTGAGCCGCATCGTCGATGCAACGCGCACGCTCGAGGATTCCGTCCGTCGACGTCGGCGATGAAATCGCGAATCTGCGCGGCCCGTTGCCGGTGGCGTCGCGCCACATCGCATCCGATTCGGTTAGCGATCCGAATGCACGCGTCGTCGCCGGTGCGCGTCATTTCGGATGCCCGATCAATCGCATCATCACAGGCTGCGCCGCGCCGCTCGATCTCGCATCGCAAGCGCAAGCCAGGCGCGGTCCGATCGTCGTGCGCTCGACGAATGCGTCGACGGCGATCCGTGGCCGGGCCGCCGCTCGCGCGCGACCGGCACGATGCCGGCCGCCGATCCTTCGAAGCGTCATGCACCTCTGCGATTCGCCTGCGGTCACGCGCATCGCGGCCCGACGTTCGGCCCGATCGCGCAGACGACGAAGGGCCCGAACGTCACCGCCGATCCGGTGCTTTCCCGTGTCGACCGTTTCCGGCGAAGAGGTTGTGCGACGCCGTGCGCGGCGTCGCCGAAAGAGGGAGCGCGCGCTTGCCGGTCGCGACCGATGCCCCGGCGAACCGTGCGACCGATGCGCTCGCCCCTTTTGCGCGACGCCGCCGACGAACGTCCTTCGATGCCGTTCGAGCCCGGCTCACTCCGGATACGAATCGTCGACCTTGAGTTTGGCGAGCTTGAAGATCGTGCGGAGCGTCCGGGGATGAATATCGCGGCGCGCGGCGAGCGACGACAAGATGAAATCGAGCACCTTCGCGTACTTGAGCAGCACGAGGCAGCTTTCGAGATCCGCGGTATGGGCGTGCATGCGCTCGGCGATCTGCAGCATCTCGTTGGACAGCGCACGCGCCATGTCGAGTTCGATCTGCTGCTTCTCGCCCCACGCGGGCTGCGGCTGCTCGAGCAGCTTGGCCAGGAAGGCTCGGAATCGTGCGTCGGACTGGTTCGGGAGCGCGCCCATGTTTTGCTCCGTCCTGTGTTTGGCGAGCGGATACGGTCGATGCGCCCGGCGGTTAACGCGTATCCGCGCCGGTCGGCCGGCGCGGGCCTCGTGCTCGATACGTCGCAGAATCCGTGCCAGCGTCGAGAACCGGGATCGCGAGAAAGCCGGCAACAGCTCGGCGATGGCCGCTCAGCCCCGTATCCAGCCCGTCAACGGGCGGCCCGAACGCAGCGGGACCGACGACGCCCGCCTCCGCCGCGCTCCCTGTCCCGGCAATTCGAACGCGAGGCCATCGTCAAAATGATTCACGGATGTTACGTAACACGTATCGTTTCAATCGGGACGCGGCCGAGCGTCTCAAATACGAAACGCAGCGCCGCGTCGGCGGCACCGCGCTCGCGTCGGGTCGGCAGGCATCGAGCGATGGGCGCTCAGCGCGCGTGCGCGTCCCTCATTCGAGCGCACCGGTGGCGACGCGCTACACGCCCGATCCGTCGCGCATCGATCGCTGCGAGTTTCATACCAGGAATCTGCGTCCGATGAGCGAGACGACGACGATCGATGATCGAAGGCGAGCGCGATCCCGTCCGCAAACCGCACCGCACCTGGAAAATCGGCGGCCACGCCCGCGCCGCGCCATCCTCGTCGGCTACGTATGACGAATGCCGTGCGAGCCGAATTTTGCGCTTACAGAACATCCGCCTTTTGGGGTCTTGGTGAAATCACCTTTTACACACTCTTACAGTAGCTCACCTGCGATTTCACTAGCCTGATTCCAATCGCAGCGCCTTGGCCGCATGGATCTGCACGGGCCGCTCGATTCGTCATTGCAAGTTCAAGACCGCGTGCATGCGTTGCGCGGTTACGGGGCTGATCTTGGGCCGGTACCGCCGGCCATTTCATACGGTGCGTCGATCCGACCGATGCTCGGACGCGGCGCTCTGCAGGCAACCAACTAGACCGAAAAGCCGGTATCGGCGCGCTCATCCTCATGCGCGGCGGAACCGGCTCGATTCGACCACGGCGCACAGGCCGACGGGCGGCACTGGGCGTGCGAATTCCTTTGTCTCTTTGTTCGCATTTTTGCCATGCAGGAGAGCAGCATGTCCGACCAGCAACTCGAGAACCGCCCGGCCGATACCCGCCCCGCTCCGCTCGTGACGCGCGACGAATCGGTCACGCGCAGCCGCCGCGCGCGGCGCCCGCTCTGGCATCTGGTCCCGCGCACCGCCGGTTACGGCGTGGTGTTCTTCGTCATCTGGATGGTGCTGACCATGATGTTCCCCAACATCTTCACGCGCTCTTCCGAACGCGCGGTGGTCGACAGCCAGGTGACGCTCGTCACGTCGCCGGTCGAAGGCATCGTGACCGAGCAGCACGTCGCGATCGGCAAGTCGTTCGAAGCCAATCAGCCGCTGATGACGGTGCAGAATCCCAACATCGATCGCGCGCTGCTGATCGACCTGACCGGCAAGGCGCTCGACAATCAGCAGCGCTACGACGCGGCGCGCGCCGAGCTCGCGGGCGACGAGAGCCAGCTTGCCGCGACTCAGCACGATCTGCAGCGCTATCAGGCCGCGTCGCAAAGGGAACATGCGGCCGACATCCACGCGCTGCAGGCGCGACTGGCGGCTGCGAAAGCGCAGGTCGACCAGCAGGAAGACGTGGTCAACCGCAACCAGGCGATGCAGTGGGCGGGCGCGGTGAGCGAGGCATACACGAATGCCTCGCGCTACCAGTTGTCGATCCTGTCCAACGCCAAGGCCGCGGCGGCCGCCGAGCTCGAACACGCGATCACCAACGGCGACGCGTCGCGGAGCAAAGTCTACGCTTCCGCCACCGACGGCCCGGTCGCGTCGCTCGCGCAGCGCAGCCGGCTGCTCAGCGCAGACATCGTGCAGCGCAAGGCCGAGATGACGCAGTTCGAGGCCTACGGCCAATCGGTGAACAAACTGATCGACGCCGAGAAGGAGCGGCTCGAGCGCCTGACCAATCTCGAAATCCGCTCGAGCGAGCCGGGCATCGTGGAAGACGTGCTCGCGCCGCCCGGCACCCGCGTGGCCGCCGGCGCGACCTTGATCCGCGCGAGCAATTGCGCGCAATCGCGCGTGGTGGCGGTGTTCCCGCGCAGCCTGAGCGACGACCTGCTGCCCGGCACGCACCTGAACGTGCGCATGGACGGCGTGCCGTTCCTGCTGCCCGCCTCGGTGGCCGAGGTGCTGCCGCGCGCGTCCGAAGGCGAGCAGGCGCGCTACTTCGTGCCCTTTCCGCCCATCGAGAAGAACGAGATCTACGTGATCGCGAAGCTGGACCGGCCGCTCTCTTCGCTGCCCCACGGCGCGAGCGCCGGTCCGGCCGAGCGCTGCGCAATGGGCCACTGGGCCAAAGTGAGCCTCGACCAGAGCTGGCTCGTCAGCAACGTCTCCGATCTGGGCCACCTCGACCCGAACTGGCTGGACGGCTTCAAGTCGACCCTCGATCGCGGCGGGCGCTGGCTAGACGATTTCAGGCCGACCGGCCGACACTGGCTGAACGACTTGAAGACGACCGTCGATCGCGGCCGCCACTGGCTGGAAAACCTCAAGTCGCTCGCCTGAGCGCGCCTGCGGACACGTGCCGATGAAACTTCACATCATGCACCGCTTGCGCAAGGCGGCATGGCTCGCGATGTTGCCGATGGCGCCCGTCATGCTCGCCCCCTGCCATGCCCACGGCGCGGAGAGCCCGCCGCAGCGCGCCGAACTGCTGGCTGCCGGATGCAAGACGCTGACCGAGCGCGTCGCGGCCGTGCCCGGCTCGGGGCCCGTCTTTCTCGGCAGCTACGAGCCCGCGCCCGGCGGCGCGGCGCTGGCGCCGGCGCTGACGCAGGCGGCCTTCGTCTACGACAACGCGCTCGCCAGCGTCGCGCTGGTGGCCTGTCGCCGCCCCGACGAGGCGCGCCGCATTGCCGACGCGATACTGCAGGCCAGCAGGCAGGACCGCCACTATCACGACGCGCGCGTGCGCAACGCTTACCGCGCCGGCGCGCTGCCGTCCGGTGCGGCGCCGCTGTCCGGCTGGTGGGACGCACCGAGCAAACGGTGGTTCGAAGATGCGTATCAGGCCGGCACCGCCACCGGCAACGTCGCCTGGGCCGCGTTGTCGCTGCTCGCCGTGCATGAAGCGACGCACGACGAGCGCTATCTCGACGGCGCCGCCGCGCTGATGAGCTGGATCGATCCGGGCCGGCTCGATGCCACCGCGCCGGCCGGCTACGTCGGCGGCGAGTTCGGGCACGAGCCGCGCCCGATCCGCCAGGGGTGGAAATCCACCGAGCACAACGTCGATGCCTACGCGGTCTTCCATTGGCTCGAGCAGCGCACGGGCGAGGCGCGCTGGCGCGCCGCCGCGGAGCGTTCGCGAGGCTTCGTCGCGGCCATGTGGGATGCGCGCGAAGGCCGCTTCCTGATCGGCACGCGCGACGACGGCCACAGCCCCAACATCGGTCCGTCGGCGCTCGACGCGGCGCTATGGCCGTTGCTCGCGATACCGGACGCGCCGGCCGACTGGCGCCGCAGCCTCGCGTGGGTCGAGCGAGCGCACCGCATCAACGGCGGCTACGGCTTCAACGCCCATCCGGACGGCATATGGACGGAAGGCACCGGCCAGGCGGCGCTCGCGCTGCAAGCGGTCGGCGACGAGGACAAGGCCCGGCCGCTGTGGGCGCTGCTGCTCGCGCAGCGCGCGCCGTCCGGCCTGCTCTATGCGACGCCCGAGCCGCGCATCCGCACCGGCCTGCCGATCGGCCCGACGTCGACCACCGAGGATTTCTATTACTTCCACCTCCCGCACCTGGGCGCCACCGCGTGGGCCGTGCTCGCGGCGGCGGGCTGGAACCCGTTCCGCCCCGGCGGCTGCCTGCCCGGCGGCTGCCCAGGCCCGCGCTCCGCCGCCCCCAATGCCCGGGATACTCAGGAGTGACGATGTTCGATCTCTTTCTCGAAAACCGGTCATTGCTCGACATCAACGGCGGCGTGCTGCTGGTCGTGCTGCTGCTGACGCTGCTCGGCAAGCGCGAGCGCGCCGTCGACCGCATCCTGTTCGGCGGCGTCACCGTCGTGCTGCTCGTCGTCTATCTGATCTGGCGCGCGACCCAGACGCTGCCCGAGCCTCGCATGGACTTCCCGAGCGTGTGGGCGCACGTCTTCTTCGGCTTCGAGTGCATGGCGCTCGCCTACACGCTCATCTCCGTCGTCGTGCTTTCCCGCACTACCGACCACACGCTCGACGCCGATGCCGGCGAAGCCGCGCTGCGGCGCGCCGCGAAGGCGCCGCGCGTCGACATCTTCATCGCCACGTACAACGAAGGGCTGGACATCCTGGAGAAGACCGTCGTCTCGGCGCTCGCGATCGACTATCCGGACTTCCGCGTCTGGGTGCTCGACGACACGCGCCGCGACTGGCTCAAGGCATTCTGCGAGCAGGTGGGCGCGCATTACGTCACGCGCGCGGACAACACGCACGCGAAGGCCGGCAATCTCAACAACGGGCTGCGCCGGAGCGCGCAGAGCGAAGACGGCGGCGCGCCCTACATCATGGTGCTCGACGCCGATTTCGCGCCTCACCGGAAGATCCTGCTGCGCACGATCGGCCTCTTTTCCGATCCGGCAGTCGGCGTCGTGCAAACGCCGCAGTTCTACTACAACGCCGATCCCGTGCAGTACAACCTGCGCTCGACCGAATGCTGGGTCGACGAGCAGCGCGCGTTCTTCGACGTCATGCAGCCCGCCAAGGATGCGTGGGGCACGGCATTCTGCATCGGCACCTCGTTCGTCGTGCGGCGCGATCTGGTCGAGCTGATCGGCGGCTTCCCCACCGGCACGGTCACCGAGGACATCCACCTGACCTATCGGCTGCTGCCGCACGGCTATGTGACGCGCTGGCTCAACGAGCGGCTCTCGGTCGGGCTGTCGGCCGAAGGGCTGCCGGAGTACATCAGCCAGCGCAGCCGCTGGGGGCTCGGCACGATCCAGGTCGCCCTCACGCGGGACGGCCCGTTGCGCGGCCGCGGCTACACGTTCACCGAGCGGCTGCACTACGTGCACGGGATGCTGCACTGGCTGAGCCGCCCCTTCACATTGATGCTGCTGCTCGGGCCGCTGCTGTACTGGTACTTCGACGTCCCGACGCTGTACGGCGAGCCGATGCAGTTCCTCGCGTACGGCCTGCCCGCGCTGATCGGCTACTGGGGCTACAGCATGTGGATCACCGGGCGGCGCGCGCTGCCGATCTTCACCGAGGTCACGCAGATCGTCTGTGCGCTGGCAGTCAGCGCGTCGCTCGCGAGCGCGATCGTCCGGCCGTTCGGGCGGCCCTTCAAGGTGACGAACAAAGGGCTGGACCGCTCGAAGCTCGTCGTCCATGGCAAGTTCGTGGCGCTCTACGCGAGCCTGATCGGGCTGTCGGCGCTCGGGCTGGGGCGCGCGCTGCTGGTCGATCCGGCGTCGCCGGGACTGGTGTTCAACTCGGTGTGGACCAGCGTTTCGCTCGCGCTCTACCTCGCGTCGCTGCTGGTGTGCGTGGAATTGCCGCGACCTCGCAAGGAGGAGCGCTTCCCGTATCGCGTGCGTGCGCTGCTGCGCTTGGGCGAACAGGAATATTCCGTCACCACGCACGATCTGTCGTGCAACGGCGCCGCCGTGACGACCCCGCTCGCGCCGTCCCTGCCCGTCGGCAGCGAAGGCGCGCTGTGGCTCGAGCAAACCGGCTGGATACCGTGCCGCATCGCGCGCCGCCAGGGCTCGCTGGTCGGCGTCGCGCTCCATGCGGACATCGCGGCGCGGCACTGCCTGATCCGCATGCTGTTCGGCGATCCGCCGCACAACGTTGCCGCGCAGGGCCAGCCGCGGCTCGCCCTCTCGCGCCTGATGCAGCGCGCGCTGTCGGGCTGAACCCGGCCGTCGCAGTCCCCGCCCATCCGTCTTCTCGTCCTGGAGCCGCCGACCATGCGAAGCCCACCGTTTCCCTCGCCTCCGTTGCGCGTGCTGCCCATCGCGCTCGCGCTCGGGATAGCCGCCTGCTCGATGGAGCCCACCTACAAGCGCCCCGATGCGCCCATCCCGTCCGCGTATCCGAGCGGCCCCGCCTATTCCGCGCCGGGCGGCCCGGCGACGCCGCAAAGCGGCCCGGCCGCGCCCGATCTCGGCTGGCGGAATTTCTTCGTCGACGCCCAATTGCAGCAATTGATCGCGCGGGCGCTCGCCAATAACCGCGACCTGCGCATCGCGACGCTCAACATCGACGAAGCGCGCGCGCTGTATCGGATCCGGCGCGCCGCCCAGTTTCCCGCGATCGACGCCAACGCCGGGCTCACCAGTGAGCGCTTGAGCCCCGCCCTGCGCGCGCCGGGCCAGTCTGCGCTGATCAACACGTATGCGGCGAGCGTCGGCCTCACGAATTTCGAGCTCGACGTGTTCGGCCGCGTGCGCAGCCTGAGCCATGCCGCGCAGGAGCAATACCTGGCGACGGAGGAAGCGCGGCGAAGCGTCCACATCAGCCTGGTGGCCGAAGTGGCGAACACCTACCTGACCTTGCTGGCCGACCGCGCGCTGCTCAAGCTCGCGCAGGACACGCTCAAGAGCCAGCAGGACGCGGCCGAGATGATCCATCGCGGCAAGCAGGCGGGCGCGATGGCGCAGCTCGACGAACACCGCGCCGACACTCAGGTGCAGACCGCGCAGGTCGCCGTCGAGCAATTCACGCGGCAGGTCGCGCAGGACGAGAACGCGCTGATCCTGCTGACCGGCGGACCGTTGCCGAGCGGAGTGTCGAGCGCGGCGCCGCTCGACAGCCAGACGCTGCTGGCGGAGTTTCCGGCCGGCCTGCCGTCGACGCTGCTCGAGCGCCGCCCCGACATCATGGCCGCCGAGCATCGGCTCATCGCCGCGAATGCGAACATCGGCGCGGCGCGCGCGGCGTTCTTCCCGAGAATCACGCTCACGGGCGCGCTGGGCGTGGCGAGCGCGAGCCTGGCCGGGCTGTTCTCCGGCGGCGTGGCGTGGCTGTTCGCCCCGCAGTTGACCCTGCCGATCTTCAACGCGGGCAGCAACCGGGCGAACCTCGATCTGGCGACGGTGCGCCGCGACATCAACGTCGCCAATTACGAACGCACGATCCAGGGCGCGTTCCGCGAGGTCTCCGACAGCATGGCCGCGCGCGGCACCTACGAGCGGGAAGCGAAAGCGCAGGAGACGATGATCCGCGATTTGAGCGAGACCAAGCGCCTCGCCGAAATGCGGTTCCGCAACGGCGTCGACGATTACTTCGGCGTGTTCGACGCGCAGCGCCAGCTCTTTACCGCGCAGCAGTCGCTCGTGACCTACAAGCTCGCGGGCCTGACGAGCCGCGTGACGCTTTACAAGGCGCTGGGCGGAGGCTGGCTCGAATCGACGGGCCCGGCGACGGCGCAGTTGCAGCCGCAACAGCGGACGCAGGCGCGTTCCCAACCTCAAACGCAACCGCAAATGCAATCGTCGCGATTGCTGGTGCAGACGCAATCGCAAATGCAGTCGCAGCCGCAAATGCAGACGCAACCTCAAATGCAAACGCAATCTCAGATGCAAACGCAGCCGCAAATGCAAACGCAACCGCAAATGCAACCGCAAACGCATCCGCAAACGCAACCTCAGCCGCAACCGCAACCTCAGATGCAAACGCAACCGCCAATACAGCAGTAACGTCGGACGTCAGGCGACGTGACGGCGCGCCGCACGCCGCAACAACACGATCCAATATCGCGCGTCGCGCGCCTCGCCCTCGCCGAATTGCAAAGCCGTCGCCCGCAGCCGAGGCGGGCTACGGATTTGCACGCGCGCTCGATAGCCCGCCGCCGCCTGCCTCGCGCGAGAGCCGCCGCCGAGGCAAACGGCGCGCGATCCGTTGCGCCCGCCGCTCACGCCGCTCAAGCGCCTGCCGAAAACGCACCGGCCGAGCGGCGCGGCGATCCGCGGTTCGGCGGCGTCGTGAAGACGTACGACGCCCGAAGAGCGACGCGCGGCGCCGGCCGGCGCCGAGTCGCTCGCATCCGGGTGGCGGACGCCGTCGCCCGCTCATCCGCGAGCGTCTGCTTCGAGCCGAAGCTCGACGCCGACGCGCATGCCGTCCGACCACCAACACGACAGCCGGCAAAGGCTTGCGCCGTCGGAAAACGAACATGCATCGCGCACGCGACGAACGCGCGGCGAACCCGCCGGACCGCCGGCGCCGCGCCTTTCAGCCGCTTCGCCGCCCTCCGATCCTTACAAACCCCTAAAGAATCCGCCGCGCCTGCCGACAACCACGCCATCAGAGAGCGGTGACGCGTGCGTTCCGCCAACGTCCTCGTCCCCGCACTCCGGAGTCATCATGAACGTGCCCCTCTTCCGGCGCGCGAGCGTCGGCGCACGCCTCGCCGCGTTGTCCAGCGCACTCTTCGCCCTTCTCTTCGCCGCGTTCGTCTGGGCGCTGACCCACGCCGCCGGCGGCCAGGTCGCCGACCAGGTCCACGCGCGGATCGACGAGAAAGACCGCTCGATCGCCGCGATGATCGCGCTCTTCGACGAGGCGCTGACCGCCGAGGCGAGCCGCGCGATGACGCTCTTCGCCAGCTTCCTGCCGCCCGGCTACGCGCTCGATCCCGCACGGACGATCGACATCGCGGGCGTCGCGACGCCCGCGCTCACCGCCGGCGGCCAGACGCTGAACCTCGATTTCTCGATTCCCGACCAGTTCCTGCAGAAGAGCGGCGCGATCGCGACGATCTTCGCGCGCAACGGCGACGATTTCGTCCGCGTGACGACGTCGCTGAAAAAGCAGGACGGCAGCCGCGCGATCGGCACGCTGCTCGACCGCAAGGGCCCCGCGTACGCGCCGCTGATGGCCGGCCGGACTTACACCGGTCTCGCGACGCTGTTCGGCAAACGTTACATCACCCAATACAAGCCGGTCACGGACGCGAGCGGCGCGATCGTCGGCGCGCTCTTCGTCGGGATCGACGTCGGCGCGGAGATGCGGCTCGTCGAGAACGGCATCCGCCAGTTGAAGATCGGCGAGCGCGGCTATTACTTCGTGCTCGACGCGTCGAGCGGCCCGACCCGCGGCAATCTGATCGTCCATCCGGAGCGCGCCGGCCAGCGCGCCGACGACGCGGCCGCGCCGTATGCGCAGATGCTTGCCGCGAAGGAAGGCCAGTTGTCTTACACGTCGACCGATAGCGCCGCGGGCGACGGCGGGCCGCGCGCGAAGTTCGTGTCGTTCGTCACGGTTCCGCAGTGGCAGTGGCTCGTCGGCGGCATCGCGATCGACGACGAAGTGATGGCCGACATGCGCGCGACCCGCAACCGATTCGCCGCGATCGGCTGCGCGTTCGTGCTCGCGTTCGCGGCGCTGTTCGTCGCGGTCGTCAAGCGCGTCGTCAGCAAGCCGCTCGACGCGGCCGCGCACGCGTCCGAGCGCTTCGCGGCGGGCGACCTGAGCGCGCGGATCGCCGCGCGCGGCGCGCACGACGGCGCAGACGGGCCGCACGCGAGCGGCCGCGGCGACGAGATCGGCCGGCTCGTGCGCGCGGTCGACGGCATCGGCGACGGCCTCGCGCGGATCGTCGCGCAGGTGCGGCGCGGCGCGGCCGACATCGCGCACGGCACCGTGACGATCGCGGCCGGCAGCAGCGACATGGCCGCGCGGATCGCGACGCAGGCGAGCAGCGTCGAGCAGACGGCCGCGAGCATGGAGCAGATCACGGCGGCCGTTCAGCAGAACGCCGACCACGCGGCGCAGGCGAGCGCGCTCGCGACGGGCGCGTCGTCCGCCGCGACGACGGGCGGCGCGGCCGTGCAGCGCGTCGTCGCGACGATGGGCGACATCCAGGGCGTCGCGCGCAAGATCGCGGAAATCACCGGCGTGATCGAGGGGATCGCATTCCAGACCAACATCCTCGCGCTGAACGCGGCCGTCGAGGCGGCACGCGCGGGCGAGCACGGCAAGGGCTTCGCGGTCGTCGCGTCCGAGGTGCGCGCGCTCGCGCAGCGCAGCGCCGCGGCGGCGAAGGAGATCGACGCGCTCGTCGACGAATCGGCGTCGACGGTCGAGCACGGCTTCCGGATCGCCGAAGACGCGCGCACGGCGATGCAGGACATCGTCGCGCGCGTCGATCAGGTGCGCGCGATCATCGCCGAGATCAGCGCGGCGTCGCGCGAGCAGTCGAGCGGGATCGAGCAGGTGAATCTCGCGGTCACGCAGATCGGCGCGGCGACGCAGCAGAACGCGACGCTGATCGCCGATGCCGAGCGCGCGGCCGCCGCGCTGCGCGACGAGGCCGCGCAGCTCGCGCACGCGGTCAGCGTGTTCAAGCTCGCGGCGGATGAAGGCGCGCAGCGGGCGCGCGGAGCGCCCGCGTACGCCGACACGCACTGAGCGCGTACGCCGTTCGTAAGCTATCGGCCGCATCGTCAGGCGTCCGAAAGCACTTCCTTCCGTCTCATGGATAACGCCGACTGACAGACGGCGTGCGGCTCCCTTACCTTGTGCTCGCGGCATGGATGCATGGCCAGATGCGATCGCACCGGAGGGAATCGATGACTGCGCTCGACAAGTTGTGGCAGTTCCTGTTCGGCAAGCCGCTCGATCCGCTCGACCCGCGCACGCGGCATGCGATCGCCGTCACGCCGATCCTCGCGTGGGTCGGGCTCGGCGCCGACGGGCTGTCGTCGTCGTGTTACGGCCCGGAGGAAGCCTTCCTCGCGCTCGGCCAGCACACGCCGCTCGCCCTCTTCCTCGCGCTTGCGACGGCCGCCACCGTGTTCATCATCGCGCTCGGCTACAACCAGGTCATCGAGCTGTTTCCGACGGGCGGCGGAGGCTACCGCGTCGCGACCGCGCTGCTCGGTCCGAAGCCCGGGCTCGTGTCGGGCGCGGCGCTCCTCGTCGACTATGTGCTGACCGTCGCGACGTCGCTCGCGAGCGGCGTCGATGCGTTCTTCAGCCTGCTGCCCGTCGGCGCGCAAGCGTTCAAGCTCACGACCGAGCTCACGCTGATCGTGCTGATGACGGGCCTCAACTTCCGCGGGATGAAGGAATCGATCATGGTGCTGCTGCCGATCTTCGTCGGCTTCGTCGCGCTGCACTTCTGCCTCATCGTCTACGGCGTCGCGGTGCACGGCGACCACCTCGCCGCCGTCGTGCCCGACGCGCTCGGCGAAGCGCACGGGATGTCGCACACGCTCGGCCCGATCGTGATGATCGCGCTGCTGATGCGCGCGTTCTCGCTCGGCGGCGGCACGTACACGGGCCTCGAAGCGGTGTCGAACAACGTCAACATGCTCGCCGAGCCGCGCGTGCCGAGCGGCAAGGTGACGATGTTCTACATGGCGACGTCGCTCGCGTTCACCGCGGGCGGCATCATCCTGCTCTACATGCTGTGGCACGCGAAGCCCGTCGAAGGGCAGACGCTCAACGCGGTCGTGTTCGGCAACGTGATCGACCATCTCGGGCTCGGCTCGTCGTTCGCTCGGCATGCGCTCCTCGCGGCCGTGCTCGCGTTCGAGGCGGGACTGCTGCTCGTCGGCGCGCAGACCGGTTTTCTCGACGGCCCGGCCGTGCTGTCGAACATGGCGTCCGATTCGTGGGTGCCGCGCCACTTCCGCGATCTGTCGACGCGGCTCGTCCGGCAGAACGGGATCGTCGTGATGGGCGTCGCGAGCTTGCTGATCCTCTGGTGGACGCACGGCAACGTCGACATCCTCGTCGTGCTGTACAGCATCAACGTGTTCCTGACGTTCAGCATGTCGCTGCTCGGCCTCTGCACGTACTGGTGGCGGCGCCGCCGCGAAGACGCCGGCTGGCTCAAGCATTTCGCGCTGTCGGCGCTCGGGCTGTCGGTGACGAGCGTCGTGCTCGTGATCACGCTCGTCGAGAAATTCACGGCGGGGGGCTGGCTGACGGTGCTCGTGACGAGCGCGGTGATCGCCGCGTGCCTGCTGATCAGGCGGCACTACTCGGACACCCGCGCGCAGCTCGCGAAGGAGGATGCGCTGTTCGGCGACGCGCCGCCCGCCGTCGACGACGCCGCCGCGCCCGGCAAGCCCGATCCGGCGCAGCCGACCGCGGTGCTGCTCGTCGGCAAGCATCGCGGCGCGAGCATGCATGCGCTCTTGTGGGTGAACCGGCTCTTCCCCGGGCATTTCCGCAACGTGATTTTTCTCGCGGTCGGCGAAGTCGACGCGAAGAGCTACGACGGCGAAGAGCATCTCGAGCGGCTGCGGCGCACGATCACGTCGTCGCTCGACTACTACGTCGCGCACTGCCGCCGCCACGGCATCGCGGCCGACTACCGGATCGCGTTCGGCACGCATCCGATCGTGGAATTCATGCGGCTCGCCGAGGAAACGATGGACGAGTTTCCGAACAGCGTCTGCTTCGCGAGCAAGCTGATCTTCAGGCGCGTGAACTTCCTGACCGCATGGCTGCACAACCAGACGCCCGTCGAACTGCAGGCGCGGCTGCACCAGCAGGGGCGGCAGATGGTGTTGCTGCCGATGAACGTCGGGTAGCGGCGCGCCGCGATCGATCGGCAGCGACCGGAAGGGAGGATCGCTGAACGGCCGACCGCGCATCGATCGGGGCAGCCCACGCACGACGAGCGCGGATGAAGCCGCCAAGCGCAGCCGCGCCGGCCGAATGCCCGATGGAACCGCCGGGGCGGCCGGCGCGGCGCGCATCCGTCGAATTCGCGTATCCGACGGCAGCACGTACGCGTGGCGCACGCGATCACCGCCGCGCGCCGCGCGCCGCGCTGCCGTGTCGCAAGACGCCGGACGGCCGAGGCTTTCCAGCCGCCCGCGCCGCTCAGCGCTTCTTCCCCGCCGCCCCCGCCAGATCGATCGCCGAACTCGATCCGACCTGCGCACGCAACTGGAATTTCTGGATCTTCCCGGTCGACGTCTTCGGCAGCTCGCCGAACCGCACCGCCTTCGGAATCTTGTATGCGGCGAGCAGCAGCCGGCAGTGCGCGATGATCTCCTCCTCGGTCGCCGTCATTCCGTCGCGCAGCTCGACGAACGCGCACGGCACCTCGCCCCACTTCGGATCCGGCAGCGCGACGACGGCCGCGACCGCGACGGCCGGATGCCGGTACAGCGCGTCCTCGACCTCGATGCTCGAGATGTTCTCGCCGCCCGAGATGATGATGTCCTTGCGGCGGTCCTTGATGCGGATGTAGCCGTCGGGCGTCAGCACGCCCAGGTCGCCCGTGTGGAACCAGCCGCCCGCGAACGCCTCGTCGGTCGCATGCGGGTTCTTCAGGTAGCCCTTCATGCAGATGTTGCCGCGGAACATGATCTCGCCGATCGTCTCGCCGTCGGCCGGCACCGGCGTCATCGTGTCGGGATCGAGCACCGTCGCGCCCGCCTGCAGGTGGTAGCGCACGCCCTGCCGCGCGTTCAGCTGCGCGACTTCGTCGTCGGGCAGCGCATCCCAGTGCGGCTGCTTCGCGCAGACGGTCGCGGGCCCGTATACTTCGGTGAGCCCGTACACGTGCGTGAGGTCGAAGCCGATCTCCTTCATTTTCGCGATCACCGCGGGCGCGGGCGCCGCGCCCGCGACGAACGCATGCACTTCGTGCGCGATCCCCGCGCGCCATTCGGCCGGCGCGTTCGCGATCGCGCTCTGCACGATCGGCGCGCCGCTGTAATGCGTGACGCGCTCGCGGCGGATCAGGTCGAGCACGAGCTTCGCGTCGAACTTGCGCAGGCACACGTTCACGCCCGCGCGCGCCGCGACCGCCCACGGAAAGCACCAGCCGTTGCAGTGGAACATCGGCAGCGTCCACAGGTAGACCGCGTGCTTAGGCATGTCCCATTCGAGGATGTTGCTGATCGCGGCCAGATACGCGCCGCGATGGTGGTAGACGACGCCCTTCGGATCGCCCGTCGTCCCCGACGTGTAGTTCAGCGCGATCGCATCCCATTCGTCGGACGGCAGCGCCCACGCGTACCCCGGATCGCCGCCTTCGAGGAATGCCTCGTAGTCGGTCGCGCCGTGAAAACGCGCCGGGTCGGCGGGCATCGCGTCGGCGACGCCGACGATCGTGAGCCCCGGCACCTCGAGCGCCGCGCGGTGCGCGAACTCCGCGAATTCGGTGTCGACGATCAGCACCTTCGCCTCGCCGTGACGCAGCATGAAGAGCATCGACGGGATGTCGAGCCGCGTGTTCAGCGCGTTGAGGACGGCGCCCGCCATCGGCACGCCGAAGTGCGCCTCGATCATCTGCGGGATGTTCGGCAGCAGCGCGGCCACCGTGTCGCCGCGCCCGACGCCCGCGCGTTCGAGCGCGCTCGCGAGCCGCCGCGCGCGCGCATAGGTCTCGCTCCACGTGCGGCGCACGTCGCCGTGCACGACGGCGAGGCGCTCGCCGTACACCTCGGCCGCGCGCGCGATGAAATCGATCGGCGTGAGCGGCACGTAATTCGCATCGCGCCTGCCCAGCCCCTCCTCGAACCTCTGCGTCATGATGTCGTCTCCTGCAAGGCGTACGCCTCGATATCGTTGGTTTGTGGTCCAATTGCACAAGCCTACTCGCGGCCATTGTGAGCCGTCTGTCGCCCAAACGACAGACTCGCCCGCGACGACCGCGCGTATTCCCTATCCTCCCAAACCCTGTGTGATGCCAGACGACATCCAGGCCCCGCGCCGCACGCCGACACGCGACGCGCGGACCGATCCGCGGTTCGACGCGCCGCCCGATGCGCAAGCCGCCGCGCAGCCGGCAACACGCGCCGCCAGGCCGTCGGGCGAGCCGATGCGCGTGCGCGCCGCGGTCGCGCCGGAGGCGCATGCCGGGCGCGCGGCGTCGAACGCGTCTGCGGCCGCGCAAACGCAACGCCAGCCGCTGACGCTGACGCTGACGCAGACGGCGACGCAGACACAAACGCAAACGCCATCGCCGCCGCCGACGTTCGCCGACACCGCCGCCGAGCCGCCGATCGAGCTGCCGACCGAGCCGATCGAGCCGACCGAGCCGATCGACACCGCCAATCTCCACGCGCTCTTCTCCCACTGCGGCTGGTTCAACGCGCTCGCGCCCGAGCATCGGGCGCTCGTCGTCGCGCAATCGCATGCCGAGTATCGCGACGCGGGCGACTGGGTCGCGCGCCGGCAAGCGCCGTCCGAATACTGGATCGGCGTGCATCGCGGGCTCGTGAAGCTCGCGATCTACAACGCGTCCGGGCGCGGCTGCACGTTCTCCGGCGTGCCGTCGGGCGGCTGGTTCGGCGAAGGCAGCGTGATCAAGCGCGAGCTGCGCAAGTACGACGTGATCGCGATCCAGCGCTCGCTCGTGCTGTTCGTGCCGACGGCGACGTTCCACGCGCTCCTCGACAGCAGCCTGCCGTTCACCGGCTTCGTGATCCGCCAGTTGAACAACCGGATGGGCGAGTTCATCGCATCGATCCAGAACAGCCGGCTGCTCGACGTGAACGCGCGCGTCGCGCAGTCGCTCGCGCAGCTCTTCAATCCGGATCTGTATCCGGACACCGGCGCGACGCTCGCGATCTCGCAGGAGGAGCTCGGGATGCTGGTCGGCGTGTCGCGGCAGCGGATCAATCAGGCGCTCCAGCATCTCGAACGGCTCGGCGTGCTGCGCATCGCGTACAACCAGATCACGGTGGTCGATCTGCCGAGGCTCGCGGCGTTCGGGATGGAGCAGATCTGACGGCCGCCGGCCGCGACGCCCGGTCGCGCGCGTCAGGCAAGCATCGACGGCTCTCCGAGACGCCCTCGACCGCCCGGCTCGCCACGCACTGATTTCGGAGCGCGCGGCTCTCGGCTTGCAACCGAGCCCGCAATCGGCATCTGCAACCGACGCCCGCAACCGATATGCGGCAGCGCGCCGGCCGCGATCCGCGCTTCACGCGGGCGCTGCAATCCGCATCACGCGATCGGCGCCCGGTCGTCGATCATCAAGCGCAACGCGCGAAGAAACCGCCGCGCAAGCCGTTGAGCCGATAGCGAACGCCTGCCGCCGGCACACGACTCGAACCGCCGCCGTGCGGATGCGTCCGCGCCAATCGTCAGCCGAATACCCGAATACCCGAATACCCGCATACGAATCGCCCGGCCGCCGCGGCGAAGCGTCGGCATCGCGTCCGCCCCGCCCGATTCCTCCGACGATCCCTTCCCTGGCAATTCCGCCATCTTCGCGTCAGCCATGCGTCCGGGGCGGTCTTCTATCATGCGATCCCGCCCACCGATGCAACGCCCGCCCGTCGCCGCCCCGCCTTCCATGTGGATCGTCAATCTCGCGCTCAAGCGCCCGTACACGTTCATCGTGATGGCCATCATGATCCTGCTGGCCACGCCCCTCGCGCTGATGCGAACGCCGACCGACGTGCTGCCGTCGATCGACATCCCGGTCATCAGCGTGATCTGGAATTACAACGGCCTGTCCGCGCAGGAGATGACCGACCGGATCACGTCGGTCCATGAGCGCACGCTGACGACGACCGTCGGCAACATCCAGCACATCGAATCGCAGACGCTGCCCGGCATCGCGATCATCAAGATCTTCCTGCAGCCGGGCGCGAGCACGCAGACCGCGATCGCGCAGACCGTGTCGGCCGCGCAGGCGATCGTCCGGCAGATGCCGCAGGGCGCGACGCCGCCCCTCATCATCAGCTACTCGGCGTCGAGCATTCCGGTGATCCAGCTCGGCCTGTCCAGCCAGTCGATGAGCGAGCAGCAGCTCGCCGACGTCGCGATGAACTTCCTGCGCCCGCAGCTGATCACGATCCCCGGCGCGCAGGTGCCCTATCCGTACGGCGGCCGCACGCGCGTGATCTCGGTCGACCTCGACACGCAGGCGCTGATGGCGAAGGGCCTGACGCCCGCCGACGTCGTCAACGCGGTCAACGCGCAGAACCTCGTGCTGCCCACCGGCACCGCGAAAATCGGCCAGACCGAATACCGGGTCGGCACCAACGCATCGCCCGACACGGTCGCCGAGCTGAACCGGCTGCCCGTGCAGACGACGGGCGGCGCGACGCTCTACCTGTCCGACGTCGCGCACGTGCGCGACGGCTTCACGCCGCAGACGAACGTCGTGCGCAAGGACGGCGAGCGCGGCGTGCTCGTGTCGGTGCTGAAGAGCGGTGACGCCTCGACGCTCGCCGTCGTCGACACGCTGAAGGCGCTGCTGCCGTCGATCGAGAACACGCTGCCCGAGGATCTGAAGATCACGCCGCTCTTCGATCAATCGGTGTTCGTCGACGCCGCGATCCAGGGCGTGATCCACGAGGCGCTGATTGCCGCCGTGCTGACCGCGATGATGATCCTGCTGTTCCTCGGCAACTGGCGCAGCACGCTGATCATCGCGATCTCGATCCCGCTGTCGATCTTCACGTCGCTGCTCGCGCTGTCCGCGCTCGGCGAGACGATCAACATCATGACGTTGGGCGGCCTCGCGCTCGCGGTCGGAATCCTCGTCGACGACGCGACGGTCACGATCGAGAACATCGAGCGCCATCTGCATCTCGGCACGGGCCTGCGCGAGGCGATCCTCGAAGGCGCGGGCGAGATCGCGGTGCCCGCGCTCGTGTCGACGCTGTGCATCTGCATCGTGTTCGTGCCGATGTTCTTCCTGACGGGCGTCGCGCGCTACCTGTTCGTGCCGCTCGCCGAAGCGGTCGTGTTCGCGATGCTCGCGTCGTACGTGCTGTCGCGCACGCTCGTGCCGACGCTCGCGATGCTGCTGTTCAGCAAGCACCGGCCCGACGCCGACGCGGCCGCGTCCGCCGCGAAGCCGTCGCGCTTCGCGCGCTTTCATCATGCGTTCGAGCACGCGTTCGAGCGGCTGCGCGCCGGCTACATCGTGCTCCTGAGCGTGCTGCTCGTGCGCCGGCGCTTTTATGCATCGCTGTTCGTCGGCTTCTGCGTGCTGTCGACGGGCCTCGTGTTCGCGCTCGGCCGCGACTTCTTCCCGGCCGTCGATGCGGGCAACATCCGCCTGCACATGCGCGCGCCGACCGGCTACCGGATCGAGGAGACCGCGCGCCTCGCCGACCAGGTCGAGCAGACGATCCGCGAAGTGGTGCCGGCGGCCGAGCTCGGCGCGATCGTCGACAACCTCGGCCTGCCGGTGAGCGGCATCAACCTGTCGTACAGTAACGCCGGCACGATCGGCACGCTCGACGGCGAGATCCTGATCGCGCTCAAGCCCGGCCACGCGAGCGCGCAGCGCTACGTCGACCAATTGCGCGGCCTGCTGCCCGCGCGCTTTCCCGGCGTCGAGTTCTTCTTTCAGCCGTCGGACATCGTCACGCAGATCCTGAACTTCGGCCAGCCGGCCGCGATCGACGTGCAGGTGCAAGGCGCCGATCCCTCAACGAACATGGCGATCGCGAGCCGGCTGATGAAGCGCGTGCGCACGATTCCGGGCGCCGTCGACGCGCACGTCCTGCAGCGCAACGACGAGCCGCTCCTCACGGCCGACATGGACCGCACGCGGATGCAGCAGCTCGACCTCTCCGCGCAGAACGTCGCGCAGAACCTGCTGATCTCGCTCGCCGGCACGTCGCAGACGACGCCGTCGTTCTGGGTGAATCCGAAGACGGGCGTCCAATATCCGCTGACGATCCAGACGCCGCAATACCAGGTCGGCTCGGTCGGCGACCTGCTGTCGACGCCCGTGTCGGCGAACGGCCGCGCGGGCGCGCCGTACCAGTTGCTCGGCAATCTCGTCGACATCGCGCCGGGCGTGTCGCCCGCGGTCGTCACGCACTACAACATCCGGCCCGTGATCGATCTGCTCGTCAGCGTCGAGGGCCGCGACCTCGGCTCGGTCGCGACCGACATCGGCCGCGTGATCGACGACGCGCGCGCCAAGCTGCCGCGCGGCACGACGATCACGATGCGCGGCCAGGTCGAAACGATGCGCACGTCGTACCTCGGGCTCGGCGCGGGCGTCGCGATGGCGATCGTGCTCGTCTATCTGCTGATCGTCGTGAACTTCCAGTCGTGGCTCGATCCGCTCATCATCGTGAGCGCGATGCCCGCCGCGCTCGCGGGGATCGCGTGGATGCTGTTCATCACCGGCACGCACCTCTCCGTGCCGGCGCTGACGGGCGCGATCATGACGGTCGGCGTCGCGACCGCGAACAGCATTCTGGTCGTCGCGTTCGCGCGCCAGCGGCTCGAAGCCGGCGCGCCGCCGCTCACGGCCGCGCTCGAGGCGGGCGCGACGCGAATCCGCCCGGTGCTGATGACCGCGCTCGCGATGATCATCGGCATGATCCCGATGGCGCTCGGCTTAGGCGTTGGCGCCGAGCAGAACGCGCCGCTCGGCCGCGCGGTGATCGGCGGCCTCTTGTTCGCGACGGTCTCGACGCTGCTGTTCGTGCCGCTCGTGTTCGCGGGCGTCCACCAGCGGCTCGCGAAGCACCGTGCGCGCCGCGCCGCCGCCGACGACGCGTCCCGTTCCGTTGACTCGAATTGATGACCGGTTGAATCCATGGAAGAGAAACATCACAGCTCCGTCGGCATACACGTAGACGAATCGGGCCTCGACCTGCCCGCGCGCGCGCAGGTGTGGAAGCGCGCGCAATGGGCGCTCGCCGTCGTCGGGCTGCTGCTCGCGGCGGGCGGGATCCGCACGCTCGTCGCCGACTGGAGCAACGCGAACCGGCTCGATGCGCTGACCGCGCAAAACGCGCGCCGGTACGTGAGCATCGTGCAGGCGAGCCCGGCGACGGACGGGAGCCGCCTGACGCTGCCGGGCACGCTGCGCGGCTACGTCGAGGCGCCGATCTACGCGCGCGCGAGCGGCTACGTGCTGCGCTGGCGCGCGGACATCGGCGCGCACGTGAAGCAGGGCCAGCTGCTCGCCGAGCTCGACACGCCCGAACTCGATCAGGCGCTCGCGCAGGCGGTCGCGCAGCGGCAGCAGGTCGAATCGACGCTCGCGCTCGCGAAGACGTCGCTCGATCGCGCGCGGCAGTTGCGCGAGCGCGATGCGGTGTCGCAGCAGGAGCTCGACGACCGCCAGGGCGCGTACAACCAGGGCGTCGCGAACCTCGCCGCCGCCGACGCGAACATGCGGCGGCTGTCCGAGCTGAAATCGTTCCAGAAGATCGTCGCGCCGATCGACGGGATCGTCACGCAGCGCAACATCGACGTCGGCGATCTCGTCAACGCGGGCAACAGCGGCACGGGCCGCGCGCTCTTCACGGTCGTCCAGGCGGACCGGCTGCGGCTCTACGTGCAAGTGCCGCAGGCATATGCGCAGCAGGTTCAGCCCGGCCAGCACGTGAGCGTCGCGCAGCCCGAGCTGCCCGGGCAGGCGTTCGACGGGACGATCACGCACACCGCGCAGGCGATCGACGTCGCGACGCGCACGCTGCAGATCGAAATCACGCTGCCGAACGCCGACGGCCGGCTGATGCCGGGCGCATACGTGAAGGCGACGCTGCCGATGGCGCCCGCCGGCAGCCTGACGATTCCGGCGAACACGCTGCTGTTTCGCGCGGAAGGGCCGAGCGTCGCGGTCGTCGAGGCGAACGGGCAGATCCGGCTGCATCGCGTGACGATCGCGCGCACGCTCGGGCAGACGCTCGAGATCGACAGCGGGATCGCGCCGGCCGACCGGATCGTGCTGAATCCGAGCGATTCGCTCGCGAACGGCGACGCGGTGATCGTCGCGCAACCGCCGAAGCGCGGGCCGGCCGCGCCGAAGCCCGCGCAGGCGGCGGGGGCGCGGACGTGAGCGCGCGTGTTGCGTTTGGCGTGATTTGTCGGCGCTGCGGGCGCCGCCGGCGCCGCTGGTTCGGGCCGTTGGGCCGGGTTCGGGCGGCCGGGGCGGCCGGGGCGGCCACCGCGATCGCGCCGCGCGGATCGATCTCGGCGCAAGGATCGTCGAGCGCGCACGCCTCGGCCGAATCGTTCGATACCTTCGGAGCGCTTGGTTCGCCTGGTTCGCCTGGTTCGTCGCGCGCAGCCGGCGTACTGGAATCGCAGCGCCCGCTTGAGTCGCTTGAGTCGCTTGAGTCGCTTGAGTCGCTTGAGTCGCTTGAGTCGCTTGAGTCGCTTGAGTCGCTTGAGTCGCTTGAGTCGCTTGAGTCGCTTGAGTCGCTTGAGTCGCTTGAGTCGCTTGAGCCGCTTGAGCCGCTTGAGCCGCCCGAATCGCAATCACGCCGGCCGCGCCGCACGCTCCTCCCGCTCGCGCTCGCCGCCGTCGCGCTCGCCGGCTGCGCGGTCGGCCCGGACTACCATCGCCCGCCCGTCGACACGCCCGCCGCGTGGCGGATCGACCCGGCCGACTCGTACTGGCACCCGGCCGCGCCCGCGCGCGCGTCGCTCGCGCCCGACTGGTGGAAAGCGTTCGGCGATCCGCGCCTCGACGACCTCGAGGTCCGCGCGCTCGCGAACAACCCGAGCGTCCAGGCAATCGCCGCGCGCTACGGCCAGGCGAAGGCGGCGCTCGCGTCGGTCGCGTCCGCGCAATGGCCGAGCGTCGGCGTGACGGCGGGCGCGTCGCGCGCGCGGATCTCCGCCGACCGGCCGCTCACGAACTACGCGCAATCGAACCACTCGACCGTGCAGAACGACGTGCAGATCGGCGCGACGGTCAGCTACGAGCCGGATCTGTTCGGCCGGATTCGCCGCTCGGTCGAATCCGCGCAGGCGTCGACCGACCAGGCGCGCGACGACCTCGCGAACGCGCGCCTCGTGATGACGGCGAGCCTCGCGACGAGCTACCTCGCGCTGCGCGAGACCGACGCGGAGATCGACGTGCTGGACCGCTCGGTCGCGCTGCAGCAGAAGGCGCTCGATTTCGTGTCCGCGCAGCACGAGCTCGGCGCGGTGTCCGGCCTCAATCTGATGCAGCAGAAGGCGCAGCTCGACGCGACGCGCACGCAGGCGCAGTTGCTGCTGAACCAGCGCGCGCAGCTTGAGCACGCGATCGCGACGCTCGCCGGCACGCCCGCGCCGACGTTCTCGATCCCGCCGCGCGTGCAGACGCTCGCCGCGCCGACGCTGCCCGCCGGGCTGCCGAGCGACCTGCTGCAGCGCCGGCCGGACGTCGCGTCGGCCGAGCGCGCGATGGCGGCGGCCAATGCGCAGATCGGCGTCGCGCGCGCCGCGTATTTTCCGCGGATCACGCTGTCGCCGACGCTCGGCTGGGACGCGACCCGCTTTGCAAGCCTCTTCACGGCGCCGAGCCTGCTGTGGTCGGTCGGCGCGTCGCTCGCGCAGCCGCTGTTCGAGGGCGGCCGGATCGAGGCGGGCGTCGCGTACGCGCAGGCGGGCTACGCCGCCGCGCAGGCGAATTACCGGCAGACGGTGCTGACCGCGTTCGAGGAAGTGCAGAATGCGGTCACGGGGCTCACGGTGCTCGACGAGGCCGAGCGCCGAGCGCAGGCGGCCGTCGACGACGCGCAGCGGCTCGTCGGCCTCGCGCAGGACCGCTATGCGGGCGGCCTGACCGCGTACATCGACGTGATCGGCGCGCAGCAGCAGTTACTGACGAGCGAGCGCCAGGAAGTGCAGATTCGCGGGCAGCGCGCGGCGCTCGTCGTGTATCTCGCGAAGGCGCTCGGCGGCGGGTGGAGCGAGGCGGAGACGGAGGAGGCCCAGCGGGCCGCCGGCGGGCCGCCGATGCCGGCCGATGCGCCGCGCGATGCCGCGCCGCGCGCGGCGGCGAGCGGAATCGGGGCTGGGGCCGGGAACGAGGCGGGAACGGGCGAAGCCGCCGCGTCGGCCACTGCCGCGTCGGCCGCATCCGCGTCAGCCGCATCCGCGTCGGCCATATCCATGTCGGCCATATCCATGTCAACCGCGTCCACATCACCCGCATCCGCATGGCTCGCCATCACGCCGGCCGAATCTGCACGATCCGCCGGGATGGGCGCACAATCTACGGCGAACGCCGGGGCGACACCGGCCGCCGCCCCGCCCCGGCGGCCGGCCGACGCGTCGTAGCGGCACGCGACCGGCACAACGGGACAGAACATGAAAGTACTGATCGTCGAAGACGAAGCGAAAGTAGTCGATTACCTGAAGAGCGGCCTCGCCGACGAGGGCTGGGTCGTCGACGCCGCGACCGACGGCGAGGAAGGCGCATGGATGGCGGTCGAATACGACTACGACGTCGTCGTCCTCGACGTGATGCTGCCGAAAGTCGACGGCTTCGGCGTGCTGCGGGCGCTGCGCGCGCACAGGGACACGCCCGTCATCATGCTGACCGCGCGCGACCGCGTCGACGACCGCGTGCGCGGCCTGCGCGGCGGCGCCGACGACTACCTGACGAAGCCGTTCTCGTTCCTCGAGCTCGTCGAGCGGCTGCGCGCGCTGACGCGGCGCGCGCGCGTGCAGGAATCGACGCTGATCTCGATCGGCGACTTGCGCGTCGACCTGATCAGCCGCCGCGCGACGCGCAACGGCGTGCGCCTCGATCTCACCGCGCAGGAGTTCCAGCTGCTCGGCGTGCTCGCGCGCCGGCGCGGCGAAGTGCTGTCGAAGACGACGATCACCGAGCTCGTCTGGGACGTAAACTTCGACAGCAACGCCAACGTCGTCGAGACCGCGATCAAGCGGCTCCGCGCGAAGCTCGACGGCCCGTTCGCGGACAAGCTGCTGCACACGATCCGCGGGATGGGCTATGTGCTCGAGGAGCGCGCGGACGCCGACGTGGAGGCCAAGCGATCATGACGCGCTCGATTTCGCGGCGGCTGTCGGTCCTGTTCGGCGCCGCGTCGCTGTTCGTCTTCACGCTCGTCGGCGTCGGCCTGTTCGCGATGATGGAGCGGCAGCTTTTCGCCGAGCTGCGCGCGACGCTCGACACGCGCACGAAGATCGCCGCGATGATCGTGTCGCACGGCACGTCGCCCGCGCGCTTCAAGATCACGCAGGACAAGCTCGCGGATCTCGAGCCGCCCGACGGCTCGACCCGCTATCACGTCGACAGCGCCGATCCCGCGTTCCGTTTCGGCAAGCCGGTCGAAGGCGAGCCCGACGGCCCGGCCGCCGACGGCTTCCTGCGGCTGCGCCCGCCCGGCAGCGAGTACGACGTGATGACGAAGACCGTCGTGCTGCCCGCGAGCGGCGAGCGGCCGACGCTCACGCTCGTCGTGTCGACCGCGTGCGAGCGCACGCAGAAGATGCTGCGGCACATCATGATGACGCTCGCCGCGCTGATCGCCGCCGCGACGCTCGCGACGCTGCTGCTGAGCCGCGCGGTCACGCGTCTGGGGCTCGCGCCGCTCGCGCGGCTGTCTCGCGAGGCGGCGTCGCTCGGCCCCGCGAACCGGCGGCAGCGGCTGCGCACCGACGCGCTGCCGCGCGAGCTGCACGATCTCGCGACGTCGTTCAACGGCGCACTCGAGCGAATCGAGCACGCGCACGAGCGGCTCGAATCGTTCAACGCGGACGTCGCGCACGAGCTGCGCACGCCCGTCAGCATCCTGATCGGCCAGACGCAGGTCGCGCTCGCGCGCGAGCGCTCGGCCGACCGGCTGCGCGAGACGCTCGAATCGAATCTCGAGGAGTTCGAACGGCTGCGGATCATCGTCAACGACATGCTGTTCCTCGCGCGCTGCGACCGCGGCGAGCGCGCGACCGATCTCGCCGACGTGTCGCTCGCGGCCGAGGTCACGCGCATGCTCGCGTTCCTCGAGATGTCGTTCGACGACGCGCAATTGCGCCCGGCGCTCGCGGGCGATGCGCGCGCAAGCGTCGACCCGTCGCTGTTCGGCCGCGCGATGACGAACCTGCTGGTCAACGCGATCCAGCACACGCGGCCGGACAACATGATCCGCGTGACGATCGCGCCGCGCGGCGAGACGGTCGAGATCGCGGTATCGAATCCGGGCGAGCCGATCGACGCCGCCGCGCGCGCGCATCTGTTCGAGCGCTTCTACCGGATCGAGGAAGCGCGCGCGAACAGCGACGAGAACCACGGACTGGGGCTTTCGATCGTGAAGGCGGTCGCCGAGATGCACGGCGGCACCGTGTTCGTCACGTGCGCGGACGGATGGAACACGATCGGGTTCTCGGTCGCCGCGCGGCCGGCCGACGCCGAGCCGCAGGCGCGCGACGTGCGTGCGACGGCCACGCGGCGACCGACGCTGAAGGCGACTTGAGCGGCGGGCGGCAGGCGGCGAGCGGCGGACGGCGGGCGCAAACCGTCAGGCGCGCGGCAGCACGCGGCGGCTTGCGCCGCGATCGCGACTTCCGTTCGCCCCAAAACCATCGCATGCCTCCACGGAAAGCCCGCCGCTCAACGCACCGCGACCCGCCTCGCCTCTTCGTCCTCCGTCTCGCCGAGCGGCACCGAGTCCTGCCAGCGCCGCACGTAATCGGGCACGCCGGCGGGCGCGGCATCGGTGATCGGCGCGAAGTGCGCTTCGCGCATCGGCAGCACGCCCGCCCACACCGGCAAGCCGAGATCCGCTTCGTCGTCCTTCGGGCCGCCCGTGCGGATCTTCGTCGCGGCTTCGTCGAGCGCGATGCGCATCACGGTCGTCGCCGCGAGCTCGTTCGCGTCGCCCGGCCGCGCTTCGCGGCTGCGGCCCGGCGCGATCCGCTCGACGAACGTGTCGAGCACGGCCGCCTTGTGCGAATCGGGCACGACCTCGAACTCGCCGTAGATCACCGCCGATCGATAGTTCATCGAATGATTGAACGCCGAGCGCGCGAGCACGAGGCCGTCGAGATGCGTGACCGTCACGCACACCTGCGCGCCCGCTGCCGCGAGCTTCAGCATCCGGCTGCCGTTCGAGCCGTGGATGTACAGATGATCGTCCTCGCGCCAGCACGCGGTCGGGATGCAATGCACGCCCGACTCGTCGGCGAACGCGACGTGACACACGTAGGCGTCGTCGAGAATCGCTTCGAGGGTTGCGCGGTCGTAGTGGCCGCGATAGGCGACGCGGCGCAAGCGGGTGCGCGCGGTCGGTGCGGTGGGCGAAGAATCGGCTGCGGTCGAGGTCATCGGCGTGGCTCCTGCATGGGCGTGTTCGTTTCAACGGGCTCCACGATAGAAAATCTGTGGCACCATGAATAGATCCATGTAATCAGTGATTTTTGGAGCCACGATGGACTACGGCGTATTGCTGTCGAACTTCGAGCGGGACAACGCGCACGATGCGCTCGCGCGCGCGTCGCAGCAGCATCGGCTCTATGCATGCCTGCGCGCGGCGATCCTGAACGGCACGCTCGAGCCCGGCACGTACCTGATGTCGTCGCGCGCGCTCGCCGAAACGCTGCGGATCGCGCGCAACACGGTGCTCCATGCGTACGAGCGGCTCGCCGTCGAGGGCTTCGTCGTCGCGCGGCGGCAAGGCACGATGGTCGCGCGCGTCGGCCTGCCCGCCGCGGGGGCCGCCGCGGCGCCCATTCGCGCGCGGCCCGCGCTGTCGCGGCGCATCGCGGATCTGCCGGACACCGACATCGACGACGAGCACGAACCGCTGCCGTTCCTCCCCGGGATGCCGGCGCTCGACCAGTTTCCGCTCGCGTCCTGGCGGCGCGCGGTCGAGCGTGCGTGGCGGCGGATCGGCCCCGCGCAGCTCGGGCACGCGCCGCTCGGCGGCAACCTGCGGCTGCGGCAGGCGATCGCCGAATATCTGCGCGTGTCGCGCGGGATCGGCTGCGACGCGGACCAGGTGTTCGTCACCGACGGCACGCAGCACGGCCTCGACCTGTGCGCGCGCACGCTCGCCGACGCGGGCGACACCGTCTGGATCGAGAACCCCGGCTATGCGGGCGCGCGCGCGGCATTCGAGGCGGCCGACCTGCGGCTCGTGCCGATCCCCGTCGACGCCGACGGCCTCGCGCCGACCGCCGGGCATTGGCGCGCGCATCCGCCCCGGCTCGTCTACATCACGCCGTCGCACCAGTACCCGCTCGGCGCGGTGATGAGCGTCGAGCGGCGCGTCGCGCTCGTCGCGGACGCGCGCGCGGCGGGCGCATGGATCGTCGAAGACGACTACGACAGCGAGTTCCGCCATTTCGGCGCGCCGCTCGCCGCGCTGCAGAGCCTCGGCGACGACGCGCCCGTCGTCTATCTCGGCACGTTCAGCAAGACGATGTTTCCGACGCTGCGGATCGGCTTCGTCGTCACGTCCGCGGCGCTCGCGCCGGAGCTGCGCCGCACGATCGGCGCGCTGACGCCGCGCGGCCGCCTCGCCGAGCAGCTCGCGCTCGCCGATTTCATCGAAGCGGGGCATTTCTCGCGGCATCTGCGCCGGATGCGCCGGCTCTACGAAGAGCGGCGCGACGTGCTGCAGGACGCGCTCGCGCGCCATCTCGGCGGCGCGCTGACGGTGTCGGGCGGCGCGGGCGGCATGCATCTGTCCGCGCGGCTCGATGCGAGCGTCGCCGACGTGGACGTCGCGCGCGCGGCGATGGCCCGCTCGATCACGGTGCGGCCGCTGTCGCGCTTCTGTCTGCCGGGCACCGATCACACCGCGTACAACGGCCTCGTGCTCGGCTACGGCGCGGTGCCGACCGAGCGGATCGACGCGTGCGTGCGGCGGCTCGGCGTCGCGATCGACGATGCGCTGCGCGACGCGCGGGCCGGACGGCGCAGCGCGTGACGGACGAACCCGGCGCGGTCCGGCGCAGCGGAGCGCGCGATGACTGCGTGAGTTCGATGCCGTTGCGGCATGGCCGCGAAACCGGCGCTGCGTCGCGCGCCGACGCAGCGCATCCCGCTTTCGTCTAAGCTAACCGCTCATGCCCGCCGCCACGCGGCGGGTCCCGCTCTCATTTTGCGAAGTCTGCCCATGCACATCGACCTGACCGGCAAGACCGCCCTCGTGACCGCCTCGACCGCCGGCATCGGCCTCGCGATCGCCGAGGGGCTCGCGCGCGCCGGCGCCCACCTGATCGTCAACGGCCGCAGCGACGAATCCGTCAAGGCCACGCTCGCGCATCTGCGCGTCGCGGCGCCCGGCACGAGCGCGCAAGGCGTGGTCGCCGACCTGTCCGGCGCCGAAGGCGCGCAGCGCCTGATCGACGCCGCACCGTCCGTCGACATCCTCGTCAACAACGCGGGCATCTACGGCCCAAAGCCGTTCTTCGACATCGACGACGCCGAATGGACGCATTTCTTCCAGGTCAACGTGATGTCGGGCGTGCGGCTCGCGCGCCACTACCTGAAGGGAATGCTCGAGCGCGACCGTGGGCGCATCGTGTTCATCTCGTCGGAATCGGCGCTCAACATCCCGGCCGACATGATCCATTACGGCTTCACGAAGACCGCGCAGCTATCGATCTCGCGCGGGCTCGCGAAGCTCGCGGCCGGCAGCCGCGTGACCGTGAACGCGGTGCTGCCCGGTCCGACGATGTCCGATGGCGTGAAGGCGATGTTGAAGGCGACGGCCGACGCCGAGCACAAGACCGTCGAGCAGGCGGGCGTCGATTTCGTGCGCACGCACCGCTCGAGCTCGATCATCCGGCGGCCGGCGACCTGCGAGGAAGTCGCGAATCTCGTCGTCTACGTGTGCTCGCCGCAGGCGTCGGCGACGACGGGCGCGGCGCTGCGCGTCGACGGCGGCGTCGTCGACACGATCGCATAGCGGCCGCTCAGGCGCGCGGCTCGTCGCGCGTCGAGCGCGCGCTGCCGCGCAGCAGCCCGCTGCGGTCGGCTTCCGCGCAGGTCGCGAAGCCGTGCCGCGTGACGACGCCGCGCCGGTCGAACACGACGTAGTACGACCGATGGTCGTTACCGTGGCGCAGATCGTAGTTGTAGCAGACGCCCGTGCCGTTGCGGACCATCCAGACGCTCGCCGGATTGCCGCCCGCCGTCACGATCTGCGCCTGCGTCGCGCCCGGCTGCGCGGCCGCCTTCGGCAGCGGCAGCCTCGCGTACGAGAACGAATCGAACCAGCCGCTGAACCACGAACAGCCGCTCATCAGCAGCGCGGCGGCAAGCGGAAACGCGAGTACGGGAACGGTGCGGTTCGTCGTCTGGAATTGCATGCTGCTCAGCCGTGCGGCACGATGCCGTCGCAGTGGAAAACTGCATGCTAATCGACGTTTCACTCTCTTTTTGTTGAATTTTCTAAAAACGATCGGAAAAACAACGCATCGTTCGTTCGACGCGCGCGATCAATCGACCCACTCCACCCACAACACGGTCAGCACCGTCATCAGCGCCGGGCCGATGAAAAGGCCAAGCAGTCCGAACGTCTCGGCACCGCCGAGAATGCCGAACAGCACGAGCAGGAACGGCAGCCGCGCCGAGTTGCCGATCAGCACCGGCCGCACGAAGTGCTCGGCGACGAACACGACGACGAAGCCGAACGCCGCGAGCCCGATCGCCCAGCCGACCGCCCCTTGCACGAAAAGCCACAGTGCGGCGCCGCAGAACACGAGCGGCGCGCAGAACGGCAGCATCGCGGCGACAGCCGTGACGAGGCCGAGCAGCGCCGCGTGCGGCAGGCCGGCGAACGCGTACGCGACGCCGAGCAGCACGCCTTCGCCGAAGCCGACGACGACGAGCCCCGTCACCGTCCCGTACACGGCGGCCGCCATCCGCTGCAGCAGCGCGGCGCCGTTGTCGCCGAACGCGCGCCGCACGCCGGTGAGCAGCGCGCCCGACAGGCGCGGGCCCGCCTGAAAGATCACGAACAGCGTGACGAGCATGAAGCCGAACAGCACCGCCGCGTGCGCGATCCGCGAGCCGAAGTGCCGGCCGAACGTGACGACGGCTCCGTCGTCGACGCCCTTGACGGCCGCCTCCGGATGCAGCGGCTTCGCGAGATAAGCGTGCCACCACCCGCTCGCCTGCTGCGAGCCGAACGGCAGGTGCGCGAGCGCGTCGGGCGCGGGGATGCCGGTCTGCTCGGCGCGATGCAGCCAGCCGAGCAGCTCGTGGCTCTGATCGACCGCCTCGACGAGCCCCGCCGCGATGGGCACGACGACGAGCAGCGCGACCGCCGTCGTCAGCGCGGCGGCGACGAGCGTCGCGCGGCCGTGGAAGCCGGGATGCGCGTCGATGCGGCGCAGCGCCGGCCACAGCGCGATCGCGACGACGCATGCCCACGCGATCGCGGGAATGAAATCGCGGATCACCCACAACGCGAGCGCGACGAGCGCCGCATACAGCGCGCCGAGCGCGATCGACTGGGCCTTCGGACGGCCGGACGGCTCCGGCGGGACAGACGCGTTCTGAACCATGAGGACTCTTGGCGAAATGGGAAAGCGCGGCACGCGCCGCGACACCGCCATCTTAAAGGACGCGCGCGCCGCCGCCGGTGCGGCGGCCGACCGTTGCGCGCATCCGCCTTCAGTGCAGCGTTTTCGTCATGAACACGCGGCTCGTGCCGGGCGGATCGCACGGCACTTCGCCGAAGCGGCGCCAGCCGAACTTCTCGTAGAACGCGGGCGCCTGGAAGCTGATCGTGTACAGCACGGCCGCCCCGCAGCCGCGCCTGCGCCCTTCCTCCTCGGCGAGCCGCAGGATCTCGCGGCCGACGCCGTCGCCGCGCAGCGCGTCGGTCAGATAGAACAGGTCGACGAACATCAGGCCGAGCGACGTGCGGCCCGTCAGGCCGCCGAGCAGCGCGCCCGTGTCCGGATCCTTCGCGAACACGGCGAGCGGACGTTCGTCGTTGACGCCCGCGCGCTCGACGTTGTACACGGTCAGGCCCGCGCCGATGAATTCGATCTCCGCGGGTTCGGGGCGATCGGTGACGACGAGCGTGACGGGTGGCATGGCGATCCTTCGAGGCGTGGCGGATATCGAGGCGATGCGAACTGAGACGGCCATCTTAGCGTGCGCGCGCCGTCCGCTCAAACGCGCGCGTCCGCTCCGTCACGCGCCTTCGCCGCGCCCTTCGGCATCAGCCGACGACGTGATGGCCGCCGTCGACGTATTCGACGTTGCCCGTCAGCGCGGCCGCATCGTCGCTCGCGAGAAACGCGGCGACGTTGCCGACGTCGTCGATGTCGACGAGGCGATGCCCGGGCGTGCGCTCGCGGATGCGCTCGAGCAGCGCGTCGAAGCGGTCGATGCCGGACGCGGCGCGCGTCTTCAGCGGCCCGGGCGACAGCGCATGCACGCGGATGCGCCGCGGCCCGAGCTCCGCGGCGAGGTAGCGCACCGCGCTCTCGAGCGCCGCCTTCACCGGCCCCATCAGGTTGTAGTCCTCGACCACCCGCTCGGCGCCGTAGAACGTGACGGTCATCAGGCAGCCGCCGCTCGCCATCAGCGGCTCGGCGAGATGCGCGACGCGGATGAACGAGTGGCACGACACGTCCATCGCCATCGCGAAGCCCGCCTGCGAGCAGTCCGTCACGCGGCGATGCAGGTCTTCCTTCGGCGCGTACGCGATCGAGTGCAGCACGAAGTCGAGCCGTCCCCATTCGCGCCCGATGCGCGCGAACACGTCTTCGAGCTGGCCGGGCTCGCGCACGTCGCACCGCACGACGAGCTTGCTTTCGAGACGCTCCGCGAGCGGCCGGACGTAAGGCTCGGCCTTCGCGTTCAAGTAAGTGACCGCGAGCTCGGCGCCCTGCTCGCGCATGACCCTCGCGCAGCCGAACGCGATGCTGCTTTCGTTTGCAATGCCGATGATCAGGCCACGCTTCTGCTGAAGACGCATAGGGATCTCCTTCGACGGTCGTTCGATGGCGTGCGGGCGACGCGCCGGGCCGGGCCGGGCCGCGTGGCGAAGATCGGCGAGTCGATGCGAATCGACACATGCCCGTCACGAATGCCGTGCCGCCGTCCGCGCTCGCGCAGCACGCGGCCGCGCGTCGCTCGCCCGTCGACTGTCGGCGATCGATGCGGGCCGCGTGTTGATCGACATCAACGGGACACGGCTCGGCCGATGTCGTTTCGCTTGCGGAAAGCGGCCCGCTTCATCGCGAGCAGGCGCTGCGCGGCGCGATGCAAACGCCGCATGCGGGGCATGGCGGCATCGTGGCGGGCAAGCGCCGAGGGCGAACGATGTCGGACGATGCCGCACGCGAGCGCCCAAGGAAAACGGGCGGACGACGTGACATCGTCCGCCCGCCGCCGGGTCATGCTGCCGCCGCCACAATGCGACGCGACGCGCCGTGAAAGCCCGCTCGGGCGGCAGCGCGAGAGCCGTTTCGCACGCGCGCGGCGTCGAATCGTCGAGTGAACGAATCATCGAAGGCGCAGCGGCCAACGCGGACGCATCGTCGCCGCCCGGCCCGATGCGTCCGCGCCCGATCCCGTCACGCCGCGCGATAGCGCGCGAGCCAGTGCGCATACGGCGCGGGCAGCGTCCAAGCGGCGCGATCGACGCCGAGCTCGAGCGCCGCGCGATACGGCCAGTGCGGATCGGCGAGATGCGCGCGGCCGACCATCACGAGATCGAGCTGCCCGTCCTTGACGACGCGCTCCGCGAGCGCCGGCGTATCGATCCCCCACGCGGACGCGACGGGCAGCTGCGCTTCGCGACGCACGCGCTCGGCGACCGGCGCGAGAAACGCGGGCCCCCAGGGAATCTGCGCTTCGGGCGTCGAGAAGCCGACCGTCACGCTCAGCAGATCGAGCCCTTCCTGCTTGAAACGCTTCGCGAGCTCGATCGACTCGGCGAGCGTCTCCTCGTCGCGGCCGTCGTACTCGATCACGCCGAAGCGCGCGGTGAGCGGCAAACGCTCGGGCCACACTTCGCGCACCGCCGCGAGCGTCTCGACGAGAAAGCGCCCGCGATTCTCCGCGGAGCCGCCGTACGCGTCGGTGCGGCGATTCGAATGCACCGAGAAGAAGCTCTGCGCGAGATAGCCGTGCGCGAAATGCAGCTCGAGCCACTCGAAGCCCGCGTCGAGCGCGCGCTTCGCGGCCGCGACGTAATCGGCCTTCACGCGCGCGATGTCGTCGGCCGTCATCTCGCGCGGCACCTTCGGCAGATGCGCGCCGTACGGCACCGCCGACGGCGCGATCGTCTGCCAGCCGCGCGGATCGCCGTCGGCGATGTGGTCGTCGCCTTCCCACGGCCGGTTCGCGCTCGCCTTGCGGCCGGCGTGCGCGAGCTGGATGCCGGGCACCGCGCCCGCCGCCTTGATCGCGTCGACCGAGCGTTCGAACGCGGCCGCCTGCTCGTCGTTCCACAGGCCGGTGCAGCCCGGCGTGATGCGGCCTTCCGGCGACACCGCGGTCGCCTCGGCGATCACGAGCCCCGCGCCGCCGCGCGCGACGCCCGCGAGATGCACGTGATGCCATTCGTTGGCGACGCCGTCCTCGGCGACGTACTGACACATCGGCGGCACCGCGATGCGGTTGCGCAGCTTGACGTCCTTCAACTGAAGCGGTTCGAACAATGCAGCCATTACTACTCCTTCGATGTTCGTGTTGCGGGTCGGTGAGGTGATTCGGTGATGCGATGTGACGCGACGCATGCGTCGCGTGCGGCGCGCTGGATGGCCGCCCGCGCGGCGCGTTACTTCTCGAGCAGTTCGAGCAGCGCTTCGGCGACGGGCTCCGACGACGCCGGGTTCTGCCCGGTGACGAGCAGCCCGTCGACGACGACGTGCGGCGCCCAGTCGGCCGCGCGCGAATAGTCGCCGCCGTTCGTCTTCAGCATGTCCTCGACGAGGAACGGCACGACCTCGGTGAGCGCGACGGCCGCTTCCTCGCTGTTCGTGAAGCCCGTGACCTTGCGGCCCTTGACGAGCGGCGCGCCGGACGCGTCCTTCACGTGGCGCAGCACGCCAGGCGCGTGACAGACGGCCGCGACCGGCTTGTTCGTCGCGACCGCGCGCTCGATCAGCGCGATCGAATGACGGTCCTCGGCGAGATCCCACAGCGGACCGTGGCCGCCCGGATAGAACACGGCGTCGTAATCGTCGATCGACACGTCGGCGAGCTTGCGCGTCGACGCGAGCGCGGACTGTGCTTCGGGGTCCTTGTCGAAGCGGCGGGTCGCGTCGCTCTGCGACGCCGGATCGCTGCTCTTCGGATCGACGGGCGGCAGCCCGCCGCGCGGCGACGCGAGCGTCAGCTCGGCGCCCGCGTCCTTCAGCGCGTAGTACGGCGCGGCCAGCTCCTCGAGCCAAAAACCGGTTTTCTTGCCGGTCGCGCCGAGTTCGTCGTGCGAAGTCAGGACTACGAGAATCTTCATTTGGATGCCCTCCTTGAAGCGTTGGATTCAAGCGGCGCGGCCCGCCCGGGCCCGCCGGTCACGCGTTTGCGACGCAATCGGAGATTCGTTTGCTGCGCACGGCTCGCCGCCTGCATGCGGCGCGCCACGTCGGGCGTCGTTGTCACGGTCTCCGTGACGCCACGTGACGTCACGTCGCCTCGCGACGGTCGCGTCGCAACGACGCGCGGCGTCCGGCGATCGAGCGCCGCCGTCGCACCCCTCTCCCGCCGCATGACATCGCGGACGAGCGCGCCGGCCGCCATGTCATCGTCGAACGGCGGCGGCTTCGCGTCGAGCCCTTCGCCACCCGCGCGGGTGTGCGTCATCGCCGCATCGGCCCATGCGCCGAACCGGATCCGGACTGCGTTGCGATCATCGAAATGCAACATGTCACGCGCCTGCTATTAGACCAGTCGTCTAGAAAACGATCGTAAAAAACGCGACGGCGCGACGTTCATCGTACGCGCCGCCGCGCATCGAAATTCGTGCTCAGCGCGCCCCTGGCAGACCGAGGATGCGGCGGGTGGTCGCCATCGCGGTCGCGAGCGGCGCGCCGTTGCGCCGGATCTTTTCGATCAGCGTCGCGCCGACCCACAGCTCGTAAAGCGTCGCCGCCGTCTGCTGCGGATCGAGATCGACCTGCAGCGAACCGTCCTCGAACGCCGCCGCGATGCACGCGGCGAGCCGCGCGACGATCTGCGTCGTGCCGCGATCGAGCGCCGCGCGCATCGCCTCCGACAGATCGCAGACCTCCGCGCCGAGCTTGACGACGAGGCACTTGCCCTCGGGATCGTTGCCCGCTTGCATGTCCTGCCATTGGCTCCAATAGCGCATCAGCCGATCGGCCGCCGGGCCGGAGCCGCGCACGAGCAATGTGTCGAGATGCGCGAGGTAGTCGGCGAAGTACGACTCGAGGATCGACTCGCCGAATGCCTCTTTCGACCCGAAATAATGGTAGAACGATCCTTTCGGGACGCCGGCCGCCGCCAGAATCTCGTTCAGACCGACGCCCGTGAAGCCCTTGCAGAGCATGATGGGCTTGGCGGTGTCGAGGATGTGCTGCCGCACGTCGGCGGTGGTGGCTGCTGCGTTCATGAGGGCGGATGATAGCGCGGGATTAGACCAGTCGTCTAGAACGCGTTGAATGTCCCCGCTGCTCGTGTGGAACGGGGCCGAAAGCGAAACAGGTGACGGACGACGGAGTTCGATCACCGCTCGTCGCACCTTTTGCCGTGCAGCGTCAAATGCATCTTTCACCCGATACGGCTCAGTCCGCGCTGTAGACGGTCAATCCTTCCATCGGACCCATTGCCGCCTCCCACGGACGCGCCGCGATGGCTCGCATCGCTTCCTCATAGCCCGCACGCTGGCGGGCAGCGATGCCGGCCGGGGTGAAATCGATGTCCTTCAACTGGTTGTCCCCGTCGAGCCGAGGCGCGGCGAGCTTGATCAGGCGCATCTGGGTCTGGCAGCCCCAGGCGGCCAGCTCCCTGACCTCGGCCGTCGCCCGCTCGGCTTCGGGCAAGCGCTTGACCAGTTCGCGGATCACGTGGCGCAGACGATGTATCTGCTGCTGACGCGCGATATGACTATCGGTGCGGCTCGCGTACTGGATGTCTTTTTGTCGCTCCGATATCTGCCATAGGCTTTCCGGTTCGGGGCCGGTCGGATTCCACATCTGCACCGAGAAGATGACCGAACTCTTGCGAGGGTGATCGTCCAGCACCACTTCGACCGGCGTGTTCGAATAGACGCCGCCATCCCAATAGGGCTCGCCATCGATCCGCACCGCCGGGAAAGCAGGCGGCAGCGCCCCCGAACTCATCACGTGCTCGACGGTCAGGCGCTGGTCGCGCGAGTCGAAATAGCGCATGGCGCCCGTGCAGGCGTTCACTGCGCCGATGGTCAGGCGCGGGTGCCCGGCGTTCAGCAGGTCGAAGTCGACCAGAGAAGTCAGCGTTTCGCGCAGCGGCGCCGCCAGGTAATACGACGCGCGATCCACGCCCAATCGGGCCAGCGGCCCGAGCCAGCAAGCCGGATTGGGCAGGAAGAACCCCGTGATGCCGCCGCCGATGATCATCAGCTCCGCAAGCGTCTTGTCCCAGCCGAGCCATGCGGCAGTCACGTCCAGGCGGGTCTGGTCGGTGACCCGATTCCAGAATTCCGCCAATCGTCGATAGCGGCGCTCCGGCGGATTCCCGACGATCAACGCCGCGTTGATCGCGCCGATCGAGGTGCCGACGACCCAGTCCGGCCGTATTCGGGATTCATCCAGCGCCTGGTAGACGCCGAGTTGGTAAGCGCCCAACGCACCGCCGCCCTGAAATACGAGAACGACTTGCCCCGGCAATTCCATCCGTGCTGGCTGACTCACGGTCATGGCTCGCCCCGCTGATTTGCTCCGCCGATACGACGTCGATGATGCGGCTCACGCGCCGTTGCGTCGTCGCCGCCGACGCAACCCGGGCCGGCCATCGATCGATTGCCCGAGTCGCATGCCGCTTTCAACGCATTGCTTCGCCGAATGCGACGTTTGGCCGGACCTCAATACCACGATCAAGTGTAGGCGATGAGCGCATGCACTCCGACGCTTGCCGACGAGGGGCACGCCAAATGCTTGCCGATCGTGGTCTCGAACATACGTGGAAGCGTGTCGATCGATGAACTGGCCGGGCGACAGCCCCATGTCGCTTCCACACGTTGACTGCCGCGCGCGCCGCGTGCCAACAGGCATTCGCGGTCCGCGGCGCTCAACGGTGTCGAATATTCACAAAGGCCGATTTTGCGACATGCGCCGCCATGCGCGCCTCGCATGCCGCGAGACGCGCTATGCTTCATTCGACCGACCTATCCCGACGAGGCTCGTCATCGTGCACGAAAGCGCCCAACCCGATCGCAATCCCCCCCTGTCCGCGCCGGGCCTCGCCCAAGGACGAAACCGCAGGCGCGTCACGCTACGGCTACGGCTTGCGACCGCGCTTGCTTCGTTGGCGAGCGCAATCGCGGCCGACGCGGCCCCGCCTCCATCGAACCTGATTCCCAAGAACGCCGAGCAAGCCTTCGCCACGACCGCCGCCGGCCTTCAAATCTATTCGTGCGAATACGACGGCAACCACCGTATCGCATGGGTGTTCCAGCACCCCGAAGCCACGCTGTACGACGCGTCCGGCGTCGCCGTGATCCGGCACGGCGCCGGCCCGTCGTGGGAAGCGCAGGACGGCAGCCGCATCGTCGGCGAGAAAATCGCCGACGCGCCGAGTCCGAACGCGGGCAGCATTCCTCAACTGCTCCTCTCGACGCGCGCGACCGCGAACGGCTCGCTCGCGTCCGTGCGCTACGTGCAGCGCCTCGACACGATGGGCGGCGCCGCGCCCGCGACGCCGTGCTCGGCCGAGCATCAAGTCGGCAGCTCGCCGTATTACGCGCATTACGTCTTCTGGAAGTAAGAGCAAGCCGGCTCATTCCGCGGCGATGACGGCGCGCGTCCGACGATGCGCGCCGTCATCGCTCATTCGTCCGGCCTCGCATCGACGCGGCCGGTTATCCGCTCACCCGCGGCTCTCGAGCCAATGCAGGCTGAACAATCGTGCGTCATCGACCCAAACCGTCCCCGGCGCAAACCCCGCCGATCGCGCCAGCTCGCGAAACCCGTCGACCGTGAACTTGTGCGAGTTCTCCGTATGCAGCGTCTCGCCGGCCTCGAACCGGAACGCATACCCGGCCACACGCACCGTCTGCGCGCGCCGGCTCACGAGATGCATTTCGATGCGCTGACGCTCGACGTCGTAGAACGCGCGATGCGCCCATGCATCGAGCGCGAAATCGGCACCCAGCTCGGCATTCGCGCGCGCGAGCAGATTCAGATTGAACGCGGCCGTCACGCCCGATGCGTCGTTGTACGCGCGATGCAGGATCGACACGTCCTTCACGAGATCGACGCCGATCAGAAGGCCGCCGCCCTTCAGCAACGAAGCGGCGCGCCGCAGGAACGCCGAAGCCTCGTCAGGCGAGAAATTCCCGATCGTCGATCCGAGAAAACACCCGACGCGCCTGCCTCGCACACGCTCGATCGCACGCATTTGATCGGACTGCAGATAATCGGCGACCACGGGCTGCACGTCGAGCCACGGATACGCGTCGCGCAGCGCGGCGGCCGCGTGCGCGAGATGGTCGGCCGAGATGTCGACGGGCAGGTAGCGCGCGGGCGGATTCGACGCCGCGCACGCATCGAGCAGCACGCGGATCTTCGACAGCGAACCCGCGCCGAACTCGATCAGGTTCGCGTCGCCGCCGATCTGCGCGGCGATCTCGGACGCGCGACGTTTCAGGATCGCGAGCTCGGTGCGCGTCGGATAGTACTCGGGCAGCTCGCAGATCCGATCGAACAACGCGGAGCCCGCCGCGTCGTAGAAATACTTCGGCGCGATGCTGCGCGGCGAGCGGCGCAATCCGGCGAGCAGGTCGCGGCCGAATGCGCTGTCGCGCATCGTTTCGATCGCCACGCCCGCGGCGGCTTCCATCCCTTCAGATATCTCTCGCAAGACGCACTCCCGTGAATTGCCAGCGCGCGGCCGGCGGAAAGAAGTTGCGGTACGTCGCGCGCGCGTGTCCCGGCGGCGTCGCCACGCTGCTGCCGCGCAGCACCTGCTGCCCGACCATGAACTTGCCGTTGTATTCCGCCGCCACGCCCGCCATCGGACGAAAGCCCGGATACGGATCGTACGACGAGCGCGTCCACTGCCACACGCGGCCCGTCATCTGCGCGATGCCCGGCGCATCGAACGCCGCCTCCCATTCGGCTTCGGTCGGCAAGCGCGCGCGCGCCCATTCCGCGTAAGCGGCCGCTTCGTAGAAACTCACGTGCGAGACGGGCGCGTCGCGCACGAGCGGCCGCAGCCCTTCGAATCCGAACTCGCGCCAGCCGAGCCCTTCGCCGCCGTCGGACGCGATCCAGTACAGCGGCGCCTTCAATCCGTCGCGCTGGACCATCGCCCAGCCGTCGGACAGCCAGCACTCCGGACGCGAGTAGCCGCCGTCATCGATGAACGCCGCGTATTCGCCGTTCGTCACGAGCCGCTCGGCGATCTCGTACGGCCGCAGGATCGTCCGATGACGCGGCCGCTCGTTGTCGAACGAAAAGCCGCGGCCGTCGTGGCCGATCTCGACGATGCCGCCCTGCCGCGGCAGCCAGCGCGCGGCGCCGTTCGCGCGCGGCGCGTCGTCGGCCGGCGTCGCGTCGCTTCGGTAGGCGGGCAGCAGCGGATTCAGCGAGAACGCGTGCAGGATGTCGGTGAGGATCAGTTCCTGATGCTGCTGCTCGTGATGCAGGCCGAGCGTGATCTCCGGCTCCATCGCGACCAGCGAAGGAAGATCGGCCGTGCGCAGCAGATCGAGCAGCGCGTCGTCGACGTGGCGCCGATAGCGATGCACGTCGTCGAGCGACGGGCGCGACAGCATCCCGCGCTGCGGCCGCGCATGGCGCGGGCCGAGCGCTTCGTAATACGAATTGAAGAGATATGGATAGCGCGAATCGAACAGCTTGTAGCCGCGCGCATGCCGCGCGAGGATCACGGTCTCGAAGAACCATGTCGTATGCGCGAGATGCCACTTCGTCGGGCTCGCGTCCGGCATCGACTGCAACGCCTGATCCTCCGCGGACAGCGGCTTCGCGAGCGCGACGCTGTAACCGCGCACGTCCGTGAAGCCGCGCGCGAGGTCCGACGCGAGACTGCGCGTCGATTCTTCGTTCTTCGTCATGTGCACCGTCCCGACTGGATGGTTCGCTCGCGCGCGTCACGCCTCGCCTGCGAACCCATGCAACAAAGAATAGGACACGCGCGCGACGCCGCGACCTGAATCGCGACGTCGCGCGCGACAAGCACCGCTTTCGCGGCTCGCCCCGTTTGTGTGGATGGCTACGGTGTCAGCCGATCGTGATCGAGTCGATGCGATCGGGATAGAACGCGAGATGGCCTGCGATCTGCTTCATCGCGTCGTGCGGCGTTTCATACGACCAAACCGCATTGACGCCGCGCTCGCCGGCCCCCTTGACGCTGTAGTACGACGCGTCGCCCTTATACGGGCAATGGCTCGTGTGCGTCGTGCGTTCGAGCCGCGACATGTCGACGTCCTTGCGCGGCACGTACTGCACGGGCGGATACGACGCCTCGCGCAGCGTGAGCGCGTCGCGCGAGTCGGCGAGCGCATGGCCGCCCGCCTTGACGACGACACGCTCGCCCGTCGCTTCGATCGTGATCGGATGGTCCGGGCCAGGAATCTTGACGGTATGGCTTGACTGGGTCATGAAAGCACCTCCGGTTGCGAAACGCGTCGAACTTCGGCGACATCCTACGCCGCTCGGGCGCGGCGGGCGACGCGCGAGCCGCGAATTCTGAAGTTGAAGCGAACGAACAATCACCGTTGCGAACGCCGTTAATTGCGGCTCGCGCGGAGATCGGACGACGATGCGCGCGGTTCGCTCCGAGGCTCGTCTTCGCAGATTTCGTTCCTGCGTGGCCGGAGCCATTCGATCGATGGCCGACGTGCGTCGCCTCTTCCGCATAGACCGCCGCGCTCGCCGAGGTTCCCTTCCGGCCCGTCGCGCGCAACGAACCGTTCACGAGCGCCGCCGCGCATCGCGCACATGCCGCACCCGCAAGTTTTTACTAAAAATGCGACAAATACATTAAATAAAACCATCACTCTGCAAATACCATAGCGGCCATCACTGGCAATGGCGTTTCGCACGGCGGTTATATACCGAACGAGCGCCCCTGATCGACCCTCGCGGCGAGCCGCACCGAAACGCCCGCCGCCTTCACTTCGCAGAGAGATTCATGCCCCGCCCCATCGTCGCCCGAATTCATCCCGACGCCGTCGCGCGCAACCTTGCAATCGTCCGGCAAAAAGCGCCGCGCTCGCGTATTTGGTCGGTCGTCAAGGCGAACGCCTACGGTCACGACATCGAGCGCATCTATCCGGCGCTCGCGGACGCAGACGGCATCGCACTCCTCGACCTCGACGAGGCGGTGCGCGTGCGCGAGCTCGGCTGGACGAAGCCGATCCTGCTGCTCGAAGGGATTTTCGAGGCGGCGGACGTCGAGATCGCCGACCGCCACCGGCTGACGGTCGCCGTGCACGGCGACGAGCAATTGACGCTGCTGGCGTCCGCGAAGACGACGCGGCCGATCGACATCCAGTTGAAGATGAACTCGGGGATGAACCGGCTCGGCTATCGGCCGGGCGCGTTCCGCGCCGCATGGGAGCGCGCGGCCGCCGCGCCGTCGATCGGCGACATCGCGCTGATGATGCACTTCGCGAACGCCGACGAAGGCGAGATCGACTGGCAGATGCGCGCGTTCGACGCGGCGACCGACGGACTGCCCGGCGAGCGCACGCTGTCGAATTCGGCGGCCGTGCTGTGGCATCCGCGCGCGCATCGCGACTGGGTGCGGCCCGGCACGATCCTGTACGGCGCGTCGCCGACAGGCGCCGCCCGCCACCTCGCCGACGTGCCGCTGCAACCGGCGATGACCGTCACGAGCAAGATCATCGGCGTGCAGACGCTCGCGGCAGGCGAGACGGTCGGCTACGGGCGCCGCTTCACGGCCGAGCGCGAGATGCGCATCGGCGTCGTCGCGTGCGGCTACGCGGACGGCTATCCGCGCCATGCGCCGACCGGCACGCCGATCGCGGTCGACGGCGTGCGCACGCAAGTCGTCGGGCGCGTGTCGATGGACATGCTGACCGTCGATCTCACGCCGTGCCCGAACGCGGGCGTCGGCTCGGCGGTCGAGCTGTGGGGCGCGCAGGTGCGCGTCGACGACGTCGCCGAGGCCGCGGGCACGATCGGCTACGAGCTGTTGTGCGCGCTCGCGCGGCGGGTGCCGGTCGCGGTCGATCCGTATTCGGCCGCGGCGGCACAGCCGGAGCATGCGCGAACGGGAAGCTACGGGCGCTGAGCGGAATCGGCCGGACGGCGGCGCGCCCGCGCATGCGCCCGAACGCCCCGCGCACTCACTCCCGCCAACGCGCCGGCCGCTTCTCGAGAAACGCGTCGATGCCCTCGCACGCGTCCGCTTCCATCATGTTGCGCGCCATCACGTCGGACGCGTAAGCGTACGCGTCGTCGAGCGGCATCTGCCGCTGCCGGTAGAACATCGCCTTGCCGTAGCGCACCGCGGCGGGGCGCTTCGACACGATCGCCGCGACCGTGCGCGCGACGGCCGCATCGAGCGCGTCCTCCGGCACCGCCTCGTTGACGAGCCCCCGGTCGACGGCCGTCGCCGCATCGACGAAGCGCCCGGTGACGAGCATGTCGAACGCGCGCTTCGTCGACACGTTGCGGGAAAGCGCGACGGCGGGCGTCGAGCAGAACAGTCCGACGTTGATGCCGGACACCGCGAAGCGGGCCGTGTCGGCGGCGATCGCGAGATCGCACGACGCGACGAGCTGGCAGCCCGCCGCCGTCGCGATCCCGTGCACGCGCGCGACGACGGGCACGGGCAGCGCCTGAATCGCCTGCATCACGCGGCTGCATCGGCCGAACAAGTCGCGGTAGTACGCGAGATCGGGCGTGCCGCGCATCTCGCGCAGGTCGTGGCCCGCGCAAAACGCGCGGCCCTCGGCGGCGAGCACGACGCAGCGCACGTGCGGATCGTCGGCGAGCGCGGCGAGCTCGCGCTGCAGCGCGTCGAGCAGCGCCTCCGACAACGCGTTGAACTGCGACGGCCGGTTCAGGCGCAGCGTCGCGACGCCGTCGCGATCGTCGCGCAGCAACGGCGGCGCCGACGCCTGGCTGGATGGTTCCATGTCGTCCTCCTCGATTGGCACGTGGACCGGTGCGGGCCGGCGCGGGCCGGCGCGGACCGCGGCCTCGCCCGGCGCGTTTTCGACAAAGGTATACGGTATCCCGACCGAATCAAACTGCGTCGCGTCAAGCGATGCGCGCAGGCCGATCCGCCGATGCGGCGAAAAACCGACACCGCCCGCCGGAGATCGCCGGAGCGGTGGACATCGCCGGAAAAAGCTGTATATTCATACAGCTCGCGCCGCCGGCGATCCATGCGAAAATCGCGTGCCGCCGGATAGTCCGACGGGCCGCTCGCCCATCGGCGAGGCGGCCGAAGTCGATCGGGCATCGCGAGACGGGCCACGGAGAAGACAGAGTGAAACGAGTTGGATACGGGTTGCTGTTATTGGCTTTCACTTCCTCGACGTTCGCAAGCGAGCGATACGTCGAGATCTGGAATCCGCCCGAAGCGCGCACCGGCTCGAGCACCGGCGCGCGCCACGATCCGTCCGCCCGCAAGCCGGCGCCGGCCGCGAAGCGCAAGCGCGTCGCGCCGCGCGTCGTGGAAGCGCGGATGCATCATCCGCCCACTGCCGTGAAGATCGCGCCGAAGCCGCGCGCGATCGACGACGACATGCCGCGCGCGACGCCTGCGCCGCCCTCGCCCGCCGCGCCCGACATCCCCCGCCAATTCACGCCGGACGGCAACGTGCTGCGCGTCGGCACGCGGGGCTACGGCGTCGAAGTGTCGCGCTGAAGGCCGTCGATCGCGGCTGCGCGTCGACGCGCAGCCGATCACGCGGATGCGACGAAGACGGTTCGATCGCCTCGCCCTCGCATGCGGGCCGCAAAACGGCCCGATCATCGATGCATCCTCCATCCTCCGCCCGCGCCCGGTGCAGCACATCGATGCGCGCCCGTCGCCAATAGACGAACGCTGAACGAACGCCGCTCGCATCGCGTGATCGCCGCCATCCGCACGGCCGGGTGAACGACGCGCGGCGCGCGGCGTGCACATCCTCCACGCAAGAAAATGCGCCGTTCTTCCGCTGTCGAATGCGGCCGAATACGGCACGCCGCGCACGCCAATCGGCAACACACGAAAACCGAACGCACTCGTCGCGCGCCGCGACATCGCCGCCATCCGCACGGATGAGCGAGAGCGAACGACACGCGCACGCACATGTCGCGCGCACCAAAAAAACAGCCGGCCCGAAGGCCGGCTGCTCGCTCGACTTCCCGCGCGACGCAAGCGCCGCGCCGTATGCCGCGCTTAGAAGCGGTGGATCAGGCCGACGCCGAGACCCACTTGGCTGCGCGACGACGACGGCGACGCGTTGAAGCCGTCGCCGATCGACGCGGTCGCGTCGATGATCTTGCCGCCCGCGAGCGTCTTGCCGTTCGCACGCTGATACGCTTCGACCGCGTAGAGGCCGGTGCGCTTCGACAGGCTGTAGTACTGCGACAGCGTGAACTGATGGTACTGCGCCGCGCTCGTGATGCCGTTCGACTGGGTCGCGCGCGTGTACGCGTAGCCGCCCGCGAAGTCCCACGTCGCCGACGGCTTGAAGTGCAGCACCGCGCCCGCGGTATTGAAGATCGCGGTGTTGCGGAACGTCGAGTTCACGCCCGGGATGTATTGCACGTTCGAGTACGACACCGACACGTCCCACGCCGACGAGAACTGATAGCCCGCCGTCACCGCGACGCGCTGCTGCGCCTGCGCGGTCGTATAGCCGTTGTTGATCGCCGAAATGGCCGTCTGCGCGCCGCCGTTCGACGTCGCCGAATTCGCGCCCCACACGGTGCCGCCGCCCGGCGTCGAGTTGTTCACGCGCTGGAACGCAGCGGCGATGCCGAGCGGACCGTTCATGTACTGGATGCCCGCGCTCCATGTCGAGCCGGCGTTCACGCTGCCCGGCTGGCCGCCGAACGCGTACGAGCCGCCGAACGTGAAGCCGTAGAACTTCGGCGACATGTAGACGAGCGAATTGTTCGTGCGGTAGCTGGTGTCGAGCGAATCGATGTCGCCCGGGTGCGCGCCGAAGTAGCCGGTGAGCCAGGTCGTCGGGCTGTACGGCGACAGCAGCGTGTAGTACGCGGTGTATTGACGGCCGGCCGTCAGCGTACCGTACGCCGGGTTGGTCAGGCCGACCCACGCCTGACGCGTGAAGATGCCGCCCGCAAATTGCGACGTGCCGTTGGCCGTGCTGAAGCCCGACTCCAACTGGAAGATCGCCTTCGAGCCGCCGCCCAGGTCTTCGCTGCCCTTCAGGCCGAAGCGGCTGCCTGCCCACACGCCCGTCGACATCTTCACTGCCGAGTGGCCGCCCGTCGTCGAACCGAGCGACGTGCTGCTGTTCTGATACGCGATACCGTTATCGACGATACCGTAAAGCGTCACGCTGCTCTGAGCGTGCGCCGTGGCGACAGCCGCCAATCCGGCGGCCGTCATCGCGACCGCTGTGCGCTTTTTCATTGATTCTCCGTCCTCAAGAAATTCTTCTGGTGTGTCATGCGCATGGTCTGTCCATGCGGCCGCCATTCTCACCGATTCGTCGTTGTTGCAAAACGGAGAATAAAGATTCGTAGGCTCCGCGCAACGCAGGAATTCACTAACTAGTTAGTTTTAACGCTGCACCGGCAAGGGTTTGGCGCGCGTATGCGCCAATAGTTGGAACCGGTTCCCTCCGACCCGGTATTTACCCGAATTTACATTCACACAGTCCTTCCAGATGCCTTCCAGAAAGCTTTCGTGTGACGATTCGAGACCTCCGGAGCCGTGCGCCGATGCGGTCAAGAACTCGGCCGCTCAAGCGCCTGGAAGCTTGAGTGCCCGGCTGGCGACGCCCGGGCCCATGCGGCCACGATGCCCGATGTCAAGGGCTTGGCGCTTGACACTTCGGGCTTGACACTTGGGGTTTGAGCCTCTTCTCTCTTCTCTTCACACGCCGCGACTTGGGACTTGGGACTTGGGACTTGGGACTTGGGACTTGGGACTTGGGACTTGGGACTTGGGACTTGGGACTTGAACTTCGGATTTGAAACGGAGAACGGAGAACGGAGAACGGAGAACGCGGCATATCGGACTCGAACCCGAAGCCCAGAGCTTGAAGTTCAACCACCGAGCCGTCCCCGGCGAAGCGCGCCCGAACGAATCCCCACGAACGCCGAACTCGTCCGCCGTCACGCGCCATGCCGTGGCGCGATGTCGCGCCCGAGGATGTCGTGCGCCGTACGTCGTTACGACGCTCGTCGTCTTTCCCCGCTCATCGCCCGGTGCGTGTCGTGAGCTCGCAGCAGCGCCCGCTCGCAACACGCGCCCAGCGCATTCAAAGCACTTCGAAGCGATGCGTGCCGTCGCGCCCCAGTTGCTCGACGAGGCCGAATTCCCAATCGAGATACGCCTGCATCGCCTCCGCGGCGTTGCCGGTGCCCTCGTACGGACGCCGGTAGCGATCGATGCGCGGCGACGCGAGCCGCGTCTCGCCGCCCTCGACCGGCAGGCCCGCGGCGAGCCACGCAAGCGTGCCGCCGTCGAGCACGTAGACGGATGCGCCTTCCGGAAGCAGCCCGCGCAGATCGGCCGCCGCAAACGCCGCCAATTGTCCCGATCCGCAAGTCAGCACGTAGCGGCGCGCGCTCGGAATGCGCGTCAGCGCATCGCGAAGCTGCGCGCGCACCGCGTACCATGCACCGGGAATATGCCGCTTCACGTAATTCGCGCTCGTGGTGACGTCGATGACCGCGACGTCGGCCGATGCGTCGGCCGATCGCGCGGAACCTTCGGCAAGCGACTCGCGCCGCGCTTCGTCGGCTTGTTCGTCGGCTTGTTCGTCGGCTCGCCGACCCGCATTCTCGTCGACACCTTCGCGAGCAACTTCGCGCACGCGCGCATCTTGCGCACTCGCACCGGCCCGCGAAGCATGACCTTCGGCAAGCCGGTTCGCCGCATCGCCTTCCGCCGCCTTCACGCCGAGCCATTCCGCGAGCGTGTCGACCGATACCGTCGGGCTTTCCGCCGGCTGCGGCGTGCGCGCCGCCGGCTGCCCCCGCTCGCTGCGCTCGCGCGCGTCGGCCGGCTCGACGACGCTCACGTCCCAGCCCATCTGCGCCAGCCACGACGCGCTCATGTCGGCGCGCACGCCGTCGTCGTCCGCGAGCACGATCCGCGCGCCGCGCACCGGCGCGTGATGATCGGTCTCCTGCACGAGCTGGCCGCCCGGCGCGCTCGCGAATCCCGGCAGATGTCCGGCCGCGTATTCGTCCGGCGTGCGCACGTCGAAGCGATAGAGCGTGCGATCGTCGGACTCGAGCGTGCGCAGATCGCGCAACGCGATGCGCGCAACGCCCGCTCGCCGCGCGACGTCGCGCGCCGCCCGCCGTGCGGCCTCGCGCCGTTCGGCTTCGACATGCTCGGGAAAACGCCGCGACGCGCCGCGATCGAGCGTCTGCCCGGCGAGCGTCCAGCCGATCGTCCCGTTGCGCAGCGCGGCGACCGGGTTCGGCAACCCCGCGTTGATCAGCGACTGCGCGCCGATGATGCTGCGCGTGCGCCCCGCGCAGTTCACGATCACGCGCGTCGCCGGATCGGGCGCAAGCTCGCGCACGCGCAGCACGAGCTCGGCGCCCGGCACGCTCGTCGCGGTCGGGATGCTCATCGTCTGGTATTCGTCGAAGCGGCGCGCGTCGACGATCACGACGTCGGCCCGCGCGTCGATCAGCTGCTTCACTTCGTGCGCGGACAGCGACGGCGTGTGCCGCTTCGCGTCGACGAGCTCGCCGAACGCCTTGCTCGGCACGTTGACGTCGATGAAGAGCTCGCCGCCCGCCGCCTGCCAACCGGCGAGCCCGCCTTCGAGCCGATGCACGCGCGTATAGCCGAGCGCCGCGAGCACGGCGGCCGCGCGCGGCGCGAGATCTTCGCCGAGCGCTTCGCCGTAGATCGCGATCGTCGTGTCGCGGCGCGGAATGCGCGTCCACGCTTCGAGTTCGAGCTTCGACAGCGGAAAGTTCGCGGCCCACAACGGATGGCCGTGCGCGTACGGATCCTCTTCGCGCACGTCGATCAATGCGATCTCGGCGCCTGCGAGCAGCGCGGCGCGCACGTCGGCGGCGGACAGCGTCGGGAGGCACGCGTGCGCGGAATCGGACGCGGACGCCGCAGCGGAATCGCACGTGGAATCGCACGTGGAATCGGACGTGGAAGCGGACGTGGAAGCGGACGTGGAAGCGGACGTGGAAGCGGACGTGGAAGCGGCATCGCGATGCGAAGCGGATGAAAGATCGGTCACGGAATCGATGCTCATCGGATCAGGACAATGGAAAGTATGGACGACGGACGATGCGCCGCGCGACGTTGCTGCGTATCGAAGCGCGGCACGAGAAAAGAACCGATCGATCGAACGCATGCGCGACGTCGCCGAATCGAATCGGCATGCGTCGCGCGCCGCGATGCCGGCTCGAAACAAAACACGCCGAGCGGCGAAACTTCGCGGCACGGCGCGCATATGCGCACGACATGCGAAACGAAGCAAGCGAGCGGCCCGCGCGCACCGCCTTCGCGCCGGATCGAACGATCGGCCATGCCGACATGCGCTCCACACGCACCGACGACCCATGCCGTGCGGCGCGACGCCGAAGCGCATCGACTCCCGGCGCGCAACGCGGTGCCGGCGCAAGCCGACGCACGGCATGCGACGTGCGACGAACGCGACACGACGCGCCGCTCGCCGCGCGACGCCGGCAGCGCCGCCGAATCATGCCGCGCGCGCCGAAGCCCGGCCACCCGAAGCAAGCGCTCAAGCGACATCGACACGCGAGTACCCGGACACGAACGGCTTGCGCGCGCCGTCGTCGCGATAGACCGAGCGCTCGACCGCGCCGATGTCCGCGCCATAGACATGGATGCTGATCGACACGCGATCGGCGAACGCATTGCTCACGCGGTGGATGTCGCCGATCGCGGGCGACACGGCCTCGACGCGGCCCGGCTCGAGCCGCACCGCGTCGCCCGTGGGCAGCGGCCGGCCGTCATCGGGCGCGAGCGCATAAGGCTGCGAATACTCGGCGCCGCGCAACATGCCGATCAGCCCCCACACCGTATGGTCGTGGATCGGCGTCGTCTGCCCCGGCCCCCAGACGAAGCTCACGACCGAAAAGCGCGCGGCCGGATCGAGATGCAGCAGGAATTGCCGGTAGCGCTCGGGATCGGAACGGGCGTACGCGGCGGGCAGCCAGTCGTCGCGCGCGACGAGGTCCGCGAGCAGCGCCGCGCCTTCGCGGAGGATGCGCGGCTCGTCCGGCCGCGTGTCGACGAGCCGCTCGAACGCGGCGACGAACGCGCGCAGCGGCACGCTCGCGCGCAATGCAGCCGGAGAGGATTCGTTATGCAAAGAACGCGTGCTCATCGGCGGCCTCTTCGAATATGATTGTTCGACATGATGCACCTCAAACTCCATGCAAGACAAACATGAAAATAAGCGACATCGACGCCTATGCGGCCGTGGTCCGCTGCCAGTCGCTGAGCCAGGCGGCGGCCGAGCTCGGCCTCACGCAGCCGGCGATCACGCGCCGTGTGCAGAACCTCGAGGAAGCGCTCGGCGTCGAGCTGCTCGACCGCAACACGAAGCCGCCCCGCCCGACCGAGATGGGCTGGCGCGTGCACGATCAATGCCGCGCCGTGCTGCGCGAGATGCGTGCGCTGCGCGAGCTCGTCGCCGAGCCGCTGCCGCCCGCGGGCGCGTTCCGGCTCGGCGTCACGCACGGGATCGGCGAGCTGCTGCTGCTCGATCTGCTCGCGACGCTGCGCGACCGCTGGCCCGCGCTCGCGCCGCAGGTCGCGACCGGCTGGGGCGGCGCGCTGCTCGATCAGCTCGGCCGTGACGAACTCGACGCGGCGCTCGTGTTCCTCGCGCGCGAGATCGCGCTGCCGCCGAAGGTCGCGGGCGAGCGGCTGCTCGGCACGCGGCTCGTCGTCGTCGCGCGCAAGGGCGACTTCCCCCGTCGCAGCTACCGGCTCGCCGATTGCCATGCGGCCGGCTGGGTGCTGAACCCGGACGGCTGCGGATTCCGCGCAAGCCTGAAACGCGCGCTCGATGCGCAGCGGCTGACGCTGCGCGTCACGCTCGACACGTACGGGCGCGAGCTGCAGTTGCAAAGCGTCGCGAACGGGCTCGGCCTCGGGCTCGTGCCGCTGCCGCTCGTCGAGATCAGCCCGCTGCGCGACGCGCTCGACATCGTGCCGCTCGCCGATTTCAAGCCGCAGATCGATCTGTGGGCGCTGCGGCGCGCGGACGCCGCGCGGCTCGCCGCGCCGGCCGGCGCGATCGGTCAGCTCGCGCGGACGCGGTTTCGCGCGCTCGGCGATGCGCACGCGCCGCAGGCGGCAGTCGATGCGCGGACGTCGCGCGGACGAGCCGATCGCGGCGCGAAGCGGCGGCGCGATGCCGCGTGAGCTCGAATCTCTCCGCGCCCGTTCCTGCGCGCGCGCCGCACGCTGCGGCGCGGCGCTTCGCGCGCCGTCCAGCCGCGTCGCGCGGCTCACCGCTCGACTCATCGCGCATCGCCGTGTGCGGCGAACGCGGCGCGCCCCGCCGCGACGAGAATCGAATCGTTCTGCGGCGTGTGGATCCGGCTGCACAGCACGTCGCGGTGATGGCGCTCGAGCGGGTTGTGCCGGCTCAGCCCGTGATTGCCCGATAGCTGCAATGCGAGCTCCGTCACGCGGATCGCGTGGTTCGTCACCGTGAATTTGACGAGTCCGCTCGCGTCGGCGTCGGGCGGCGCGCCGGCGTCGGCGCGCGCGGCCGCATCGTCGAGCAGCACGCGGTTCGTCTGCAGCAGCGCGTCGATCTCGCCGACGATCTCCTGCACGCGCGGCAGCGTCGCGAGCGGCGCGCCGAGGCTCGCCGGCGCGCGCGACTTCGCGAACCCGACGACCCAGTCGCGCGCCGCCCGCGCGACCGCGTCGTACAGGCTGCCGAGCAGCACGATCATCCACGCCTGCTGGTCGGCATGCGCGTCGACGTCGGACTGGCTCGCGCCCGTCGGCGCCCACGCGTCGGGCGCGCGCAGATCGACTGCATGATCGAACGGAATCCGCGCGTCGTCGAACACGACCTCGTGGCTGCCGGATGCGCGCAGTCCGAGGTGATTCCAGCTTTCGATCACGCGGATGCCGTCGCCGTCCGCGCGCGCGCTCGCCGCATCGCGCGGCACGAGAAACACGCCGACGCGCGGCGGCGCTTCGTCGGTCCGCGCCCACACCGCGAGCCAGCGCAGCGCCGGGATGCCGGTGCCGTACAGCTTGTGGCCGCTGATGCGCCAGCCGTCGCCGCTGCGGCGCGCGACGGTCGTGGGGAGCCCGCCGCGCGCGGGCGAGCCGAGCTCGGGCTCGACGCGCAGCGCGTTGATCAGCGCGCCGTCGGCAGCGGCGCTCGCGAACACCGCGCGCCGCACGCGCTCCGGCCAGCGGCTGTCCGCGCGGCCGAGCGCGCGATGCTGCAGGTAGGTCATCGTCAGCACGAGCGCGGTCGCGGCGTCCGCACGGGCGATCGTGCCGACGATCCGGCGCGCGCGGGCGAGCGTCGCCCCGCCTCCGCCGTAGTCGCGCGGCGCGGCCTGCGCGACGAGGCCGTGCGCGTGCAGCCATTCGAAATGCGCGTGCGGGAAGCGGCCTTCCGCGTCGTGCCGCGCGGCGCGCTCGGCGATCCGCGGCGCGAGCTCGGCGAGGCTCGCGGCAATGCGCGCGTCTTCCGCATCCGCGATCGCCGCCGATTCGGACGAGGACCACACGGCGGCGGACGGCGCGCGCTCGTTCGATGCGCAATCGACGCAAGCATCATCGGGCCGCCGCGCGCCGTCGCCCGGCCCGCGGCCGGTCTCCAATCCGCCGTCGTGCAAGCCTGCTCGGCGCGCATCGCCCTGTTCGCGCGCGAAAGACGATTCGATAAAAAGAGAAGCCATCTGCGGACGTTCCGTCATCGAAGCCGATCTCGAAACCAGTCGATCGTCAAAAGAAGAAAACCGTCCGCCCGGCACGCGAACGAAACGGATCGTCCACAGCGTAAGCGTGCCGCCGCGCCCGGCAAACCATGCAAATATGATATGGATTCCGAGATTTATTATTTATCCGCTGCATGATCCCGGCGGTAACCTGCGCTCCAGATTCCCGGCGCGCGCTCGCTTCGCAGCCACGCGCCGGGCCGGCATCGAACCGCCCGGCCGCGCCCGGGCGCCTCGCATCGGAGACCCAGATGAGCGTCGAGATCATCGGCATGATCCAGAGCCAGAAGCAGTCGGAAATCCACCCGCCGCGCGGCAGCGCGGTCGACCGCGACTACGTCCGCGCATTCGCGCAAGCGCACGAGCGCGCCGGCTTCGACCGCATTCTCGTGCCGCACCACTCGACGGGACCGTCGGCGACGCTGACGATCTCGTACGCGGCGGCCGTCACCGAGCGGATCCACTTCATGCTCGCGCACCGTCCCGGCTTCACCGCGCCGACGCTCGCCGCGCGCCAGATCGCGACGCTCGACCAGTTCAGCGGCGGCCGGCTCGCGGTCCACTTCATCTCGGGCGGCGCCGACGACGAGCAGCAGCGCGACGGCGATTTCCTCGACCACGACGCGCGCTACGCGCGCACCGACGAGTATCTCGGCATCCTGCGCCGGATCTGGACCGAGGACCGGCCGTTCGATCACGAGGGCGTCCACTACCGCTTCAAGCAAGGCTATTCGGACGTGAAGCCCGCGCAGAAGCCGCACGTGCCCGTGTATTTCGGCGGCGCGTCGGACGCGGCGCTCGCGGTCGCCGGCAGGCACGCGGACGTCTATGCGCTGTGGGGCGAATCGCTCGACCAGGTGCGCGACCTGACGACGCGCGTGCGCGCCGCGGCGGCCGCGCACGGACGGCAATTGCGCTTCTCGGTGTCGTTCCGGCCGATCCTCGCCGCGACCGAGGACGCCGCGTGGGCCCGCGCGCACCGGATCCTCGACGAGACGCGGCGGCTGCGCGAGGCGGCGGGGCTCGGCGTCGGCAGCCCGCAGCAGAGCGAGGGCGCGCGGCGGCTGCTCGCCGCGGCCGAGCGCGGCGCGCGCGTCGACAAGCGGCTGTGGACCGAAATCGCGAAGCTCACGGGCGCGCGCTCGAACTCGACCGCGCTCGTCGGCACGCCCGAGCAGGTCGCCGACGCGCTCGCCGACTACTACGACCTCGGCGTGACGACGTTCCTGATCCGCGGCTTCGACCCGCTCGACGACGCGATCGACTACGGCCGCGAGCTGATTCCACGCGTGCGCGAGCGCGTCGCCGCGCGCGACGCCGCCCGCAAGGCCGCGTGAGCGCGCGAAGGCCCGATCCGCCCTCGCGTCGCCAGCCGGCCGATCAAACGATCGACCGGCCTGCCCATCAGTCAACCAATGCCATCCGCGCCATGTCCGCCGTCCCGCTAGCCGAAACTCGCCCCGCATCCGGCCTCGCGCTCAATCCGCAGCCGCAGCGGAAATTCTGGTTCGAGCCGCCCGCGCCGCGCATCGGCGTCGAAGCGGAGCGCCGCCATCGGCGCGAGCGGCTCGCCGGCGCGTTCCGGCTGTTCGCGCGGCACGGCTTCGATCTCGGCCTCGCCGGCCACATCACCGCGCGCGATCCGGAGCTGACCGACCACTTCTGGGTCAATCCGCTCGGCGTGCATTTCTCGCGGATCAAGGTGTCCGACCTGCTGCTCGTCAACAGCCGCGGCGAGACCGTGATCGGCGACCGGCCGCTCAACAAGGCCGCGTTCGCGATCCATGCGGCGATCCACGATGCGCATCCGCATGTCGTCGCGGCCGCGCACACGCATTCGACGTACGGCAAGGCGTGGTCGACGCTCGGCCGCCCGCTCGATCCGCTGACGCAGGACGCGTGCGCGTTCTTCGAGGATCACGCGCTCTTCGACGACTTCACCGGCATGGTCGTCGACACGAGCGAAGGCGAGCGGATCGCGCGCGCGCTCGCGAAGCCGGACGGCGGCGGCACGCACAAGGGCGCGATCCTGCGCAATCACGGAATCCTGACCGCGGGGCCGAGCGTCGAGGCGGCCGCGTGGTGGTACATCGCGCTCGACAACGTCGCGCACACGCAGCTGCTTGCCGAGGCGGCGGGCGCGCCCCGCCCGATCGACGCCGCCACCGCGCGCCATACGCACGGGCAGATCGGCGGCCCCGAAGGCGCGCTGCACGCGTTCGAGAGCCTGTACGCGACGCTCGTCGCCGCCGAGCCCGAGCTGCTCGATTGAGCTCGATTGAGCTCGATTGATCGCGATCGACGCACGATCGCGTCGCCTCGCCACTCGCTACGCCCGGAGATCTTCGCCATGACACATGTCCCCGATACCGCTTCGTCCGACGCCGCTTCATCCGACGCCGCGCCCGCGCGCGACGCGACCGCACAGGCGCCGACGCCGCCCGCGCCGAGCCGCCGCAAGCTGCTGCGCGCGGCGGGCGCGGCCGCGGCGCTGACGCTCGGCGGCCGGGTCTGGTCCGCGCCGCCGCTCAGGAAGCTCACGTTCGCGTGGAACCAGAACGCGTTCTGCCTCACGCCGATCGTCGTCGCGAAAGCGCTCGGCTTCTTCGAGAAAAACGGCCTGTCGGTCGACCTGATCAACTACAGCGGCTCGACCGACCAGCTGCTCGAATCGATCGCGACCGGCAAGGCCGACGCCGCGGTCGGCATGATCCACCGCTGGCTGAAGCCGCTCGAAGCCGGCTTCGACGTGAAGATCATCGGCAGCTCGCACGGCGGCTGCGTGCGCCTCGTCGGCGCGAAGGCGGCGGGCGTCACGTCGCTTGCGGCGCTGAAGGGCAGGACCGTCGGCGTGAGCGACCTCGCCGCGCCCGGCAAGCACTTCTTCTCGATCCTGCTCGCGAAGCACGGCATCGATCCGGAGCGCGACGTCACGTGGCGGCAGTATCCGGCCGACCTGCTCGGCGTCGCGGCCGACAAGGGCGAGATTCACGCGATCGCCGACGGCGACCCGAACCTCTATCTGCTCGAGAAGCGCAGCCGAGGCGCGTACGTCGAGCTCGCGACGAACCTGTCCGGCGAGTACGCGCGCAAGGTGTGCTGCGTGATCGGCGCGCGCGGCGCGCTCGTGCGCAACGACCGGCCGGCCGCCGCCGCGCTCGCGCGCTCGATCGTGCAGGCGACCGACTACACGCACGAGAACCCGAACGAATCGGCGAAGGTGTTCGCGAAATATTCGCCGAAGATCGATCCGGAAGACCTGCGCAAGCTGTACGCGACGCTCACGTACGCGCACCATCCGACCAACGTCGATCTGCAGAGCGAGATCGCGTTCTATGCGGACGACTTTCGCCGGATCGGCGTGATCAAGAAATCGACCGACCCGCAGCGCTTCGCGCAGCAGGTCTACGCGAACGTGCTGGGGTGATCCGATGGCGACGCTACCTGATGCATCGTCCCCGGCGCCGTCCGCCGCCGTCGACGGCGGGCGCCGGGGCGCGGCGGCCGCCGCGAGGCGCGCCGCACGCGCGCACGCGCCCGCCTGCGGCGCGTGCGCCACGGCAGGCGAGCCCGCCGCGCGCCGCGCGAACGCAGCCGGACGCTGGCGCGCGGGACTCGTCGCGGCCGTCGCGTGGCTCGCGCTCGGCGCGATCGCGCGACAGTGGCCGAACCGGATCGTCGGCTTCGCCGACTGGGCGTACACCGACGCGCTCGGCATCGCCGCGTGGATCGTCGCCGCCGCGCTGGCGGCGCTCGCGGGGCTGAGCGCGTTCGTGCGCGTCGCACCCGGCGCGCGCGCCGGCGCCGCGCTCGCGACGCTGCGGCGCGCGGGCCCGTGGCTCGTCGCGCTACCGGTCGGCCTCGCCGCATGGGAAATCCTGACCGCGAAGACCGCGCTGCTGCCGACGCCGTTCTTCGCGCCGCCGCAGGCGCTGATCGAGGTGTACGCCGACGACTGGCCGCGTCTCGCCGGCAGCGCCGGCAACACGCTGAGGCTGCTCGGCATCGGCTTTCTGTACGGCGCGATCGTCGGCTTTCTGGTCGGCGTGTCGATCGGCTGGTCGCGGCGCATCGGCTACTGGGTGCATCCGGTGCTGCGCGTGCTCGGCCCCGTGCCGGCGACCGCGCTGCTGCCGCTCACGTTCTACTTCTTCCCGTCGAGCTATTCGGCCGCCGCGTTCCTGATCGCGCTCGCGACGGGCTTTCCGGTCGCGGTGCTCACGTGGTCCGGCGTCGCGAGCGTGAACAACGCGTATTACGACGTCGCGCGCACGCTCGGCGCGAACGCGCGCTTCCTCGTGCTGCGCGTCGCGATCCCGGCCGCGCTGCCGCAGGTGTTCGTCGGCCTCTTCATGGGCTTGAGCGCATCGTTCACGGTGCTCGTCACGGCCGAGATGATGGGCGTCAAGTCCGGCCTCGGCTGGTATCTGAGCTGGGCGCAGGGCTGGGCGTCGTACGTCAACATGTACGCGGCGCTCATCGTGATGGCGCTCTTGTTCTCCGGACTCATCACACTGCTGTTCGCGGTGCGCGACCGGGCGCTCGCGTGGCAGAAAGGAACCGTCAAATGGTGAGCGAAGCGATTGCGGCGCGGGCGGCCGATGCCCGAGGATCGGCCCCGGCGAATGCGGCGTCGGCAGCGTCGGCTGCCGCGCCGAGCGGCGCGCGCATCGACGTGCGGCGCGTCAGCCACTGGTTCGACACGCCCGGCGGGCCGCTCAAGGTGCTCGACGACGTCACGCTGTCCGTCGCGCCCGGCGAGTTCGTCGCGCTGCTCGGGCCGAGCGGCTGCGGGAAATCGACGCTGCTGCGGCTCGTCGCGGGCCTCGATGCGGCGACGCAGGGCACGCTCCAGCAGAACGGCGCGCCGATCACGCGGCCCGATCCGTCGCGGATCGTCGTGTTCCAGGATCCGACGCTGTATCCGTGGCGGCGCGTGCGCGCGAACGTCGCGCTCGGGCTGCAGGCGCGCGGCGTGCTGAAGCGCGAGCGCGGCCGCGTCGACGAGGCGCTCGCGCGCGTCGGCCTGACCGAGTTCGCCGACGCGTTTCCGCATCAATTGTCGGGCGGGATGGCGCAGCGCGTCGCGCTCGCGCGGGCGCTCGTCAACGATCCGCAACTGCTCGTGCTCGACGAGCCGCTCGGCAAGCTCGATTCGCTCACGCGGCTCGCGATGCAGGCCGAGCTCGCCGCGCTGTGGCAGCGCTCGCGGTTCTCCGCGCTGCTCGTCACGCACGACGTCGAGGAGGCGCTCTTTCTCGCGCAGCGCGTGATCGTGTTCGGGCCGCGGCCCGCGCGCATCGTCGCGGAGCTGCGCGTGGACCTGCCCTATCCGCGCCATCGCGGCGACCCGCTCCTCGCCGGGCTGCGGCGCGAGGCGCTGCGGCATCTCGGGCTCGACGCGAGCTGGTAGGCGGCGGTGCGGCGGACGATGCGCGGAAGGCTGGGCGATGACGCGCCGCTCTCGGTTTGCACGGCAGGCGGGCGCGGCATGACGCGAACGAAAGTCGCGGGCGATGCGGGCCGCGATGGCGGGCATCGATCGGGACGATGGAGTCGGTCGGATCGAGCGTTTCGAGCGTTTCGAGCTCGCCGAAAACATCGCGTACATCGAGCGCATCGAACGTATCGAATGCATCGAACAAACCAACCTTCTCGGACAACTCCGATATCACCGACCACATGACCACGAACCTCGCCCCGTCGAGCACGCCGGACGCCCCGATGGACACGGCCGCCCCAAGCGCCACGAACCGCTCGATCAGTTCGTTCGACATTGCCCGCCCGAATCTCGACCGACCGCCTCCCGACACGCGCACGTCCAACGCCCCGATGACATCGCCCCGCGACGCCTGCCGACGACAATTCCTCGCCTACGCCGCCGCGACCGCACTCGCCGCGCCGTTCGCCGCCCGCGCGCAAACCGGCGGGCAGGCCGGCGCGCGCCCGTTGCTGAACGCCGGCGACCAGAAAGGCGGCCTGCGCGCGCTGCTCGAAGCGGCGGGCGCGCTCGCAGGCGTTCCATACGACATCCAGTGGTCCGAGTTCCCCGCCGCGGCGCCGCTCGCCGAGGCGCTGAACGCGGGCGCCGTCGACTGCGGCCCGATCGGCGACGCGCCCGTGATCTTCGCGCTCGCGTCCGGTGCGCGCGTGAAAGTGATCGGCGCGAACCGCTCGGATCCATACGGCACCGCGATCGTCGTCGCGCCCGACGCGCCGCTGCGCCGCGCCGACGACCTGAAAGGCAAGCGCGTCGGCACGACGCGCGGTTCGATCGGCCATTTCGTCACGCTGAAGGCGCTCGACGCAGCGGGCCTCGCGCCCGCCGACGTCGAATTCCGCTTCCTGCCGCCCGCCGACACGATGCTCGCGCTCGCGAGCGGCTCGATCGACGCATGGGCGACCTGGGAGCCGTACACCGCGCTCGCGGAGACGAGCGGCCGCGCGCGCGTGCTCGTCGACGGACGCGGGCTGTGGTCGGGCTTGAGCTACCTCGCGGCGACCGACGCCGCGATCGCCGCGAAGCGCGACGTGCTGCGCGATTTCCTGCAGCGGGTCGTGCGCGCGCAGGTGTGGTCGTATCGGCACGTCGACACGTATTCGGCGACGCTCGCGCGGATCATCGGCATCCCGCCCGCCGCCGCGCGCCTGCAGTTCGAGCGGCGCCGCACGCAATGGCAGCCGATCGACGGTACGATCGTCGCCGAGCAGCAGCGCAGCGCCGACTTCTATCGGCAGGCGGGCCTGCTGAAGCGTGCGCTCGACGTGCGGCCGACGTTCGATCGCGGCTTTCCGCTCGCGTCGAGCTAGCGGCGGCTTGCGTCGATATCGGACGCGCATCGGCGGCGATCCTCTCGGCGGGACCGCGTTCGATGGCGCAAAGACCGGGCCCGACGATTGCGGCAACGGGCATGGCGCGCGCTTGCCCGAACGGCGCGACGCGACGATCGGCCGTCCCGCGGCCGGCCGCGCGAACGCGAGGCGGGCCGCGGATTCGCGTGGCCGGCCCCGGCGCGTTAGTGGACGCGCTCGGACACGAACGCTCGGGGACGCGGGCAATCTGGCAGAATCACGATTCCGCCTGCGTTTCCCTTACTCCGTACCGGTCTCCGTGTTCGAGCGCGCCATGCCAGTCATCAGCGATCTTTTCGTCTATCCGATCAAGTCCTGCGCGGGCATTGCGACGGTTCGCGCGCAATTGCTCGTCACGGGGCTCGAATACGACCGCAACTGGATGGTCACCGACCCGACGGGCGCGATGATCACGCAGCGCACGCATCCGAAGCTCGCGCTCGTGCGCACGGAGATCGGCGAGCGCGACCTCGTCGTCGCCGCGCCGGGCATGCCCGAGCTGCGCACGCCGCTCGCAGCGGCGGCGCTCGCGGGCGCGGGCGCGGAGCCGCTCGCGGCGACCGTCTGGCGCGACACCGTGAACGCGCTCGACACCGGCGCGCATGCGACGCGCTGGTTCAGCGAATTCCTCGGCACGCCTGCGCGGCTCGCGCGCTTCGCGCCCAATGCGCGGCGCGTGGTCGGCGCGAAGTGGACGGGCGCGTTCACGTCGTACGCGCAGTTCGCGGACGGCTTTCCGATCATGGTCGTCGGCCAGTCGTCGCTCGACGACCTGAACGCGCGGCTGCGCCGCAAGGGCGCGCCCGCGGTGCCGATGGACCGCTTCCGGCCGAACGTCGTGCTGACGGGCCTCGACGCGTACGAAGAGGACTACGTCGACTACCTCGACGTGCAGACGGGCAACGGCGGCGTGCGCCTGAGCCTCGTGAAGCTCTGCACGCGTTGCCCGGTCCCGACGATCGACCAGCGCACCGGCGCGCCGGATCCCGGCTGGCCGAACGAGCCGCTCGACACGATGAGCGTCTATCGCGGCAACGCGCAGTTCGACGGCGCGCTGACGTTCGGCAAGAACGCGATCGTCGTGAACGGCGAAGGCGCGTTTCTGGAAATCGGGCAATCGGTCGATGCGGAGATCGCGTTCGGCGATTGACGCCGCGCGCGTTCGCGAAGCCCGGATACGGCGCAGCAGCGACTTCGCGCGACGGTGCGGCTACGGTTCGTCGTGCGGCGGCAGCGCGTTTGCGTCGATACTCGTCCGTGCGCGTCCATATGCGCCGGCGCGATCTGACGCGCCGCCGGGCGCGGACGACGCAGCCCGCGATCAACGGCAATGTGCGAGCGGCGCCTGTCGTTGACGATCTCGCCCGTTCCACCGATTCGGCCGGTCCGTCGATCTGATCGATTTCGACGATTTCACCGATCTCGTCGCTTGCATCGGCTTCGCGACGAAAGAACTCACGCGCGGCGCATCGGTCGCATCACGCGTCGAATGTCACGCGTCGAATGTCACGCGTCGAATGTCACGCGTCGAATGTCACGCGTCGAATGTCACGCGTCGAATGTCACGCGTCGAATGTCACGCGTCGAATGTCACGCGTCGAATGTCACGCGTCGAACGAACCTCCATCCGACGCACCGCATCCCACCCGCTCCGACGACCGGCCGACGGCCAATATTTCCAGCGCGGCGCGCTCACGCCGCATGCACCGGCAGCGTCACCCGCACGACGAGCCCGCGGCCTCGCGCATGGCCGTCCGCGGGACCATCGCTCGACCGCTCCCCGCTCTCACGGCGCCCGCCGCTTCCGCCACCCTCGCCGACCGCATCGTCCAGCTCGACCTTCCCCCAATGCACGCGCGCGATCTCGCGCACGATCGACAACCCGAGCCCCGTCCCTTCGACCGCGAGCGTCGCCTGGCTCCGATAGAAGCGCTCGAACACCGCGTCGCGCTCGTCAGGCGCGATCCCCGGCCCGTCGTCGATCACTTCGAGCCGCGCGAAGTCGCCGTCGCGCACGATCCGCACCGTGATCACCGCGCCGTCGCCCGCATAGCGGATCGCGTTGTCGATCAGGTTGCCGATCATCTCGCCGAGCAGATCCGCGCGCCCCATCACGTCGACGCTCGCGTGCTGCTCGAAGCCGAGATCGATGCCGCGCGCGCGGGCAACGCTCGACCAGTCGAGCGTCACGCTGCGCGCGAGCTTCGCGAGCGCGACCGGCTTGCGCGAGATCGCCGGCGCGACGTCCGATTCGAGCCGCGACAGCGACAGCAATTGCTGGACGATCTTCGCCGCCTGCCGCACCGCGCCGTTCACGCGCCGCAGATGCACGCTCACGCGCTCGTGTTCGGCCGGCCGCAGCGCCAGCTCGACGCCCGCCTGCGCGGCCGCGAGCGGCGTCTTCAACTGATGCGCGGCATCGGCGAAGAAGCGCCGCCGCGCGACCTGCATCCGCTGCGTGCGGCCGATGTACTGGTTGATCGATTCGACGAGCGGCGCGACTTCGCTCGGCATGCCGCTCGTCTCGAGCGGCGTCGGGTCGTCTTCCGCGCGCGCGGCGACCTTCGCCGACAGCCGGTTCAGCGGCCTCAGCCCGCGCCCGACGCCGAGCCACACGATCCCGAGCGCGAGCACGACGAGCAAGCCCTCCTGCAGCAGCGAGCCGACGAGAATCTCGCGCGCGAGCGCCTGCCGCGCCTCGATCGTCTCGCCGACCATCACCCAGACGACGCGCGTTTGCGCGGTCGACACATCGTGCACGGGCAGCCGCAGCGCGGCCATCCGAAGCCGCTCGCCACGGTAGACGGCGTCGTAGAAGGACAGCGCGTACAGTTGCTCGCCCGCTTTCAGCGGAGGCGGCGGCAGGTCGCGGTAGCCGGTGATCGCACGGCCGTCGTCGCCGCGGATCAGATAGTAGATCTTGCCGCCGTCGTTCGATTCGAACATCTCGAGCGCGAGATACGGCAGATCGACTTCGACGTCGCCGCCCACGAGCCGCACGCCCTCGCGGATCGACTTCAGCGACGACGCGAGCGTGCGGTCGAACGCGACGTGCGCGGCGTTCATCGCGCGCTGGTACGTGAGCCACGAATCGAGCGCGAGGAGACCGAGAAACGGCAGCAGCAGCCACAGCGCGACCTGCGCGCGCAGATTGAGCCGCGTCATCGCGGCTGCGCCTCGAGCAGATAGCCGAGCCCGCGCAGCGTGACGATCGCGACGCCGCTGCCTTCGAGCTTCTTGCGCAGCCGGTGCACGTAGATCTCGATCGCGTCGGCGTTCACCGATTCGTCGAGGCCGAAGATCTTCTCCGACAGCGTCTCCTTGTTGATCGCGCGGCCGTTGCGCAGGATCAGCACCTCGAGCACCGAGCGCTCGCGCGGCGTGAGCGGCAGCGGCTCGCCCGCGAGCCGGAAGCTGCGGTCGACGCTGTCGTACGCGAGCGGCCCGCATTCGACGCGCGAATGCTCATGGCCCAGGCTGCGCCGGATCAGCGCGCGGGCGCGCGCTTCGAGCTCGGTCAGCTCGAACGGCTTCGCGAGATAATCGTCGGCCCCGAGATCGAGCCCCTTGACGCGATCCTCGACCGAGCCGTGCGCGGTGAGGATCAGCACCGGCACCGGATTGCGGCGCGCGCGCAGCCGCCGCAGCACCTCGAGGCCGTCGAGCTTCGGCAGCCCGAGATCGAGGATCACCAGCGCGTAATCCTGCGTGCGCAGCACGTGGTCCGCCGCCTCCCCGTCCGCCATGTGATCGACCGCGAAGCGCGCGGCGCTCAGCGCGTCGTTCAGCGACTGCGCAAGGATGGGATTGTCTTCGACGAGCAGCACACGCATGGGTATTCCGGTCAGGCAAACGCAGGCCGCTACATTACACGATCCTTTCCGCCGTGACGCTCCTCGGAAACACCTGTCTCGCGCGCCGCCCGCTCCTTCCGTCCGCCTGCCCGACCACCGCCCGTCACTCCGCCGCGGGCTGGTTTCCCGTCGCGAATCCCCGCGCGTCGCCACGGTCCGCGGCTTCGCTGCGTGCGCGAAGCGCGACCACCACGGCCAGGAATGCAGCGCTCGAGAAGACGGTCACGGCAATCATCGGGCGGGCGGAGCCGTCCGACAGCCACGCCAGCACGCCGCCGCACAGTGCGGTGATCGCCATCTGGATGAAGAAGAACAGCCCGGAAGCCGTGCCCGCGATCTTCGTATAGGGCTGCATCACCGCGAACTGGCACGCGGGAATCGCGATTCCGACCGCCACCATCACGACGAACATCGGCACGACGATGGCCGCGGCGGATGCCGGCGCCACGGCGCCGGCCGCCCACAGCGCGGCGGCCCCGGCCAGGTTCACGCAGGCCGCCGCCGCGATGATGGAATCGGCCTTCCACCTGCCGCCGGATCGCCTGAACACGCTCGATCCGATCAGATATCCGAGCACGGTCAGGCCGAAGATCGCCGCGTAGACGGAGCCGGACACGCCCATGTTCCGCTGGAACAGCGTCGACGATTCCGCGATGAACGGGAAGTAGGTGCAGTAGACGAAACCGATCGCCAGCGAGTAGCGCAGGAAACGGCGATCGCGGAGCAATCCGCCGTACGTTCGCAGCAGCCCCGGGCCCGGTTCGCGCCGCGTCTCGCTTTCACGCGTCTCGGGCAGATGCCGCAGCACCATCGCGGTCGCGACGACGCCGCCGGCTGCGAGCCACGCGAACACGCCGCGCCACCCGAACCATTCGGCGACCGCGCTGCCTGCCAGCGGCGCGATCACCGGCGACAGGGCCATGCCCGCCGAGATGCGGCTGAGCATCGTGGCCTGCATCGCGGTCGGAAAGCGCTCGCGCACGATCACCCGGCCGATCACCGTGCCGCTGCAGCCACCGAGCGCCTGGAAGATGCGCGCGCAGACAATCGCCGGAATACTCGTCGACAACGCGCAGGCAACGCTCGCGGCCACGTAGAGGCACAGCCCGCCGAGAAGGACCGGACGGCGGCCGTATCGATCCGACAACGGTCCCGACACCAGCATCGAAAGCGCATAGCCGACCATGTACAGGGTCAGCGTGAGCTGAAGCTGCGCGTCGGTGCCGTGCAGCGCGTCCGCCATCGCGGGCAGCGACGGCAGGTAGGCGTCGATCGTCACGCGCGGCAGGCAAACGACGAGCATCAACAGGAACAACCAGCCCCATTCGGGCAATGACCGGGGCTTCATACGGCGAATCCGTCTCCAGCAATACCGAACGTCCGCGTGATCGGCCGCAATGCAATGTCTTCTTCCGCGAACGCGGAAGCGATGTCGGTCGCGATTCGGCGGGCGCGTTTGGCGACCATCTCCAGCGAGCTGACGAAGAAGTAGGTCCCGGACGTGATGTGGCCGAGCGCGCGGAGCTGATAGTCCGGCTCGCCGTCACTGCCGAGCAGCGCGCCCGTTTCGAAGTCGACGCGGATGCCGCCCCGCCAGTCCCGGCTGGCCACCCCGTCCTGCAGCATCTGCCAGACCAGCGCCGAGTCGCCCGGCTCCCGGACATCCCTGGCGGCGCCCGTTGCATTGACGACGTAGTCGTAGGGTTCGCCGGCTGCCCGGCCCGCGATCGCCGGCGCAATCCGGTGCGGATGCGTCCGATCGAACGCGATCGGCGTCTTCAAGAGTTTCAGGCGGCCTTCGTCGAGCATGCGCGCGAGCACGCGCGCGTTCCCCACCGGCATCGGCGCCCGGCGGGCGAGCCAGTGGCGGGCGAAGCGCTTCAGCGCGAACGCCTGGCTGACCGGATCCAGCGCGTGCCACGCGAATTCGACGAGGTCGTTGGTCGCGACCAGGACCGTCTGCCACGCGCGTTCGCGGTCCGCCTGCGCGATCTCGTCGCGCAGCAGCGCGACCGCATCGCCAGGCTCGGCGAACAGTTCCCGCCAGTCCGCGCCCGCTGCGCGGAATTCCGCGCGGATCAGGCGTCCGAGCTGGCGCAGGCTGATCTTGCGGCGGCCATCCGAGGTCAGCGCGTCGAGCCGCTCCGCCGTCAGGTGGCGCAGCGGCTGCGGCCGGGCCTGCCGCCCCTTCACGAGCGGCAGCACGCCGGTATTCGACACCATGTGGATCTCGGCGCGGCTGTTCATCCTGTCTAGGCTGACCGCGATGTCGACCGCCGTGAGGCTCGCGCCGAGGATCGCGATCCGGTTCGCGCCGGCCAGCTGCGCAAGCGCCGGCGCGAGCGGATACGGGCGATGGATGTAACGCGCGTGCCCGGCAAGACCGTAGTGATCGCACGGCCCCGTATTGCCGACTGCGATGACGACGCTGTCGGCATCGAACGCTTCGCCGTCCGCAACGAGGCGATACCGGGTGTCCCGCGTGATCCGGCGAATCTCCCGGTGCACGACGTCGATCGCCAGGCCCTTGCGGCGCGCGGTCGACATCGTCTCGTTGAAAAAGTCGTGGAGATAGCGGCCGAACAGCGCCCGCGACACATAGGTGGACGACAGGTCGCGCCGGACCAGTTCGTGCAGATCGGGTTCATGGTGCGACTTCCACCGTACCCACGACGTGAACGTCGAAAAATCGGCGGCCGAGACCGACATCGTCTCGACCGCGCGATTCAGCAGCGCCGAATCGACGTCCGGCTGGTACGCAAGACCCGGGCCGACCAGCGGCCTCGGCTCGAATACCTTGACCTGAAGCCGCGCCGCGACCGACGGCGTGACCAGGTTACTCAGGTGATGAAGAAACGCGACGCTGGCCGCGCCCCCGCCAACGACAGCCAGCGTCAATCTCTCGGTGTTCTTTGTTATGTACAACGTGCCCTCGGACGGAATGAGTAGTGCCGTCACAGAAATTTAGGGGGAAAGTGATATAAGCTGAAGGACCATTAAATTGAATATTGACCGGACCACTATGACGCGAGGCAAAGCCGCGATTCCGCTCGATCTGCCGTGCCCGCCCGGGCTGTCGCCGGGCAGCCCGCATTCGAAGCAGGAATGCATTGCCGACGCGATTCGCGACGCGATCCTGAAACGGCTGCTTCCGGGCGACAGCCCGCTGCCATCCAGCCGGACGCTTGCCGCCCGCTGGGGCGTGGCGCGGGGAACGGTCGAGGCGGCGTACGACCGGCTGTGCGCCGAGGGCTACATCGCGCGCACGCGAGGCGCCGGCTCACGCGTGTGCGCGGTGGTGCCGGACAGCTATCTGCGCGCCGCCACGCAATCGCGGGAGAGCGGCCCCCGCCGCCCCGGCGCGGCGCCGGCGCCGGCGGGCGCTGCCGGCGCGGGCGCCCCGGAACACGCGGTGCGCCCGGGCGTCCCGTTCATTGCGCGGCTCGCCGACCCCGAATTGCTGCCGTTGCAGCAATGGAAGAAGCACCTCGGGACAAGCCTGCTTGCCGCCACGGCCAACGATCTCTGCTCGACGCCGTCGCAAGGCGACGAGTCCCTGCGCGGCGAAATTGCCGGGTACCTGCGGGAATACCGCGGCATCCCGTGCGACGCGGACGACATCTTCATCACGACCGGCATCCGGCATTCGATCGACCTCGTCGCGCGCACCGTGCTCTCACCCGGCTCGACGGTGCTGATGGAAGATCCCGGCTACGCGTCGGCGTGGCAGATCTTCACGATGGCGGGCGCGGCCGTGGCCGACATACCGGTCGACCGGGAGGGTATCGAGACGGTCGCGCTGGACCGGCATGCCGATGCGCGCGCCGCCTACGTGACGCCCGCGCACCAGGCGCCGCTCGGGATCACGATGTCGGTTTCGCGCCGGCTCGAACTGCTCGACTGGGCACAGCGCAACCGTGCCTGGATCATCGAGGACGACTACGACGGCGAATTCAGTTACCAGACCGCTCCGCTTCCCGCGCTGAAATCGCTCGACGCGTGCGATCGCGTGATCTATTGCGGTTCGTTCAACAAGACGCTGTTCTCGGGACTGCGGATCGGCTTCATGATCTTGCCGGCGGAACTGCGGCCAGCGCTGTCGGCCGTGTGGCGCGCGACCGCGCGCTCGGTCAGCGTCGCGCCGCAGCTCGCGCTGGCCCGCTTCATCGGACGCGGCGATTTCGCGAAGCACCTGCGCGCCAGCCGTCACGCGTACCGCCAGCGGCGCGACATCGTGCTCGATCAGTTGGCGAAACACGGCGACGGGCGTTACACGGTGTCGGGCGAACATGCGGGCTTTCACTTCGTGCTGTGGCTGCCGCCCGGCACGGACGACGCAACGTTCGTCGCGCGCACGCGGGCGGCCGGCGTGTCGTTGCAGCCGATCCGCGGTTTTTGCCGGAGCGCCGTGCTCGACGCGGGCGTGATCGTCGGCTATGCGGCCTTGACGGCCGCGCATGCGCGGCATGGCGGCCGGATACTCGGCAAGCTGCTGGCGCAACCCGAATAACCGTCGCGACGGCCGCCGCCGTTACCCTCCGCTCCCCCATCGGCCATCGCCGCGCGCAACCTGAAGCGCGGCCGGCGCCGCCCGGACCTCGGGAAATCCATGACGCCAATCGCGCCATCGCGAACCGAAATGAAAGCGGGCTGAAAGTGCCTCGCAATTACCATCCGCGTCACTCGAACAACACATAAACGCAACTGGAGGAAGACATGCAGTACGCATCGGCAAGCATCGCCGCCGTTCTTTTCGTCGCCGCAAGCACTGTCGGCGCACAGGTCCCGGCGGGTTATCCGGGTAACTACCAACGCGTGATCGACGCCGCGAAACAGGAAGGCAAGCTCGTCATCTACTCGACGACCGACACCGCGCTCGTGCGCCCGCTCATCAAGGATTTCGAAAGCCTGTATGGCGTGAAGATCGAATACAACGACATGAACAGCACCGAGCTCTACAACCGCTACGTCAGCGAAAGCGCCGCGAAAAGCACGAGCGCCGACGTGCTATGGAACTCGGCGATGGATCTGCAGGTGAAGCTCGTCAACGACGGGCTGATGGCTTCGTACGACTCGCCCGAGACGCCGCACGTGCCGCAATGGGCGCAGTACCAGAAGCAGGCGTACGGCACGACCTACGAGCCGCTCGCGATCGTCTACAACAAGCGCCTGATTCCCGAGAACGACGTGCCGAAGACGCGCGCCGACCTGATCAAGCTGCTGCAGTCGCAGCCCGACAAGTTCAAGGGCAAGGTGACGACCTACGACATCGAGAAGTCCGGCGTCGGCTTCAATTACCTGACGCAGGACGCGCACGTGAACGACAAGATGACGTGGGAGCTCGTGCGCGCGATCGGCGTGACGGGGCCGAAGCTGCAGTCGAGCACGGGCGCGATGATGGAGCGCATCTCGTCTGGCGAGAACCTCGTCGGCTACAATATCATCGGCTCGTATGCGTACGCGAAGGCGAAGAAGGACAAATCGATCGGCTACGTGTTTCCGACGGATTACACGCTCGTCGTGAGCCGCCTCGTGACGATCTCGAAGCAGGCGCAGCATCCGAACGCGGCGAAGCTGTGGGTCGACTATCTGCTGTCGAAGCGCGGCCAGACGCTGATCGCGAACCAGGCGAATCTCTACTCGATCCGCGCGGACGTGTCGGGCGAGACGTCGATGACGAGCCTCGCGAAGGATCTCGGCGATTCGCTGAAGCCGATCCAGATCGGCTCGGGCCTCCTCGTCTACCTCGACCAGTCGAAGCGCCTCGCGTTCCTCAAGCAGTGGCAGCAATCGCTCAAGCGCTAAGCCCGCGCGCGTGACCGTTCGCGCGGCCGCCGCCGCGCGAACGCCCCCCTTCGCTTTCCTTCTCCATCGACGCGGCCCGCGGGCCGCAAGGGCGAACTCATGCTTACAACCAGCACCGGCCGACCGTCCGCGCCCGTTACGCGCGCCCGCGGCGACGGCGCACTGCCCGCGCCGGCGGCGGGCGGACTCTGGCCGCTCGCCGGCATGCTGCGCTGGATCGTCGTCGCAGTCCTGACGATCGCGGTCGCGCTGCCGCTCGGCTTCATCCTGTTCCAGAGCCTGCTGTCCGCGCCGTTCTTCGACGCGAACCGGACGCTCGGCGTCGAAGGCTTCCGCTTCATCTTCACCGATCCCGATTTCTGGTCGGCCGTGAAGAACTCTTTCATCATCGCGGGCGGGATGCTGTTCATCTCGATTCCACTCGGCGGGATCCTCGCGTTCCTGATGGTGCGCACCGACCTGCCCGGCCGCCGCTGGCTCGAGCCGCTCGTGCTCACGCCCGTGTTCGTGTCGCCGATGGTGCTCGCGTTCGGCTACGTCGTCGCGGCCGGCCCGGTCGGCTTCTATTCGGTGTGGTTCAAGGCGCTGTTCGGCGTATCGAGCGTGCCCTGGAACGTCTACTCGATCTTCGCGATCACGCTGATCGTCGGCTTGACGCACGTGCCGCACGTGTACCTGTACGCGTCGGCCGCGCTGCGCAACCTCGGCTCGGACGTCGAGGAAGCGGCGCGCGTGACGGGCGCGCGGCCGTTCCGCGTCGCGTTCGACGTGAGCCTGCCGATGACGATGCCCGCCCTGCTCTTCTCGGGCGTGCTCGTGTTCTTCCTCGGCTTCGAAGTGTTCGGGCTGCCGCTCGTGCTCGGCGACCCCGAAGGCCACCTCGTGCTCGCGACGTACCTGTACAAGCTGACGAACAAGCTCGGCGTGCCGTCGTATCACCTGATGGCGGCCGTCGCCGTGTGCATCATCGCGATCACGTTCCCGCTCGTGCTGCTGCAGCGCCACTTGCTGAAGTCGGCGAACCGCTTCGTGACCGTGAAGGGCAAGGCCGGCCGCCCGACCGTGCTGCCGCTGCGCGCGTGGCGCTGGGTCGCGCTCGCGATCGTCGCCGCGTGGCTCGCGCTCACCGTGATCGTGCCGATCTCGGGCATCGTGCTGCGCGCGTTCGTGACGAACTGGGGCGAAGGCGTGGCGCTCGCCGAAGTGCTGACGGCCGCGAACTTCGTCGAGCTGTTCGAGCAGGACAACCTCGTGCGCGCGATCGTCAACACGCTCGGCATCGGCGTGATCGGCGGCGCGCTCGCGATCGGCTTCTATTCGCTCGTCGCGTTCGCCGGCCATCGCCGCCACGACTGGGTCGCGCGCATGCTCGACTACATCGTGCTGCTGCCGCGCGCGGTGCCGGGCCTCCTCGCCGGCCTCGCGTTCCTGTGGATCTTCCTGTTCGTGCCCGGCCTGCGCGAGCTGAAGAGCTCGATGTGGAGCATCTGGATCGCGTACACGGTCGTGTGGCTCGCCTACGGGATGCGCGTGATCCAGAGCGCGCTGCTGCAGGTCGGCCCGGAGCTCGAGGAAGCGGGCCGCAGCGTCGGCGCGACGCGCGCGCGCGTGTCGCTCGACGTGACGCTGCCGCTCGTGCGCTTCGGCCTGCTCGCCGCATGGCTGCTGATCTTCATGATCTTCGAGCGCGAATACTCGACGGCCGTCTATCTGCTGTCGCCCGGCACCGAGGTGATCGGCGCGCTCCTCGTGTCGCTTTGGGCGACGGGCGCGGTCGATCAGGTCGCCGCGCTGTCCGTCATCAACATCGCAATGGTCGGCGTGGGACTCGCCGTCGCATTGCGCTTCGGAGTGAAACTGCATGGATAAGCTCATCGTCGACGATCTGCATCTGAGCTACGGCGCGAACCCGATCTTGAAGGGCGTGTCGTTCGAATTGAACGCGGGCGAGGTCGTGTGCCTGCTCGGCGCGTCGGGCAGCGGCAAGACGACGCTGCTGCGCGCGGTCGCCGGGCTCGAGACGCCGTCGTCCGGCCGCATCCGGCTCGACGAGCGCACGTTCTTCGACGGCGCGCGCCGCGTCGACCTGCCCGTCGAGGCGCGCTCGCTCGGCCTCGTGTTCCAGTCGTACGCGCTGTGGCCGCACCGGAGCGTCGCCGACAACGTCGGCTACGGGCTCAAGCTGCGCCGCGTCGCGGCGGGCGAGATCAAGCGCCGCGTGCAGACCGCGCTCGACCAGCTCGGCCTCGGTCAACTCGCCGAACGCTATCCGCACCAGTTGTCGGGCGGCCAGCAGCAGCGCGTCGCGATCGCACGCGCGCTCGTCTACAACCCGCCCGTGATCCTGCTCGACGAGCCGCTGTCGAACCTCGACGCGAAGCTGCGCGAAGAAGCGCGCGCGTGGCTGCGCGAGCTGATCGTGTCGCTCGGGCTGTCCGCGCTCTGCGTGACGCACGACCAGGCCGAGGCGATGGCGATGTCGGACCGCATCCTGCTGCTGCGCGACGGCCGCATCGAGCAGGAAGGCACGCCCGCCGAGCTGTACGGCGAGCCGCGCACGCTGTATACGGCCGAGTTCATGGGCAGCAACAACCGGATCGACGCGCGCGTCGACGCGGTCGAAGGCGCGCGCGTGACGCTCGCGGGCGATGGCTGGCGGCTCGCGGCGCTCGCGCGCGGCGCGCTGCGGCAAGGCCAGGACGCGCACGCGGTGATTCGCGTCGAGCGCGTGCAGGTCGCGGACGGCCCGGGCGATAACCGGCTGCCCGCCGAGCTCGTGACGTCGATGTATCTCGGCGACCGCTGGGAATACCTGTTCCATTGCGGCGAACTGCGGCTGCGCGCGTTCGGCACGGTGCCGCGCGCGGCGGGCCGGCACTGGCTCGAGTTCCCGGCGAACGACTGCTGGGCGTTCGCGAAGGCGGGCTGATCGAGACGGGGCGCGGCGGGCGGCGGCGCATGCATCGGATGACGCAATGCTTTTGACGTGCGCGTGCGCGAACGCGATGTGAGCAGTAAGCAGTGAGCCATGTCGAGCGACACGCACGCGGAATCAGCTGCATGCGAACGCCGCGACGAATCGCTCGACGCACGCGGCGCCGCCCATCGTTTCGGATCGCCAAGCATGACGACGCCCTCCCCGGCCGCTCCGGCGAAATCCCCTGTAGCACCCCTGTAGCACCACGCAGCAAGCCCGCGCCGGCATCCGTCTGCGCACCCGGCGCGCGCACGCCGCCCGACGGCGAACGTACGCGCGCCACCTAAAACAACCACCACTCAATCGGAGACAACGAAGATGAAAAAGAAAAAGCAACGCCGCATCGCCGGCAGGACTGCGATCTCAGCCGGCTTCGCCACGTGCGCGAGCCTGGCGGGCGGCCACGCGCTCGCGCAATCGAGCGTCACGCTGTACGGCATCATGGATGCCGGCGTCGAGTACGTGAACCACGCGGCGCCCGAAGGCGGCGGCGTGCTTCGCCTCAAGTCGGGCAACAAGAACACGTCGCGCTGGGGCTTGCGCGGCGTCGAGGATCTCGGCGGCGGCCTGAAGGCGGTGTTCCGTCTCGAAAGCGGAATCGACCTCGCGAACGGCGGCTTCGACGACGGCCCCGACTCGATCTTCGCGCGGCGCGCGACGGTGGGCCTCAAGGGCAAGTGGGGCGAGCTGACGCTCGGCCGCAACTTCACCGTCACGTACGACTACATGCTGCCGTTCGATCCGATGGGCTACGCGCAGAACTACTCGTGGGCGACGTCGTCGACGGCGACGGGCGGCCGCAAGGACGGCCTCTTCACGCGCTCGTCGAACGCGGTGCGCTACGACGGCTCGTACGGCGGCTTCCGCTTCGGCGCGATGTACGGCTTCGGCAACGTGCCGGGCAGCATGAAGACGAGCTCGAAGTACGACTTCGCGCTCGGCTACGAGAGCGGCCCGTTCGCCGCGGTCGTCACGTTCGACCGCCAGAACGGCGCACGCGACAGCGTGAGCCCCGCCGATCCGGTCGACTACGTGCAGGGAATTCATGCGGGCGTCAGCTACGACTTCGGCAACCTGAAAACGATGGCCGGCTACCGCAACTATCGCCGCACATACCGCACGACGGCGGCGACGCAGCTGAGCGACATGTACTGGATCGGCGGCTCGTACGACTTCACGCCGGCGTTCTCGCTGATCGGCGCGGTCTATCACCAGAACATCAAGGGCGGCACCGACGCCGATCCGACGCTCGTGTCGCTGCGCGCGCAATACGCGCTGTCGAAGCGCACGGTGCTGTACGCGGCGGGCGGCTTCGCGATCGCGCAGCATGGGCGGAACGTGAGCCTGTCGCGCGATTCGGTCGGGTATGCCGATACGCAGGTCGGCGTCACGGTGGGGATGCAGCAGCGGTTCTGAGCGCCGACGCGCGATGACGCAGGACGGCGCACGCCGCGTCCGGGCGGCGGCGCGCCGTCACCCGGACGCATTCATCGTGAACACCGGGCGCACCCGGCTGTCCGCGTCGTCCCAATGCGCGTGGACGCGCGCGATCGGCACCGTTTCGGTGTCGATCCGCAGTCCGGCGGCATCCGCCGCACCGAACACCGCACGCGCCGCGTTCAACAGCCGCGGCAGCGAAATGCTGCCGATGCCGCTGCCCATCAGCGTGATCGCCGTGGCGCGCAGCACCGCGCCCGGCAGCAACACGTCGGCGCCGCCGATCGTGCCGATCTGCACGAAGCGCACCGGATGCCCGTCGGGCGACGCCTTCGCCGCGGCAATCAGCGCGGACCGCGCGCTCGCGCCCCACAGATAATCCAGCACGACATCCACGCCCGCGCGGAAATGTGTCTCGAACGCGCGCGCCACCGGTTCGTCATCCTGCGTCAGCGAGATCGTGAAGTCGGCGCCCGCCGACTTCAGCGCTTCGAGCACGTCCGCATTTCGCCCTGTCGCGATCACCTTCGCCGCGCCGAGATGTTTGGCGATCCGGACCGCGAGCCGCCCCGATGCGCCGGTCGCGCCGTTGACGAGCACCGTCTCGCCGGCTACGAGCCGCGCGCGCTCGGTCAGCGCCGCCCACGACGACATGCCCGGAATCGCGATCGCGGCCGCCGTGACGTCGTCGAGCGAATCGGGCAACGGGACGCAATTCGCTTCGGGCACGAGCGTGCGCTCGGCCATCGCGCCGAACGGCGCCTGCGGCCCCAGGAAATAGACGCGCCGGCCGTCGTCGAGACGCCCGGTCCCGTCGACGCCCGCCACGAACGGGAAACGGCCCGTCGACGAATAATGCGCGCCCGATGCGCGCGCCTGCGCGAGCCGGCTCAACGCGGACGCGCTCACGTCGATCACGCGATGGCCGGGCGATGCGTGCGGCGGATCGAATTCGGTATAGCTCGGGCGCTGGCCCGCGCCCTGGACGACAGCAGCTTTCATGAAGGCTCCTTGCTCATCGGATGGCAACGGGATCGCGCGATCGCCGCGCGTTGCCGCACGCGCGGCGCTGCATCGCGGATCTCGAGTAGGTCGAACGAATCGATCGCATGCGGCGCGGACAGCGCACCGCGACGCCCGCCGCCGCGCGCGCGTTCGCGAGGCATGCCGCGACGGCGCAGCCGCGGATCGCCATGCCGCCGCCGGCTTCGAGTCGCTCGGTGTATTCAGGGAAGGTCGATTCGGCTCGCATCGCACCGCATGCCGGATCGAATGAACGTGAACGCAGTGTAGACGTGCATTCAAGGCCGGCCTCCGGTATAAAGGCCATTCGATACGGTATTCAGGCCATGCTCGATCCGCTCCTTCCCGTCGAACTCGTGATGTCCTCCGACGGCCCGTTCGTCGCCGCCGCCGAATTGTCGCAGCACGACGCACGCACGACCGCGCCGCATAGCCACGCGCGCGGGCAACTCGTCGGCGCGTCGAGCGGGCTCGTGTCGATCGGGCTCGACGACCAGGACTGGGTGGTGCCCGCGATCCACGCGATCTGGATCCCGCCGCACCGCGTGCATTCGCTGCGCTCGTTCGGCCCGTTTTCCGGCTGGAGCGTCTTCATCGCGGAGCACCGATGCGCGGCCCTACCCGACGCGCCGCGCGCGATCGTCGCATCGCCGCTGCTGCGCGAGGCGGTTCGCCGCGCGGCGAGCTGGCGCGGCGCCGAGCTCGATTGCGCTCGCGCGCGGATCGCGGACGTGATACTCGATGAAATCGCAACGGCGAAAGCGGGATCGCTGGGGCTGCCGCGCCCGCGCGATCCGCGGCTCGTGCGGATCACCGATGCGCTGGCCGGCGATCTGGCGGACAATCGCCGCGTCGATGAATGGGCGGCGTGGGCCGGCATGGCGCCGCGCACGCTGAGCCGCCGCTTCGTGGCCGAAACGGGGCTCACGCTTGCGCAGTGGCGCCAGCAGGCGCGCCTGCTGCGCGCGCTCGAACGGCTCGCGGACGGCGTGACGGTGACGACGGTCGCGCTCGACCTCGGCTACGACAACGTCAGCGCGTTCATCGACATGTTTCGCCGCGCGCTCGGCACGACGCCCGGGCAGTACGTGAGTGCGGAGCCCGACGAGCATCGGGACGGCGTGCGGCGTGCGCGCCCCTCCGGTTCGAGCGAAGCGTGCGGGGCGCGGGGTCAGTAAGTGCCGTCGCCCGCGCGGGCCGCGTCGTCCGCCGATGACTTGAACCGCGCGGCCAGCCGCTCCGCGCTGCGCGCGAGCAGCGTCGTGTCGACGCCCACCGCGACGAACGTCGCGCCGGCTTCGAGATAGCACCGCGCCGCGCGCTCGTCCGCGCTGAGGATCCCCGCCGCCTTGCCCGCCGCGACGATCGAAGCGATCGCGCGGTCGATCGCCGCCTGCACGTCCGGATGCGCGGGATTGCCGAGATGCCCGAGATCGGCCGCGAGATCGGCCGGCCCGATGAACACGCCGTCGACGCCTTCGACGCGCGCGATCGCGTCGATCGCATCGAGCCCCGCGCGCGTCTCGACCTGCACGAGCACCGCGATCCGGTCGTTCGCCTGCCGCACGTAGTCGTCGATGCGATTCCAGCGCGACGCGCGCGCGAGCGCACTGCCGACGCCGCGGATGCCGAGCGGCGGATAGCGGGTCGCCGCGACGGCCGCGCGCGCCTCGTCCGCGCTCTGCACCATCGGCACGAGCAGCGTCTGCGCGCCGAGATCGAGCACCTGCTTGACGGCGACCGCATCGTTCCACGGCACGCGCACGACGGGATGCGACGGATATGCGGCGATCGCCTGCAATTGCGCGAGGATCGTCGGCACCGTGTTCGGCGCGTGCTCGCCGTCGATCAGCAGCCAGTCGAAGCCCGCGCCCGCGACGACTTCCGCGCTATAGGGATTCGCGAGTCCGAGCCACAGCCCGATCTGCGCTTCGCCGCGCGCGAGCGCGGCCTTGAACGTGTTCTCAGGAATGCGCATCGTCGGCCGTCACTCGAAGTAGCAATGGATCGCGCCGAGCGGACCGTAATCGACGTTGAACGTGTCGCCGCTCTTCGCCGCGCACGGCCGCGTGAACGATCCGCCGAGAATGATCTCGCCCGCGTCGAGCGACACGTCGAAGCGCGCGAGCCGGTTCGCGAGCCACGCGACGCCGTTCGCCGGATGGTTCAGCACGCCCGCCGCGACGCCCGTCTCCTCGACGACGCCGTTGCGGGACATGATCGCCGCGACCCAGCGCAGATCGACGTCCATCGGCCGCACGGGGCGCCCGCCGAGCACGACGCCCGCGTTCGCCGCGTTGTCGGCGATCGTGTCGAACACCTTGCGCGGACGCTTCGTGTCCGGATCGATCGACTGGCTGCGCGCATCGATGATCTCGAGCGCGGGCACGACGTAGTCGACCGCGTCGTAGACGTCGAACACCGTGCAGTTCGGCCCCTTCAGCGGCTTGCCGAGCACGAACGCGAGCTCGACCTCGACGCGCGGCACGATGAAGCGGCGCGTCGGAATCGGCGCGCCGTCCTCGAAGAACATGTCGTCGAGGAGCGCGCCGTAGTCGGGCTCGTCGATCTGCGAAGACGACTGCATCGCCTTCGACGTCAAGCCGATCTTGTGTCCTTTCAGCACGCGTCCCTCGGCGAGCTTCATGTCGACCCACGTGCGCTGGATCGCGTACGCGTCGTCGATCGTGATCTCCGGATAGTCGAGCGAGATCTGGCGAATCTGCCTGCGCTCGCGCTCGGCGACGTGCAGCCGGTGCGCGAGCAACTCGATGGTGGCGGAATCTAGCATGGTCGTCATTGTCGGGGTTGGGGTCACGCGCCGCGCTTGTAGCGTGCGTGGATGTTGTTGTGCTTGTACGAGCCCGTCTCGCTGAACTCGGCCAGCTCCATCGACAGCGCGAGATAGCGCCGCGCGTAGAGTTCCGCGAAATGCGCCTTGATCGCGTCGAACAGCGCGTCGCACGCGGCCTGCTTCGTCGCGTCGTCGCGCCCCGAGCCGATCTTCAGCGTCACGTGGACGAACGCGTCGTCGGCGGTGCCGTCGGCGACGCAGTAATCCTGCAGCTCGATCGCGCGCGAGCGGATGCCGCCCGTCGGGAACACGCCGCCCTGCGCGATCAGCGTCTCGTTGACCGTCTTGAGCAGCACGGGAATCCGCGCGTCGTCACGGATGTTCGCGGTGTATTCGACGATGATGTGGGGCATGTCGGCTCTCCGTATTCTTCAGGATTCCGTCGGCGTCCGAAACGAATCGGCGCGCGACGCGCGCACGGCGCGCATGGCGTTCACGGCAACGGAAAGATCGCATTGATCTGCCCGGTGCCCGAGCTCGCGAAGTAGTCGGTCACGATCTCGATCGGCTTGTCGTAGCGGTCCCAGCCGAGCAGGCCGAGCAGCATCGCGGTGTCGTGCATGCCGCCCTCGCCGTAGCAGTGCTCGTTGTACTCGGGCAGCATCTTGCAGAACGTCGCGAAGTCGCCCTGCTTCCACAGCTCGACGACACGCAGATCCACCTGCTTGAAAAACTCGCGGCTGATCATGTGGATCGCTTCTTCGGGGCTGCCGTTGTCGTTGAAGCGATGCGACAGCGAGCCGCTCGCGAAGAACGCGACGTTCGAATCGCTCGCCTCGATCGCGTGCTTGAGCGCCTCGCCGAAGCGCCGGCTCTCGTCGAGCGAGTGCCACATGCACCAGCCCGCGATCGACACGACCTTGAAGTGCTGATCGGCGTTCATGTAGCGCATCGGCACGAGCGTGCCGTACTCGAGTTCGAGACTGTCGATCTCGTGCGCGCGCGTGCCGATCCCGCGCTCGTTCGCGGCCGCGGCGATCAGATGCCCGAGCGCCGGATTGCCCGGATACGCGTAGCGCATGTCGCGGATGAAGTGCGGCAGCTCGTTGCTCGTGTAGACGCCGCCGAATTGCCCGTTGCAGTTCACGTGATAGCCGGCGTTGACGAGCCAGTGCGTGTCGGCGACGACGATCGTGTCGACGCCGAGCGCGCGGCAGCGCTCGCCGATCGCCTGATGACCGCGGATCGCCTCGGCACGGCAGCCGTGATGCTTGCCCGGCAATTCGGACAGGTACATCGACGGCACGTGCGTGATCTTCGCGGCGAGTGACAGCTTTCCCATCGTGAGTCTCCTGCCGCGTCGCCGGCCGACGGCGCCGGCGCGCGGCGTTTCGTTCGTTACCCGCGGACGTCACACGCCCCAGCGGGGAATGTGATGGCTGCCCATCGAGATGCAGACGTTCTTGATCTCGGCGAACACCTCGAAGCTGTATTCGCCGCCCTCGCGGCCGGTGCCGGATTCCTTCACGCCGCCGAACGGCTGGCGCAGGTCGCGCACGTTCTGGCTGTTGACGAACACCATCCCCGCCTCGATGCCGCGCGCGAGCCGATGCGCACGGCCGACGTCCTGCGTCCAGAGGTACGACGCGAGGCCGTACGACGTGTCGTTCGCGAGGCGCAGCCCGTCTTCCTCGCTGTCGAACGGAATCAGGCATGCGACCGGCCCGAAGATCTCTTCCTGTGCGATCCGCATCCGGTTGTCGACGTCGGCGAACACGGTCGGCCGCACGAAGTTGCCGTTCGCGAGATGCGCGGGCAGGTTCGCCGGCTTGTCCGCGCCGCCCGCGACGAGCCGCGCGCCCTCCTCGACGCCGAGCCTGACGTAGCCCGTCACCTTCTCCCAGTGCGCGCGCGTGATCATCGAGCCGAGCTGCGTCTTCTCGTCGGCCGGATCGCCGACGATCAGGCTGTTCGCGCGGCGCGCGAACTCGGCGACGAACCTGTCGTAGATCGTCCGCTGCACGAAGATCCGCGAACCGGCCGTGCAGCGCTCGCCGTTGATCGAGAAGATCGTGAAGAGCGACGCGTCGAGCGCACGGTCGAAATCGGCGTCGTCGAAGATCAGCACGGGCGACTTGCCGCCCAGCTCCATCGAATATTTCTTCAGGCCGGCGCGCTCCATGATCCGCTTGCCCGTCACCGTGCCGCCCGTGAACGACACCGCGCGCACGTCCGGATGCCGGACGAGCGCATCGCCCGCGGTCGCGCCGTAGCCCTGCACGACATTCAGCACGCCGGCCGGAATGCCGGCTTCGAGCGCGAGGCGGCCGAGCTGATCGGCCGTCAACGGCGAGAGCTCCGACATCTTCAGCACCGCGGTGTTGCCGAGCGCGAGGCACGGCGCGGTCTTCCACGTCGCGGTCATGAACGGCACGTTCCACGGCGACACCAGCGCGCACACGCCGACCGGCTGATACAGCGTGTAGTTCAGCATCTGGTCGTCGACCGGATAGCTGCGGCCGTTCATCTGCGTGCACACCTCGGCGAAGAAATGGAAATTCTCCGACGCGCGCGGGATCAGCTGCTTCTTCGTCTGCGAGATCGGCAGGCCGGTGTCCTGCGTCTCCAGTTCGGCGAGCGCCGGCACGTTGCGCTCGATCAGCTCGCCGAGCTTGCGCATCAGCTTCGCGCGCTCCTTCGCCGGCGTGTTCGCCCACTTCGGAAACGCGTCCTTCGCGGCGCGCACCGCCGCGTCGATTTCTTCCGCGCCGCCCGACGCGACGTCGGCGATCGGCTCGCCCGTCGCCGGATTGAACGTCGTGAACGTCTCTCGGCTGTCGACTTCCCGGCCGCCGATCCAGTGCTTGATGCTCATGCGTCTCTCCTTGTGCGACGGCGTCAGCCGACGCGATAGTAATCCGCTTCGCCGACGATCGTGTTGACGAGCCGGCCGACGCCCTCGATCTCGGTCACGACCTCGTCGCCCGGCTTGGTGTCGGCGAGCCCTTCCGGCGTGCCGGTCAGGATCAGGTCGCCGGGCGCGAGCGTCATGAAGCCGCTGATGTACTCGATCAGCGACGCGACGTCGAAGATCATGTCGCGCGTGTTGCCGCGCTGCGTTTCCGCGCCGTTGACCGTCGTGCGCAGCGCGAGATTCATCGGATCGCCGATCTCGTCGCGGGTCACGAGCCACGGCCCGAGCGGCGTGCACGTGTCGCGGTTCTTCACGCGCAGGTTCGGTCGGTAATAATTTTCGAGGTAATCGCGGATCGCGTAATCGTTGCCGATCGTGTAGCCGAGCACGTGGTCGAGCGCATGCGCGCGCTTCACGTTGCGCGCCTCGCGGCCGATCACGACCGCGAGCTCGCACTCGTAGTGCATGTGCGTCGCGTCGGCGGGCCGCACCGTCTGCGCGCGATGGCCGACGAACGTGTTCGGTCCCTTCAGGAAGACGAGCGGCTCGGTCGGCGCCTTGAACGCGAGCTCCTTCGCGTGATCGGCGTAGTTGAGGCCGAGCGCGAACGTCGTGCGCGGCACGACGGGCGGCAGCCACGAGACGTCCGTCTCGGCGAGCACGCGCCCGGTATCGAGCCGCACGCGCCCTTCGCCCGCCGGCTCGGCCGCGTGCAGCGCGCCGTTGAACACTACGCGTGCGGTCCTCATCGTGCGTCCTCCGCCGTCAACGTATGCCGCAGCACGCCGAGGCCCGGCGCCTCGATCTCGATCGCGCTGCCCGCCGCCGCGCGCGGCGCGTTCGGGCCGACGCCGACGAGCAGCACGTCGCCCGCGTCGAACGACATGAACGCCGACACGTCGGCGATCAACCGCGCGACGGGGCGAATCAGGTTCGCGGTGCTCGCCTCGTAGCGCCGCTCGCCGTCGACGCGCACGGTCACGGCGAGCGCGTCCGGATCGCCGATGCTTGCGCGCGCAACGATCGCCGGCCCGAGCGGGCAGAAGCCGTCGCGGCACTTGAAGCGTACCGCCGGCCGATAATAATCGGGATGCGGGATCGACACGTCGCTTGCAAGCGTAAAACCTTTAACGAAATCAAACGCCCGTTCGACCGGCACGCGCGTCGTGCGCCGCGCGAACACCACGCCGACCGTCGCACCGATCTCGAGCGCATCGACGCCCGCCGGCACGACGACGGCCGCGCCGTCGCCCGCGTGCGTGTTCGCGGGCTTCACGTACAGCACGGGCGCCTGCGGCGGCTTGTTGTACGGCGGCGCATGCACCGCGTCGCCGAGCGCCGCGAGCGCGCCGCGGTCGTTCAGCAACGCGCCGTAGACCGTGCCGATGCGTACCGTTTCGACCGTCGCGCCATCGGCGACAAGAGACAGCTCCATACGATTCATCCTCCGCCGCGTCGCGCGGCCGGGCCAATTACTTAACATATTAACTACAGCGCGCGGAAAGAACAACCGCGATAACCCTGATATCTCCGATAAGGCGGTCCCCGACGATTTTCGCCCTGCTAAGATTGATGGATCAACCGCCCTTCCAGGAACCTCATGAATCGTACGTTCGATCACCGCAATCTGGCCATGCTGCTGCTCGAGGCCCGCGAAACGCTGATGGGCCGGTTCCGCCCGATCCTGAAGGAATTTGCGCTGACGGAGCAGCAATGGCGGATCATTCGCGTGCTGGACGGCGAACCGTCTCATGAGCTCGAAGCCGGGCAGATCGCGAGGCGCTGCTGCATCCTGAGCCCGAGCCTCACGGGCGTGCTGGAGAGGATGGAGCGCGACGGCCTGATTCGCCGCACGCGCGCCCAGGAGGACCAGCGCAGGCTGATCGTCAGCCTGACGCCGCAGAGCCGTCAGCTCGTCACGCAGATCAGTCCGCGTATCGACGAGCAATACCGGCTCATCGAGCAGCGCTTCGGCGCGGAAGCGCTGGGCGAAGTGTACGCCGCGCTCGACAAGCTGATCGAAGTCGGCGGCTCGTGACGCGCGGCCGCCGCGCGCGCCGTCAGCGGACCGCCCGCGGCATCTGCGCGAGCACGTCGACGCCGCGCGACGTGCGCATGCACTCGTTCACGTAGTCGACGAACGGCAGCGGCTCGAAGTCGATCTCGTCGCGCACGCGCGCGTTGTCGAACACGTAGTCGAGCTCGGCGAAAGCCGCGTAAGACTGCAACGCCCGCTCGATCACGCGCGCGCACGCGACGTCGCGGCGGCCGAGCACGTCGCGCGCGATCGACGGAAACTCGGCGGACGAGCAGATCGCGTAGCGCGGCTCGTCGTCGAGGCCCACCGCCTCGTCCATCGCGCGGACGATCTGCGTGACGGTCGGCGCTTCGTCGCCTGCCGATACGTGATACGTGTCGTGCGCGAGCGACGGCTTCAGCGCGAGCAGCATCAGCGCGCGCGCGCAGTCGTCGACCGCGACCACGTCGATGCGCGCCATCGGCCGCGCGGTGAAGCGACGCGCCGCGTGAACGATCCGGAACATCCAGAACGTGCTCGCCGACGGCTGCGTGCCGAGCAGCGTATGGCCGACGACGCACGACGGCCGCACGACGACGAGCGGCAGGCCGAGCGCGCGCAGCTGCGCTTCCGCGTCGCGCTTGCCGCGCGTGTACGGCACGAAGTCGACTTCGCGGCCGCGCGTCGGCGCGTCGTCCTCATGGACCATGCTGCGCCCTTTCATCCCGCACGCGAACGCCGCGCCGACGTGCACGAAACGCTGCAGCCGCCGGCTGCCCGCGAAACGGCGCGCGAAACGCAGCGTCGCGTCGACGTTCGTCTCGTTGACGACGTGCGCGTCGGCAAGCGACGCGACGCCCGCGCAATGGATCACGTGCGACGCCGACGCGAGGCGCGCCGCGTCGACGTCGGCGAACGCGCCGTCGAGCTCGCCCGCGATCACGTTCGCCTCGGTGAGCCGCTCGGCCCAGTACGGCGCGAGGCCGCTCCTGAGCGCCGCCGTGCGCAGCCGCGCGAGCGCGTGCGCGCGGTCGCACGCGCGGACGACGCACACGACGCGATCGAGCAGCCCGGCGTTGACGAGCGACACGAGCACCGCGCCGCCGATGAAACCGGTCGCGCCGGTCAGCACGACCCGGTCGACATGCGCGGCCGCGGCGGGCGCGCTCGCGGGCGACACGAGGCCCGCCCGCCAGGTCAGCGAAAGCGCGGTTTTCCAGATCAGCACGATGGCCACCTCCTTCTTCAGAATCAGAAACGATAAGTCAACGACGACAGCCCGAAGCAGTTGGTCTTCTGCTGCACGATCGGGCTGTTCCCGTAGCGGCCGAGCAGACGCGTGACGCCGAGCGTCGTGTCCACCGACCAGTGCTTCGAGAACGCGTAGGTCCACGCGACCGACATCGACGCGCTGTCGATGCCGCCCTTCGTCGAATAAGGCGCGAAGCGGGTCGCGGCCGCCTGCGCGCCGGTCACGCCATAGAACGTCTGCGCGTAGCGGCCGGACGCCGCGTGCACGGTGCCCGTCACGACGACTTCGTGGCGCCCGGCGCTGAACACCGGCACCGCGAGATCGACGTGCCCGGACACGCCGCGTGACGTATGCGTGACGGGCGTATCGACCGTCACGCTCAGCACGCCGCCGCCGTACAGCTTCACGCCCGCCTGCACCGCGACGAGCACCGAGCCCGGCACGCGCCCCATGCCCTTCAGGTAGCTCGAGCCCGGCAGGTCGAAGCGGTTTTCGTCCGCGCGGCCCGGATCGTAGGTGACCACGGCCGCGACGAACGCGTCGCCGGGCAGCTTCAGCTTGTAGCCGATGCCGTCGAGCGGGCCGATGAAGAAGCCGTTGCCGAACTCCGCGGAAAACGACGGCGCGACCACGCCGTGATACTGGCTACTGCCCGCATAGCGCGGCACGAAGCCGCCGCCGATCGAGAGCGTATAGACGTTTTCCGCATGCGCGGCCGCGACGGACATCAGGCCGGCGAACGGCATGCAATAGCGAAGAGAGCGGGTGGACGGGCGCACGGTGCCGGGAGAGAGTCGAGGAGTCCGCAGTCTAGGTTCGAGCGCCGTGCGAATCTGTCCCGAATGTTTCGGGAATATGTGCGGATTTGTGTTTGATTGTCGGCGATTGTTGCAACCGGCTCCGGCAAAAGGCGCGCGCGGCTAGAATGCGCGTGCCCTGCCCGCGCTCGCGCGCGCAGAACCATTCCGAGGAGACCATGAACGAAGTCCCGCTCAAATATCGGGTGCTGCTGATCGAGGACGACGACCGCCTCGCGCAGCTGATCCACGAGTATCTCGACAGCTACGAATTCTCGGTGACGGTGGTCCGGCGCGGCGATCTCGCCGTCGCGGCCGTGCGCGAGCACCAGCCCGCGCTCGTGATTCTCGACCTGATGCTGCCGCATCTCGACGGCATGGAAGTGTGCCGCCGGATCCGCGCGTTCTCGAACGTGCCGGTGCTGATCTTGACCGCGCGCTCGGACGTCTACGACCAGGTCGCCGGCCTGGAGACGGGCGCCGACGACTACGTGACGAAGCCGATCGAGCCGCGCGTGCTGGTCGCGCGCGCCCGCGCGCTGTTGCGCCGCGCGCAGCCGGGCGCGCCCGTCGACACGCCGGCGAGCGAGGCGCTCGTGTTCGGCGAGCTGACGATCTCGCCGCCGAACCGCACGGTCACGTGGCGCGGCGAGCCCGTCGACCTGAAGACGGCCGAGTTCAACCTGCTGCTGATCCTCGCGCGCGCGGCGGGCACCGTGCTGAGCCGCGACGACATCCTCAAGCAGCTGCGCGGCATCGAGTTCGACGGTCTCGACCGCTCGGTCGATTCGGGCATCTCGAAGCTGAGGCGCCGGTTCGAGGACGCGTCGTCCGAGCCGCACAAGATCAAGACGATCTGGGGCCGCGGCTATCTGTTCAGCCCGTCCGCGTGGGACGACTGAATGCTGCGCTCGCTCGTCAGGCTGTACCTCGTCGTGATCGTCTGCGCCGCGGCCGCGATCATCTTCATCAACACGTCGTTCGACCGGTTCTTCTACGCGCGGATCTCGAGCGCGGCGCGCGAGTCGCTGGCCACCTATGCGTTCGTGCTGAACGACTATCTCGCGCGCCATCCGGGCGCCGAGCGGCAACTCGCGCTGCGCGAGCTCGCGCGGCACGGCAACGAAGGCTTCGGCCTCATCTCGATGGGGGACGCCCGCAAGCTGCTGAGCGACGAGCAGCAGCGCGACCTCGATCGCGGCGAGATCGCGATCAGCTACGACGGCAAGGACTATTTCATGCCGCTCGTCGACGGCTCCGTCCTGCACGCGCATCCGAGCGAGCCGCCGAGCCTCGACATCCAGATCTACGCATACCTGACGGTCGCGCTCGCGACGCTGCTCGCCGTCGCGCTATGGATCCACTACCACTGGCGCGACCTGCGCAAGCTGGAGGCGGCCGCGCGCGCGTTCGGCAGCGGCCGGCTGTCGACGCGCGCGCAGCTGTCGCGCAAGTCGAACATCTACGAGCTGTCGCAGCAGTTCAACGACATGGCGCAGCGGATCGAAGCGTCGATCCGGCAGCAGCGCGAAATGATGCACGGGATCTCGCACGAACTGAAGACGCCGCTCGCGCGGCTCGAGTTCGGCCTCGCGCTGCTCGCGTCGCCGGACGCGACGGGACGCATGCTTGAACGGCAGGAGGCGCTGCGCCGCGACGTGCGCGAGCTCGACGAGCTCGTCACCGAATTGCTGACGATCGGCCGGCTCGAGCAAGGCGAAGGACATCTCGTGCTGATGCCGGTGACGGTCGCGGAGCTGATCGACAGCGTCGCGGCCAGCGTCGCGAACGACATCGCCGATCGCCGCCTCACGCTCGACGTATCGATGCACGGCGCGCCCGCGCGCCACGTGTGCGATGCGAAGCTCGTCGCGCGCGCGCTGCTGAATCTGATCCGCAACGGGATGCGCTACGCGGCGGCGACGATCTCGCTGCATGCGGCGCTCGGCGAAGCGGGCGCGCTCGCGCTGACGGTCGACGACGACGGCCCCGGCATTCCGGCCGCCGATCGCGACCGCGTGTTCGAGCCGTTCCATCGACTCGATTCGAGCCGCGACCGGCAGACGGGCGGCTTCGGATTGGGACTCACGATCGTGCGGCGCGTCGCGCTCGCGCACGGCGGCGACGTGCGGCTCGGCGATGCGCCGATCGGCGGCGCGCGCTTCGTGATCACGCTGCCGGCGCTCGAGATGCCGGCTCGCGAGCAGATGGCGCGGCACGCGGCCGCTTGACGCGAATCAGACGACACGCTGGATCGCGGCGAGTCGCGCGGACCGCTTCTTCGAAGCGCCTATCGAAGCGTTCGGCCGAACCGAGCCGCTTCCGCTTCGCTTTTCCGGTTCGCCGCCTCGCTTCGCCGTCCGGCTCGCGATCACGCGCCGCGTCCTCGCGACACGGCCCCGAACGCTTTCCCGACGGCATCGCGACAAAACGACGACGATGCCGCGCCCGACTCTCGTCACTCCCCCGCCGCGATGCGCTCCGCGACCGCGTGCTCGCCGCCGACGCGATACCGCGCGGCCGGATGCGGCGCCGCAAGCCGCGGCCCCGCGCGATGCAGCTTCTCGCGCAGCGTGCCCGGCGCGTAGTCGGTCTGATAGACGCCGCGCCGCTGCAGCTCCGGCACGACGAGCTCGACGATATCGACGAACGTCTCCGGCGTCACCGCATACGCGAGGTTGAAGCCGTCGACGCCGGTCTCGTCGACCCACGACTGCAGATCGTCGGCGATCTCGCGCGGATCGCCGACCGACACCGGCCCGAGCCCGCCGATGCCGCCCCAGCGCGCGATCTCGCGCACGGTCCACTTGCGCGTCGGGTCCGCGCTCGACAGCGCCTCGACCGCCGACTGAATCGCATTGCTCTCGACGTGCTCGAGCGGCTCGTCGAGGTCGTACTTCGACAGGTCGATTCCGGTCCAGCCGGACATCAGCGCGAGCGCGCCCTCGTCGCTCGCGTAGCGGCGATAGTCGGCGTGCTTCGCGTGCGCGTCGGCCGACGTGCGGCCCGTGATCACCGTGTGCAGGTTGAAGATCAGCACGTCGCGCGGATCGCGGCCGAACTGCTTCACGCGCTCGCGGATGTCGGCGACGAACGCCTTCAGGATCGTCCGCGACGGCGCGGCGACGAAGATGCACTCCGCGTGCTGCGCGGCGAAGTCCTTGCCGCGCTTCGACGCGCCCGCCTGATAGAGCACCGGCGTGCGCTGCGGCGACGGCTCGCACAGATGGATGCCGGGCACGTCGTAATAGCGGCCGTGATGGCCGACCGGATGGACCTTCGACGGCTCGGCGAACACGTGGCGCGCGGCGTCGCGCACGACCGCGCCGTCCTCCCACGAGCCCTCCCACAGCTTGTAGCAGACGTCGAGATACTCGTCGGCGATCGCGTAGCGCTCGTCGTGGCTCGTCTGCTGCGGCAGCCCGAGGTTGCGCGCGGCGCTGTCGAGATACGACGTGACGACGTTCCAGCCGACGCGCCCGCCCGTCAGATGATCGAGCGTCGACATGCGTCGCGCGAACGGATACGGATGCTCGTACGACAGCGAGCACGTGATGCCGAAGCCGAGATGCTGCGTCGCGGCCGCCATCGCGGACACGAGCAGGATCGGATCGTTGACGGGCACCTGCGCGCCCTGCCGGATCGCCGCTTCGCCGCTGTCCTGATAGACGTCGTAGATGCCGAGCACGTCGGCGATGAAGAGGCCGTCGAACTTGCCGCGCTCGAGCAGTCGCGCGAGCTCGGTCCAGTAGCTCAGTTGGCGATAGCGCCACGACTCGTCGCGCGGATGCGCCCAGAGCCCCGGCGACTGATGGCCGACGCAGTTCATGTCGAAGGCGTTGAAACGGATCTGACGGGTCATGGCGGAGCGGTCTCTCGATTCGGTCGATGCGGGTCGGTGCTTGATGCGGGTCGGTGCTTGATGCGGGTCGGTGCCCGGTCGCGCGTCACAGCGCGCCGTGGCGCGGCGGCGGCGCGTCGTTCAAGTAGTAGTCGGCGATCGCGATGTATTTCCAGCACACCGGATCGTGCAGCGTGTGCGTGCGCGCGTTGCGCCAGTGGCGATAGAGCGCGGCGGCGCCGGGCGCGATCGTCGCCGCGAAGGTGCGGGCCGCGTCGATCGCTTCGGCATCGTTCGATAGCCGCCGCGCCGCGCGCGCGACGGACGGTTGCGTGATGGCGTTCATCGGCTCAGTTCCACGCGTGGCGCGCGGGCGCGACACCGTTCAGATAGTAGTTGCCGACGAGGTGGTACTTCCAACGTACGGGATCGTGCAGCGTATGCGTGCGCGCGTTGCGCCAGTGGCGATCGAGGCCGTGCTCGGCGAGCGTCGCCTGCGTGCCGGCGAGCTCGAACAGCTTCTCGCTCGCGAGCAGCGCGATCTCGGTCGTCAGCACCTTCGCCTCGCCGACCGCGACCGACGCGCGCGCGACGTCGTCCTCGGTGATCTCGCTTTGCGCGGCGATCTCGTCGAGCGTGCGCGCCGCGCGTTCGAGCAGCGCATCGGCCGCATGCAGATGGATCACGAGGCGGCCCGTCTCGCGGATCGTCAGCGGATCGTCGGCCGCTCGCTCGACGCCGCTGTCGATCCACGGCCGCGAGCGTTCGCGCACGAAGCGCAGCGTATCGTCGAGCGCCGCGTGCGCGATGCCCGCGTCGATCGCCGCCTGGATGATCTGCGACAGCGGGCCGTTCAGCGTCGGCTGGTCCGACACGCGATGTGCGGGAAACACGTGCGACGCGGGCACGCGCACGTTGTCGAGCCGCACCGTGCCGCTCGCGGTCGTTCGCTGGCCGAAGCCCGACCAGTCGTCGATCACGGAGAGCCCCGGCGTGCCCTTCGGGATGTATGCGAGCCAGCCCTTGCGGTCGTCGTCGATCCCGAGCACCGGCACGTAATGCGCGAACAGCGCGCCCGTCGAATAGAACTTCGTGCCGTCGACGCGATAGCCGTCGCCGTCGCGAATCACTTTCGTCTTCAGGTCGAGCACGTTCTTCGTGCCTTTTTCCGAGAAGCCGTTGCCGAAGCGCTTGCCCTTCAGGATCTCGCCGAAGAAGAAGCGCTTCTGCTCGTCGGTGCCCGTGAGCGCGATCACGTCGACGAGACCGAAATGGTTCTGCGGCAATTGGCCGAGCGACGGGTCCGCCGCCGCGACGATCTTCGCGACCTCGGTCAGCGTCACGTGCGACACGCCCGCGCCGCCGTATGCGTTCGGCACCGTGATCGCCCACAGGCCCGATTGCGAGAACCAGTCGACTTCGTCGTATGGCAATCGGCGTTCGCGATCGCGCTCGGCGGCGCCTTGCGCGAGCCGTGCGGCGAGCGCGCGCGCGACGTCGAGCGCCTCGGCGTCGCTCGCGATTAGATGCGCGTCTCGCGCGGATGCGTCGCGCGCGGGTTGGACGGTCGTCTCATAGATCGCGGACATGCGTGTCTCCATTGAAGTACAAGGGACCAATCTATCAACGGGGCTCGCCGCGACCAACCGATCGATTCGGGAAACGTTATTCCGGGCCGCAGAAAATGCGCATCGCGCGCGCTGCGTTGGCGATGCGCGCAGCCGCGTGCAGGCGGCAAATCGACGCACCCGACGCGATGTGATCGGATCAAATATGACGCGTGCATGCGTGCATGGCTCATGAGAACCTCATGAGAACACCTGATTGCGCAGAAGAGTCTGCACACTGCACGCTATGCGCATGTGTTACGCGCGCGTCGTCCAGTGCCGGACGATGCGACCCGCATCAAGCTTTTCTCAACGCCTCTTGCGTTCCGCGTCAATCCACCTAGACTGAGAAAGCTCACCGGCTAACCTTCGAAAGGAGACGAAGCATGCGCCTCACCATTCGAATCAATGGCAGCGATTCTTCTGCGCAGCAATTCGCAGTCCTGTGGCTCGACACCGACGAGCATCTGTGGTCACGCGAAGCGCATCAAGGCATCGACCTGCCGACGTGGGGCAAGGTGAAGGACGTCGAAGGCGCGATTGCGCTGTGCTCGGCCGACAGCGGCGAAGCGCTGTGCCGGCTGCAAGGACTGTCGTTCTCGAACGTACAGCCGTCGTCCGAAGACGAAGAGCACGGCGCGGCGGACCTCGGCGGCAAGCGCCCGCAAGGCGCGTGGCGCTTGCAGGCAGTCGACTCGGAGTCGTTCCATCCCGAGCATCAGGGATTCACCGTCGTGCGCTGAACGCGGCGCGCGTCCGGCAACGCATCATCGCCGGGTGCCGCGCAGGACGGTCGGCCGCGCGATCGATTTTCGAATCGGACACGTCGATCGGAAGTCGCCCTTCCAAACCACCACGACACATCACACGTCGAGAGCGGCGTTCGCGGATCAGGCGAACGCCGCTTTGCATTGATGGCGTGCATTTTCGAGGCTTGTGCTTGAGGCTTGTGCTTGAGGCTTGTGCGCGCGCATGCGCGGCCGTTCGCGAGGCGCGCTTCGCCGAGCTTTCCTGAAGCGAGCGCTTGATTTTCTCGCAGTCCGCATCGTATCGGTCGATGCACACATCGCGCGTTCAGGCATGCATGTGCGCGCGCGATTCACGACCGCGCGACACGATCCGATGCAATCCGATGCAGCCCGACGTAGTTCGACGCTTCACGCCCGTCATATCGCTTCGCTTATTCAATCGGCTCGACGAGATGCGAGCGATCGTATGGCGCATCGTACGGCTCGGGCCAGAACTCGACGATGCGCGCGATCTTCCGATGCACCACCGTGAAGAATGAAATCGCCCGCGCCCGCTGAACGCCGTCGGTCACCGACACGTCGGACACGGCCTCGTGCGCGTCGCCGATCAGGCGGCCGACCTTGAACGTCCAAGGTCCATGCGCCGGATACTCGCTATTGAGCAGCGCGAAGTTTCGAGCGCCGCGAATGCGCTCGTTCGATTGCGGCCATTCGAGCACGAAGTCGTCGGCGAGCACGGCCGCGACCGCGTGAAAATCGTTCGTGCTCATCAAGCGCCAGAACTCGCGCACCACGTCGACGGCCCTGTCGATGTCCATGTTCATATTCATGTTCGTATCGCCGCATCGCTCGCGCGCAGATGCGCAGATGACCAAGCTGACCGAATGAGACGCGCGTTCCTCGCCGCGCGGCGTGCGCATCAAATCGAGACCGGCGTCTCGTGTCCGACCGGATGCGCGGCCCGCATGTCATTCCTGCATGCCGATTCCGTTGCGCCGCCTCAGTTGCACGACGTCGCGCAACGGCGGCGCGCCGAACAGGCGGCTGTACTCGCGGCTGAATTGCGACGGGCTGTCGTACCCGACCCTGAGCGCGACCGAGCCGACGTCGCCGTGCTGACCGATCAGCAGCCGGCGCGCCTCGTGCAGCCGAAGCTGCTTCTGATACTGGAGCGGACTCAGCGTCGTCACGTGCTTGAAGTGATGATGCAGAGACGACACGCTCATGTTGACCTGCTGCGCGAGCGTCTCGACCCTCAGCGGCTCCGCATAGTGACTCCGGATCCATTCGATCGCGCGCGCGATCCGGTACGTCTGGCTGCCCGCGACCGCGATGTGTCGCAGCCGCGCGCCCTGCCCGCTCGTCAGCAGCCGGTACAGCAGTTCCTTTTCGATCAGCGGCGCGAGGATCGGAATGTCGTCTGGAGTATCGAGCAATCGCACGAGCCGCAGCGCCGCGTCGAAGAGCGGCTCGGACAGCGCGCCGACGACGATGCCCTCGCCCGTCGGCACCGCGTCCGGCGGCGGCATCCGCATCTCGGCCGCGAGCTCGGCGATCCGCTGCAGGTCGAGCACGATCTTCACGCACAGATACGGCGCGTCGGCCGACGCGCGCGTGACCTGCGACAGCATCGGCAAATCGACCGACGTGACGAGGCAGTGCTGATGGTCGTATTCGTATGCCTGGCCTGCGACCGTCACCCGCTTCGCGCCCTGCGCGGCGAACACGAACGCGGCGCGCGTGACGCTGCAGCCTAGATCGGCGGGCGACGAGCAGCGGAAGAACGACAGCGCGGGAATCGCGCTCGGATACGCGCCGTCGACGGGCGCGAAGCGGTCGATCAGCGCGGCGAGCTCGCGGCGCGCGGCTTCGCGCGGCGCGAGCGGCGGCTGCGCATCGGATCGGGGGGACGCCGCGTGCGCGGCGGGTTCGAACGAGTTGTAGCGCTGCTCCATCGTCAATGAAAAAGCGTCGGTCGTCGTGATCGTAGCAGGCACGGGCGCGGACGATGCAGCCGTCGCGCTCGGCTCTCGGGGATTTGCAGGATTGTTCAATATTTTTGCAGGATTGTGTAAACGCGACGGCGGTCCGTCCCTCACACTGCCGGCTATCACCCGGCGCCAAGTCCGGGATTTCCCCACGGAGATTGTCCATGTCTACCTCGTTTGTGCTGAACGGCAAGAATCTGACGCTGGACGCCGATCCCGCGATGCCGCTGCTCTGGGCGATCCGCGAAGACGCGGGCCTGCACGGCACGAAGTTCGGCTGCGGCGCCGCGCAATGCGGCGCGTGCACCGTGCATCTCGAAGGCCAGGCGGTGCGCTCGTGCGTGCTGCCGCTCGCGGCCGTCGCCGGCAAGCGCGTGACGACGATCGAAGGGCTCGCGAGCAAGCCCGCGAGGGCCGTCCAGGCCGCGTGGGTCAAGCTGCAGGTGCCGCAGTGCGGCTACTGCCAGTCCGGCCAGATCATGTCGGCGACCGCGCTCCTCGAGCAGAACGCGGCGCCGACCGACGCCGACATCGACGCCGCGATGAACGGCAACATCTGCCGTTGCGCGACCTACACCCGCATCCGCGCCGCGATCCACGAAGCGGCCGCCACCCTGAAGGCCTGAGCGATGACCACCGACCTCGATCTCCCGGACGCGGTGCGCGCGTCCCGCCGCACGTTCCTGAAGGCCGCCGGCGCCGCCGCGGCGGTCGGCCTCACGATCGGCTTCGAATGGCTCGATGCGAGCCGCCCGGCGCTCGCCGCCGCCGCGCCCGCTTCCGGCGCGGACGCCGGCGCGTTCGCGCCGAATGCGTTCCTGCGCGTCGCGCCCGACAACAGCGTGACCGTGATCGCGAAACACGTCGAGATGGGCCAGGGCGCGTACACGGGCATCGCGACGATCGTCGCCGAAGAGCTCGACGCGAACTGGCGCGACGTGCGCGTCGAGAGCGCGCCCGCCGACGCGACGCGCTACGCGAACCTGCAGTTCGGCAAGCTGCAGGGCACGGGCGGCAGCTCGGCGATGGCGAATTCGTGGATGCAGCTGCGCGAAGCGGGCGCGAAGGCGCGCGCGATGCTCGTGTCGGCGGCCGCCGCGCAATGGAACGTGCCCGCCGCCGAGCTGACGACCCGCGACGGCTACGTGCGCCACGCGGGCAGCGGCCGCGAGGCGACCTACGGCTCGCTCGCGACGGCGGCCGCGGCCGCGCTGCCCGTGCCCGACAAGGCCACGCTGAAATCGCCGCGCGAGTTCCGCCTGATCGGCCAGCCGGTGCCGCGCGTCGACGCGCTCGCGAAATCCGACGGCACCGCGCAGTTCACGATCGACGTGGCGATGCCCGGCATGCTCGTCGCGCTGCTGCAGCGGCCGCCCCTCTTCGGCGCGACCGTGAAGTCGTTCGACGCGACGGGCGCGAAGGCGGTGCCGGGCGTCGTGTCGGTCGTCCAGGTGGAGCGCGGCGTCGCGGTCGTCGCGAAGGGCTTCTGGGCCGCGAAGCAAGGCCGTGACGCGTTGAAGGTCGAATGGGACGATTCGAATGCGGAAAAGCGCAGCTCCGACGCGATGATGCGCGAGTACCGGCAGTTGGCCGAACGTCCCGGCACGCCCGCGCGCCGCGACGGCGACGCCGAACGCGCGCTTGCCGGCGCGGCGAAGCGGCTGTCCGCGTCGTACGAATTTCCGTACCTCGCGCACGCGCCGATGGAGCCGCTCGACGCGGTCGTCAAGCTGACGGCCGACAGCTGCGAGATCTGGGCGGGCGACCAGTTCCAGACGATCGACCAGGGCAACGCGGCGCGCGTCGCGGGCCTCGATCCGTCGAAGGTGAAGATCCACACGCTGTACGCGGGCGGCAGCTTCGGCCGGCGCGCGAACGCGTGGTCGGACTACGTCGTCGAGGCGGTGTCGATCGCGAAGGCGCTCGGCGCGAACGGCACGCCCGTCAAGCTGCAATGGACCCGCGAGGACGACATCCACGGCGGCCTCTACCGGCCGATGTACTTCCACAAGCTCGACGCGGCGCTCACGAAGGACGGCAAGCTCGTCGCGTGGCGGCACCGGATCGTCGGCCAGTCGATCCTCGCCGGCACGCCGTTCGAGCCGGTGATGGTGAAGAACGGGATCGACCAGACGTCGGTCGAGGGCGCGGCGAACCTGCCGTACGCGGTGCCGAACGTATCGGTCGAACTGACGACGACGAAGGCCGGCGTGCCGGTGCTGTGGTGGCGCGTCGTCGGCAGCTCGCACACCGCGTACGCGGTCGAGGCGTTCATCGACGAGGCCGCGCACGCGGCGGGCAAGGATCCGTACCTGTTCCGGCGCGATCTGCTCGCGCACGAGCCGCGCATGAAGGCCGTGCTCGAGCTCGCCGCCGAAAAGGCCGGCTGGGATCCGCACAAGCCGCTGCCGAAGGGCCGCGGGCGCGGGATCGCGGTCGCCGAGGCGTTCAAGAGCTATGTCGCGCAGGTCGCCGAGGTGTCGGTCGACGAGCATGGCGGCGTGAAGGTCGAGCGCGTCGTCTGCGCAGTCGATTGCGGGACCGCGATCAATCCGGACATCGTCGCCGCGCAGATGGAAGGCGGCATCGGCTTCGGGCTCGGCGCGGTGCTGCACGGCGCGATCACGCTGAAGGACGGCAAGGTCGAGCAGAACAACTTCGACGGCTACCGGGTGCTGCGGATCGCGGAGATGCCGAAGGTCGAGGTGCACATCGTGCCGTCGGGCGAGGCGCCGACGGGCGTCGGCGAGCCGGGCGTCGCGCCGATCGGCCCGGCTGTCGCGAACGCGATCTTCGCCGCGACCGGCAAGCGGCACCATACGCTGCCGTTCCCGGCTGCCGGGGAAGCCGCCGCGTAACGCGTGACGGGCATGGCAGGCGGCCTGCGCCGTCCGCCATGCCCGCGTCGCTCGCGGCGCGGCGCGCGGGCCGGTCGCGTTTGACGCAGTCGTTCTTGAAGCGGCCGCTTTCGGCGGGCGTTCTCGAAACGGTCGCCCCGATCGCTCCCCGCGTGTTACGTCGCCGCTCGCACCGACGTAACACGACCGCCCATGCTACGTAACACACCTTCAATCGGTTTCAGATTGTTACATCTCCGGCACGGCGACAAGCCGGCGCCGCTCGCATGAAAACGCTTTCAATTCATGCACTTGATCCATAAAAAAAGACCTTTCGAAGCGCTTGCCCGCCGCATCGCGCCAGGTTGGCCCGACAATTGCAGTAAGCCCCTCGTGTCGTTCGCCCCATCCATCTGCGAATCACGAGGATCATCATGGATTGCAAGTATCTGTACATCGACAACATCAAGATCAACTTCGTCCGACGCGCCATCGAGATCGACGGCGAGCCGGTCAGCCTGACCCCGCGCGAATTCGACGTCGTCGAATTCCTGCTCGACAACATGAACAAGGTCGTGTCGCGCCAGGCGATCCAGGAGACGGTGTGGGGCCGGGAGCTCGCCGTATCGTCGCGCACGCTCGACACGCACGTGTCGCGCATCCGCTCGAAGCTCGGCCTCGACTACGACAAGAACATGCGGATCATTCCGATCTATTCGATCGGCTACCGGCTCGTGCTGTTCGGCGCGGCGACGACGCGCGTCGAGCCGCACGACGCGCCGCAAGCGGCACGCGTCGGCGAGCCGCGCGTCGACGCCGACGCGGCCGCGCCGATCGCGCGCCCGGCCGCCGCGCCGCACCGCGAGCTCGTCGCCGAATATCACTGAACGCCGCCCGCGCCGTCGCGCGGGCGGCTTCCACCGCGCGCTCGGCGGCCTACTCGGCGCGCTGCCGCTCGAGCCACGCCTGGAACATCAGCACCGTCCATAGCGGATGCTGCCAGTTCATCCTGCCCGACTGGTGCTGCCGCCACAGCCGCTCGACGCGCGCCGCATCGAAATAGCCTTCGTCGCGCAGGCGCGCGGGGCGCAGCAGCTCCGTCGCCCAGTCGCTCAGCTCGCCGCGCAGCCACGCGCCGACGGGCGCGCAGAAGCCCTGCTTCGGCCGGTCGATCAACGGCCGCGGCACGTAGCGATAGAGCAGCTTGCGCAGCAGCCACTTGTCCTGCGCGTCCGGGATGCGCAGCCCCTCGGGCAGCCGCCAAGCGAACTCGACGACGCGATGATCGAGAAACGGCATCCGCGTTTCGAGACTCACCGCCATCGCCGCGCGGTCGACCTTCGTCAGGATGTCGGTCGGCAGGTACGTGAGCGTATCGACGGCCATCGCCTGCTCGGCGAACGACAGCCCCGCGGGCCATGCGCCAGGCGAGTCGATGAGCGTCTTCGGCTCGTGGCCCGCGAGCGTGAAACGCTCCGGATGATGGACCGACGACATCAGCAGCCGGTACAGCGACGTGCGGCTGTCCGCCGTCATCACGTTCGCGAGCTTGTGCAGCCGGTCGCCGACGCGGGGCGACGCGTCGCGCTGCGCGGACGAGCCCCATACGCCCTGCACGAGCGCGGCGATCTGATCCGCGTGGTCGGGCCGCAGCGCATGCAGGGCGGCCGCGATCCGCATCCGCACCGACGCCGGCACGCGGCGCAGCCGGCCCCATAGACGCGGCGTGAGGAAATAGCGCGTGTAGCCGCCGAACAGCTCGTCGCCGCCGTCGCCCGACAGGCTCACCTTCACGTGACGACGCGTCAGCTCGGAGACGAGCAGCGTCGGGATCTGCGACGAATCGGCGAACGGCTCGTCGTAGACGGAAGGCATGCGCGGGACGGTCGCCAGCACGTCGGACGGCTTCACGTAGAGCTCGGTGTGCGACGTGCCGAGATGCCGCGCGACCGCCTTCGCATAGCCCGCCTCGTCGTAGCCCGCCTCGTGGAAGCCGATCGTGAACGTCTGCACCGGCTGCGCGGTCTGCGTCTGCATCAGCGCGACGATCACCGACGAATCGACGCCGCCCGACAGGAACGCGCCGAGCGGCACGTCGGCGACCGATTGCTCTGCGATCGCATCGCGCAGCACGTGATCGAGCTGCGCGACGGCGGCATTCGCATCGCCGTCGAAGGGATTCGCGCGGCCCGCGGCGATCACGCACTCGAGCGACCAATAGCTGCGCGGCGCGGGTTCGATCTCGATGTCCTCGAGCTGCGCATACGTGCCGGGCGGCAGCTTGCGAATCCCTTCGTAGATCGTGTACGGCGCGGGCACGCTCGCGTGCCGCAGATACAGGCACAGCGCGTCGCGATCGATCGCACGCGATCCGAAGCCGGGAAAGCGCCGCAGCGCCTTCAGCTCCGAACCGAACACGAACGAGCCGCCGACGCGTCCGTAATAAAGAGGCTTCTCGCCGATGCGATCGCGCGCGAGCGTGAGCACGCGCGACTCGCGATTCCATAGCGCGAGCGCGAACATGCCGACCGCTTTTTGCAGCGTACGATCGATGCCCCACGCGGAGAATGCGGCGAGCAGCACTTCGCTGTCCGAATGACCGCGCCACTCGGGCGCGCGCTGCTCGCGCTCGAGCTCGCGGCGCAACTCGCGAAAATTGTAGATCTCGCCGTTGAACGTCATCGCGTAACGGCCGCACGCCGACAGCATCGGCTGATGCCCATGCTCCGACAGATCGACGATCGACAGACGCCGATGCCCGAGCGCGACGCCCGCGTCGGGATCGACCCACAATCCGGTATCGTCCGGGCCGCGATGCGCGAGACTGTCCGTCATTCGCGCGAGGGTCGCGCGGGCTGTCTCCGGTGCGCATGCAACAGGGCCCACGAAGCCGCTGATTCCGCACATGACGAATATCTCGTTTGAATAGTGAAAAGGATATGGCTTGACGAGCGCCGGACGCCCGTCGATTGGGCGCATATTACGAAGAAAATATTCGTCAATTAATCCAGCTTGCAGCGGTCATTTTTTTCCAGTGAAAAATTAATTCGTCTGTAGCGGTTTTGTACACGATGCGCGAATTTGTTGCGTTGCGCCATCCAGCGCGCGTCCGATGCGCGTTTTCGTCATCCTCGCAAACGTCGCGCGGCAAGATAGGCGAGCTGCGCGCGATTGCGCGCGTTGAAGCGTTTTTCGAGCGTGCGGATCTGCGCGCCGACGCGATGCAGCGACGTGCTGAGCGCGTTCGCGATTTCCTGATCGGACAGGCCGTGCACGAGCCGCTCGAGCACCGCCGCTTCGTCGTCCCGGAGCACGAACGCGCGCGCGCCGCCGACGCGCGCGTCGAGGTACGGCTGCGCGGCGCGATGCACGTCGAGGCCGAGTGCGAGCGCGCAGCCGATCACGCGATCGTCGAGCCATGCGTCGTGCGCCTCCGACGCGAGGCTCACGGCGACGCGCAGATCGAGATGCGGCACCGGCCAGCAGAAGATCACGCCGCTGTGCATTGCATGCGCACGCAACGAATTCACGAGCGCGAGCATGCACCGCTCGCCGGTGCGGCGCGCATGCGCATCGAGCTCGTCGATCCGCCATGCGATCGGCGACACGCCCTGCCGCCATTCGGCGAAACGCGGGTCGGCTTCGAACAATCGGCCTTCGATGTATGCACGCACGAACGACACGGGTGCGAAATCTCGCAACAGATACGCGGCGAGCATCTGCTGACCGATCAGCTCGAATGCGCCGTAGCAGAGCGTCGTGAAGCCGGCCGCGCGCAAGCGCGCGTCGTACTCCGCGACGTCGAACGCCGCGCGACGCGGCCAATCGTGCGACGCGGCGAACGACGATACGGAAGGAGATGGATCGCGCGGCGCGAATTCGCCGCGCGGCGTGACGAGATCGGCATGCGAGAACCATTCGATGCGCGGCGCACTGTCAGCAATTGTCATGGGGAAGCCGGCTTCTTGTGTTCGTGATGCTGTTGCGCAGGAACCCCGACAGGCAAATGGTCTTTGATTCGCGCTTTCGTATCGCTGCCGAGCGCGGTTAGTATTACGAGATATTACGCGCAAGCGCGCCGCTTTGTACAATGCCTTCGCCCCTGACAGGGGCGCGCCGCGTGTCGTCTCGATGTCGGTCGCAGACATGCGTGGCGGCGACGTGCACATCGGCGACACGCACATTGGAGGCGCCTGTGTTGCGGATGTGCATGTCGCGGACGCGCACGTCGCGAACGCGCACGTCGCAAGCACGCACGCCGCGCACGCGCTCGCCGCAAGCATGCGCGTTGCGATCGCACAGCGCGTCCGGCCGCTCGGTCGGACGGCATCGAATTTCCGCCGCGAGGTTTTTCGTCATGTCGGACATTGCAGTGCAGGAAGACGCCGCCGTCGCGGACGTCGCGCGCCTCCGCCCCGTGTCGCGCTCGAATCCGGACGGCGCGACGCGCGAAGCGCAGACGATCGACGTCGTCTGGTGCGGCCACGCGAGACGCGCGGCCGATGCCGAGCCGCGCTTCGCGCCGCGCCTGGGCGTCGCGGAGATGCTCGCGAGCGCGCGCGGCACCGCCGAATGCGGCCGCATCGCGACGAGCCTGTTGCGGCTGATGGGCTTCGCGACGTTCGCCTATTTCGCGATCGAGTTCTCGCGCGACGACGCCGAATGCCTGTATCTGCACGAAGCGTTCACGCCCGCCGCGTATCGCGGCGATTACGTGCGACGCCGCCATCACGACGTCGATCCGCGGATGCTCGGCACGCGCGCGTCGAGCATGCCCGTCGTCTGGGACCTGCGGCAGCTCGCGCGGGACCACGCGTCGCGCGGCTCGGATGCGCTCGACGGCTTTCTGCGCGTGATGCACGACGACGACATGTGCAGCGGCGTGATGTATTCGATGCCCGTGCCGGGCACGCGGATGCATGCGTTCGCGAGCTACACCGCGCCGCGCCGCTCGCGCGACTGGATCTCGTCCGCGACGCTCGAGCAGGTGTTGTCGCTCGGCTTGTCGGTGCATCGGTTCGCTGCGCCGCAACTGATCGCGTCGTCGCGCGAGCGCGCGGCCGAGCGCCTCACGCCGTTCGAGCGCGAACTGCTCGTCGGCATCGCGGAAGGCGCGTCCGACAAGGAAATCGGCCGGCGGCTCGATACCAGCGCGCACAACGTCGACTACCATCTGCGCAAGCTGCGCAAACGCTTCGGCGTCGCGAACCGGATTCAGTTGACTTATTTCGCGTCGGCGCGCGGATTGATCTGATGCGCGGGTTGGCGCATGTTTGCGCGAGGCGTCACGCTGCGCCGCGTCGTCGCGATGGTCTCGATGAATCGGCGACGGTCGAAGGCCGAACGGCGATCGCGAACGCAAAGCGCCGCTCCCGTTCGATGGCGACGCGACGCCCATGTCGCCGCAATCGTACCGTGCGAGCGCGCGCCGCACGAGGTGAACAACCGTCAACAACCGTCACCAGCGGCAGCCGGATATCGGCCGCAATCGTTGCACACGCAACCAACGGGCGGGCGCGAGCCGGCCGCTGCCGCTCGCGCCCGCCCTGCCCGAGTGCGCGTCAGCCGCCGTACAGATCGAGCAGCTTGAGCGTCACGCCGTTGGTCCAGCCGAAGCCGTCCTGCAGCGGATACTCGCCGCCGCCACCGCCGCCCGTGCCCGTTCCTTCGACGATGTACTTCTCGACGAGCTTGCCCTGCGCCGCGTACACGCCCTTCACGTCGGCGAGGAAACGCGTGCCGATGTCGTTCGCGAGCGCCTTCTCGCCGTATTGCTGCAGCCCGACGAGCGCGATCCAGTGCAGCGGCGCCCAGCCGTTGGGTGCGTCCCACTGCTGCGTCGTGTCGTAGGCGGTCGTCGCGAGCCCGCCCGGCTTGAGCAGCGTCTTCTGCACGTTCTTCGCGGTCTGCTTCGCGCGCTCGGGCCATGCGACGCCCACGAACAGCGGATACAGCGCCGCCGCCGACAGGTTCTCGCGCGGCTTGCCGAGCTTCCAGTCATAGTCGCCGTAGTAGCCGTTGCGGTTCCACAGATAGCGGTTGATCGCGACCGCGCGCTTGCCGGCGCGGCCGGCGAACTCGGCGACGCATGCGAAATCGCGCGTCGCCGCGCAGCCCTTCACGATCGTCGTCTCGAGATGGAACATCAGGCTGTTCAGGTCGACGGGCACGATCGCGGTCGTGCGGATCGTCGCGAGCGTGCGGTTGTCGCCGAACCAGCGCGAGCTGAAGTCCCAGCCGCTCTCGGCCGCCGCGCGCAAATCGCGCCAGACTTCGGCCGACGGCCGGCCGCTCGCCTGCTGCGCGGTCTTGACGTCCTCGAGATACGACTCGTCGCGCGGCGTGTCGCTCGCGTCCCAGTAGCGGTTCAGCACCGCGCCGTCCGGCATCGCGACGACGTTGCGCGTCGCCGAGCCGCGCGGCGCCGTACGCTCGCCCTGCATCCAGTATGCGTACTCCTTGCGCAGCGCGGGCAGGTACTTCTGATAGACGCGATTGCCCTCGACCTTCGCCGCGAGCGTCACCATGTACGCGAAGAACGGCGGCTGCGAGCGGCTCACGTAATAGCTGCGGTTGCCGTTCGGCACGTGGCCGACGGTGTCGATCAGGTATGCGAAGTTGTCGAGCATGTCGTCGACGAGATCTTCGCGGCCCGCCTCCTGCAAGCCGAGCATCGTGAAATACGTATCCCAGTAGTAGCCCTCGCGGAAACGACCGCCCGGCACCACGTACGGTTTTGGCAGCGGAATCAGCGAGCTGTACGGCGGCACGGTCGTCGTCGTGCGCGTGAGCTTCGGCCACAGCCAGTCGATGTGCTCGCGCAGCGTCTGGTTCGGCGGCGGCGTCACCGACTGATCGGTCGGCGGCGTGAAATACTGCGCGACGAACGCCTTCAGCGAGAAGCCGGGCTGCCCCTTCTGCTGCTGGTACAGCTGGACGATCGTCGCGGGATCGGCGTTCGGCGTCGAATCGACGAAGGTCTTCTGGTCTTCGAAGATCTGCGCGGTTTGCACTGCAACAAAGAGATCGCCGTATAGCTGGCTCGGCGGCGGCGGAATCGACGCCGCACTCGGCGTGGAAACGGCCGCCGTGGAAGCGGCCGCCGTGGAGACGGCCGCCGAAGCCGGCGCGCGCGACGAATCGGCGCGCGCGAGCGTCGCGCTCGTGCAGCCGACGCCGGCCGCGGCGACAAGCGCAATCCAAGCAGGCGCGCTCAGCAGACGACGATAGAACGGATTTTCAACATGAAGCGGGCGATGCCGCGGCGTGACCATATCTCCTCCTCCCGTTTTCGAGATGAACGGCAATATGGTCTCCTGTCACGCGTGCCCGGCGCGTCGCGGCTTTTGTCTGTCGGATGCCGCGCCGCGCAGATTCGCACGAAAACCCGCACTCAGGCAAGCGGTCCATCGCACATTGCGCGCAGATAGCCGTGCGCCGCGCACGGCACGCGCGCGTCGAGCGCGGCCGCGGCGGTCTCGCCGCGCTCGCCCGCCGCGTCGACGAAGCGCTTCGCGATCGCGAGCACGTCGTGCGCCGCGACGGCCGGGTTGTCGAGCAGATGCGCGTCGTCCTTGCCGAACGCCGCGAGCAGCGCCGCGACGATCCGCTCGGCGACATAGCCGCCCCGCTACCCGACGGGCAGCCGCCGCTCCCCGAAGCCGATCAGCCGCGCGAGCGCGGGCCGCCCTCAACCGGCGACGCGCGTCGACAACACGTCGTTGCATGCGCAAGCATGCTGCAACAATCGATGCAATAATGGCATCTTTATCGCGCGTCGTTGCCATGCCGTCTGCTATCTACGCCTTCATCGCACCGCTGATCGTCGCTTGCGCGTTGTTCATGGAGAGCGTAGATGCCAACATCATCGTCACGGCGCTGCCCGCGATGGCGCGCGACTTCGGGCAGAACCCGGTCACGCTGAACATCGCGATCACGAGCTACGTCGTCGGCCTCGGCGTGTTCATCCCGATCTGCGGCTGGCTTGCCGACCGCTTCGGCGCGCGCACCGTGTTCCGCACCGCGATCGGCATCTTCGTCGCGGGCTCGCTGCTGTGCGCGGCGTCGAACAGTCTCGAGCTCTTCACGTTCGCGCGCTTCGTGCAAGGCGTCGGCGGCGCGATGATGGTGCCCGTCGGCCGCATCATCATCTTCCGCGCGGTGCCGCGCTCGGAGCTCGTGCGCGCGATGAACTACCTGAGCGTGCCCGCGCTCTTCGGGCCCGCCGCCGGGCCGCTCCTCGGCGGCTTCATCACGACGTACCTGCACTGGCGGCTGATCTTCTTCATCAACGTGCCGATCGGCATCCTCGGCATCTATCTCGCGAACAGGCACATCGCGAACACGCACGAGCCGGATCCCGGCCCGCTCGACTGGTTCGGCTTCATTCTCTCCGCCGCGGGCGCCGCGCTGCTGCTGATGGGCCTCACGCTGCTCGACGGCGCGCTCGTGTCGCGCGGCACCGCGTTCGCGATGGGCGTGACGGGCGCGGCGCTCGTCGGCGCGTACGTGCTGTACGCGCGGCGCGTCGAGCGGCCGGTCCTCGATCTGCGATTCCTGCGCATTCCTACGTATCACGCGAGCGTCGTCGGCGGCTCGCTGTTCCGGATCGGCCTCGGCGCGGTGCCGTTCCTGCTGCCGCTCGCGCTGCAGGAAGGGCTCGGGATGAGCGCGTTCCACTCCGGCGCGATCACGTGCGCGTCGGCCGTCGGTGGCGCGCTCACGCGGATGCTCGCGCCGAGCACGCTCAAGCGCTTCGGCTTTCGCACGGTGCTGATGTACAACGCGGCGTTCGCCGGGCTCGCGATCGCCGCATACGGCGTGTTCCATCCGGGGATGTCGGTGCTCGCGATCTGGCTCGTCGTGCTCGTCGGCGGCATCTTCCCCGCGCTGCAGTTCACGAGCCTCAATTCGATGATCTACGCGGAGATCTCCGCGCGCGACGCGGGCCGCGCGACGAGCCTTGGCAGCGTCGTCCAGCAGATGTCGCTCGGCCTCGGCGTGACGGTCGCGGGGCTCGTGCTGCACGTATCGCATTGGGCGCAAGGGCACCCGGCGATGGTCTGGTCGGACTTCTGGCCGGCGTTCGTCGTCGTCGGGCTGTGCTCGTTCGCATCGATCCCGATCACGCGGCGGCTGCCGCTGAACGCAGGCGACGAGGTCGCGCGCGGCAAGCGCAGTTGAAGCGGTCGAGCGCGCAGAACGTGCGGGGAATCGGTGCTGAAGGTACGGGATGTACTGAAGGAAGGCATGCGCCGCCGTTCGAAATTGGGATGCCGAAATTCCTTCGCCCCCAAAAAATCGGCGGACATCCACTCGGGGCCGGCTGAAAGCCGCATGGATGTCCGCTTGAACTGCTCCGGCCGTCTCGACGGGGGTGAGACGTCCGGACTCGCTCCCTGCGTGCCATTGAGATATCGTGCGTCGGAAGCAGAGTGCTTGTGTCGATGAGACTATAAGGAAACTTCCCGGAGACTTCTGTCAACGATTGTCAGACGCCCGCGTGGCAATGCTTCGCCGTGCACGGCGCGCCGCGCGGAATCGCGCTAAAGTGGCGCATCCGCTTCCGTCCGCTCATTCGCGCCGCTCGTGACCGCCCCGCTCTCGATCGCCTCCGCCCGCGCGCTGCACCTCGCCGCGCAGGGCCTGCTGGCCCCGCCTCGCCGCAAGGCCGTCAAGGCCGACGTGCTCGCCGCCATCCGCCGGATGGCGCAACTGCAGATCGACACGATCCACGTCGTCGCGCGCAGCCCGTATCTCGTGCTGTTCAGCCGGCTCGGCCCGTATGCGCCGCACTGGCTCGACGAGCATCTCGCCGATGCAAAGCTGTTCGAATACTGGTCGCACGAGGCGTGCTTCCTGCCGATCGAGGATTTCGGCCTGATGCGTCACAAGATGCTCCACCCGGTCGGAATGGGCTGGAAATACGCGGCCGACTGGCACGCGAAGCATCGCAAGGAAATCGACAAGCTGCTCGCGCATGTCCGAGCGAGCGGCCCCGTGCGCTCCGCCGACTTCGCGCGCAGCGCCGGCAAGGGCAACGGCTGGTGGGACTGGAAGCCCGAGAAGCGGCATCTCGAAGTGCTGTTCTCGACCGGGCAGTTGATGGTCGCCGAGCGGCGCAATTTCCAGCGCGTCTACGATGTCGCCGAGCGCGTGCTGCCGGGCTGGAACGACGCGCGCGACCTGCCGCCTCGCGAAGCGGTGCTGCCGCGCCTCGTCGACAACACGTGCCGCGCGCTCGGCATCGTTCGCGCGGACTGGATCGCCGATTATTACCGGCTGCCGAAGCGCTCGTATCGCGACGAATTGCATGCGCTCGCGGACGCGGGCGAGCTGCTGCCCGTCGCGGTCGACGGCTGGAAGGAAGACGCGTTCGTGCATCGCGAGCTCGCGCCGCTCGTCGACGCCGCGCGCGACGGCGCGCTGCGCTCGACGGTCACGACGCTGCTGTCGCCGTTCGATCCCGTCGTCTGGGACCGGCGGCGCGCATCGGCGCTGTTCGATTTCGATTACACGATCGAGTGCTACACACCCGCGCACAAGCGCCGCTACGGCTACTTCTGCCTGCCGATCCTGCATCGCGGGCGGCTCGTCGGCCGCGTCGACGCGAAAGCGCATCGCGCGCAACGCGTGTTCGAGCTGAAGGCGGTGCACATCGAGCCGGGTCTGCGGCTCGGCGCGGGACTCGCGGCCGACGTCGGCCGCGCGGTGCGCAAGCTCGCCGATTGGCACGAGACGCCCATCGTCGAGATCGGCTGCGCGCCGAAGGAGATTGCGCGGGCGATCGGTTCGGATTGACGTCCGAGACAGGCAAGCCGATCACGAGCGAGCGGCGGATCGCGGAAGCGGCGCGCCGCGGCGAGCATCGCGGCTTCAGCACGCCGACGCGCGAAGATCGTCATCGCAAGTCTGTCGATCGCGCCGGCCAAGAACATGCCGACACAATCCAAGAAGCAGTCGCGGCGCGCTCGGACGAGCGTCGCCGATTCGCCGGCGCGCGCGTTGTCCGCCCACGCACGCCGCGCGCGTCAGTCGCTCAGCTTGCGAAAACGCGGCGTGCCGTCGGCGAGCGTTTCGTTGAACATCGCTTCGGGGCGCACCCAGAGGCTGCGCTCCTTCGGCCACAACTGTTCGTACACGACGAGGGACTCCTCCGTCTCCGAATGCCGCGCGACGCCGATCACGCGATACAGCCCGCCCTTGTAATGGCGATGCGTCGCGATTCGTTCGGCTTCCTGCTCGGTCATGATGCGCTCCATGAAAATCGATGAGCGCGTATTGTATGCGCGACGCGCCGGGCGAGGCGGCCGGCCGCCGCGCTCAGCGCGCGTCCGGCTGCGGCTGCGCATAGACGTCGGGCCGATGCAACTCCATCCAGCGCTCCGGATGCGCGGGCGCCGTGAAGCCGGCCGGGCGATACAGCGCGTGCGCGTCGGTCGTGACGAGCGCCACGCGGCGCAGCCCGCGCACCGTGTCGTGCGCGAACACGTGATCGATCAGCGCGCGGCCGTAGCCTTTGCCGCGATGTTCGCTCAGCACGAACACGTCGCAGAGGTACGCGAACGTCGCCTGATCGGTGACGAGGCGCGCGAAGCCGACGAGCCGTCCGTCGAGATATGCGCCGAAGCACAGCGACCCGGCGATCGCCCGCTCGACCACGTCGCGCGGAATGCCCTTCGACCAACGCGCTTCGTCGCGCAGGAATGCGTAAATCGCATCGATGTCGAGCTCGGCCTTGTCGGTCGAGAAACGCAGGGCGGGGATCGGCGAGGTGGGCACGGCGGGACTCCGGAAGACGAAACGCATGCGGAAGTCCATGACGATAGCGCGAAGTATCGTCCATCAACAAGGGGCGACGATGCGATGCGTTTGGCGAGGCGCGTGTGCGTGTGCGTGTGCGGCGTCGGGCGATTCATCTCGTTTGCGGCCGGGCGCTTCACGCCCTGCGCACGCAGGGCGTATGCCTCGCCCCGCGAATCCGGTCCGTACAGCTCCCGCCAGCGACGCCGTGACGGCGCATCACGGCGTCCAGCGATACATCAGCAGCTTCGCGCGCGCGTCGTCCTCGACGAGCACGACATACTCGCCGCCCGGACGCAGGAACGCGCTGATCCCGAGAGCGGCATCGACCCAGCCGCTCGTGCCGCCGACGTCGGCGCCCGGCGTCATGTAGCCGACGAGCGCGCCGGTGCGCGCGTCGTAGACGTCGATCTTCGCGGTGTACAGCTCCGCGACGAACATGTAATTGCCCGCGACCGCAAAGCCGACCGTCGTGCGCTGCGGATTCGCGCTCATATCCCACGGCAGCATGATCGCGTAGCGCAGCTCGGGCGCGCCCGAGCGCCAGTTGTCGTAGCGGGCGAGCACGCGCCCCTGCTCCTTCCAGTGCGCCGGATCGTACGGCAGCGCCGGCGTGAAGCCCGCGACGTACATCGTGTCGGTGTCCGGCTGGTACGACACGCGCGCGATCCGGTTGAACGGCGCCGGCATCGCGAACATCTGCGCGCTCGCGTAGTCGTAGATCGGGTTGCCGTGCGCGTCGAAGCCCTGGAACGGCAGCCGGCGGATGCCGCTCACGAGCGAGCCGAGCCACACGTCGCCCGCCGAATCGACCCACCAGAAGCCGTTCTGCATCGTGTTGCCGGTCGACGGATTCGCGACGATCTCGCTCGCGTCGACCTTGCCGTCGCCGTTCGCGTCGCGCCACATCCATTCGCCGTACGCCGGCTGCCCGACAGGCCAGGCGCCGGGAACCGGATTCTGCGACAACAGGCCGGCCGGAATCGCGATCTGTCCTTGCGTCGCCGTATCGAAGCGATAGATGCTCAGATAGTGGGAATACATGTCGATCGCATACAGCAGCCGTCGGCCGCCGACTCGCCTCAGCATCGGCTCGCCGCGCACGCCCTTCGGCAGATGGAACGCAGGGTCGTCGGGGAAGCCGAAGCGATCGAGCGTGAACGCCGCGTAGCGCCAGTCCTGGCCGGGCGGCTTCGTGTAGTCGATCGCGAAACGCTTCGAGCCGGTGAACACCTGGCTCGGCTCGTCGGGATCGATCGAGCCGCCGTCGACGAACAGGAGTCCGTAGAGTCGCCAGTTCAGCGCCCGGCTCGCATAGACGTAGCTCTCGAGCACCGCGCCTTCGCCCGTCAGCGTCGAGCCCGGCGCGCGCGGCCCGAGGCCGTTCTGCGATACGTAAAGATTGCCGCCGCGGTCGAAGCCGATGCCCGTCGGTCCGTTGAAGCGCCAGTCGCCGGGCGCGCCCTTGACGGCGTGGAAAATCCCGGAGCGTGTGCCGAGGATGCTCGACAGCACCGGCATGGCGGCCGGCTTCGCATAGACATAGATCTGCTGCGAAGGTCCGCTGTCGGCGATCAGCAACTGCCCCGACGGCGAAATCGCGAGATCGGCAGGCAGCACGCCCTGCGGCAGCGCGGCCAGCGACGGCAGCGCGACGCCCGACGCCGCGTAATGCGTGATCGCGCGGCCGGCCGCCGCGGCATAGCCTTCGATCACCCACAGCGAGCCGTCCGCGTCGATGGCGATGCGGCCCGGCTGGTTCGCCCGCCAACTGCGTAGCTGGCGCATCGTGTTCGCGTCGTAGACGACGATCAGGTTCGACGCGGTGTTCGAGACGTACAGTTCCTTGTCGGTCGCCGCGATGCCGCGCACGCTGCCGTCGACGCCCGTCGGCGACACGTTCACGCGCAAGAAGCTGTTCTTCGTCGGATTCCAGCTGTTGCCGATGCCGCTCGCGAACGGCGCGCCGATCTTGATGCTCGAAAGCGGACGGCGCGTGACGCCGTACCACGTCTGCCCGTTCGGCGGATAGTCGGCGCCGACGAGCAAGCCGTTTTCGTTGCCGATCGACATCGCCGCATACAGATAGGTGCCGTTGACCGCGATCGCGTCGCCGCCCTTGCTGCCCCAGCCGTGGGTCCACCCGGCCACCGCGATGCGATCGCCGCCGCGGTATGCGCTGACCTCCGCGCCGCTCTCGTCCCACGGCGCGTTCGCGTAGACGGTGCCGTCCGCCGCGACCGCGATCGCCTCGATGTCCTGCTGCACCCATTTGCCGTCGCCGAAGCCGAACGTGTTGCCGATCCACGACGTCGTGTAAGTGAGCTGGGTCTGTGCGCCGGCATCCGCCGGCCGGAGCAACAGCGGCCATACGGTTAGCATCGCCAACAGCGCGTTCAGCATGCGGGTCGATTTCATGCATCGCTCCTTGGCTGCGTGGGGGCAGCTCCGAACGCAAACCTAGCCGCTTGAAATGCAGTTGGCGAGAATTAAAAAAATCGAAAATAAATAGATATTTCAAAGAGACGCATTTCGCCTCCGAAGCATTTATCGGCTCCGATTTCCAATACTTTAGCGTCGATTGTTCAAGCCTTCGATTCGACATCTCGGCCGCTTGACGCTCGGCCTTGCGCCATCCGGCCGCCCGACCGCGATCGCCCGTCATCGATCATTCGATTGCCAGACACGAACCTTTCAATCATTCCATTTCGCGCCATTCAAATAGGGATCGCCCGGCTTTCCGGCGTTCAGCGTTTTGCCATTCGGCCGTCATATATCGGGATTCGATCGCGCCGGTTCGTGATGCGGCGATGCATCCAGCCGCGATCGATCGTCGATCCGCGGCACTGCTGCGTCCGCATCGCGCGGGCCGCCGCGACGCCGCCGAGCCGTCACGCCAACGGCCGCACGCCGATCAGCCAGCCGTGCAGCACGAGCATGAACAGCGCCCACGCGACGAGGCCCACGCCGATCGCGACGCCGTCGCGCGTAAGCGATCCGGCCGGATAGCGGATGCCGTCGCGCCGATCGCGCGCACGCGACACGATGAAGTCGACGAACGCCCACACGAAGAACGCGGCGAACAGCAGCTCCGCGTGCAGCGTTCCGTTCGCGAGCAGATGCGCGATCGCCCACGCCATCACGCCCGCGAGCATCGGATGGCCGACGAGCGCCTTGATCCGCGTGCCCGGCACGTAGGCGGCCGCGATCAGCACGAACGCGATTGCCGTCAGGAGCCCCGTCAGATGCCGGACGCCGATCGGCGGAGACCACAGCGCCGCCGTGTCCGCGCGCGCGAGCCCGTAGCCCCAGACGATCAGCACGAAGCCGACCACCGACGCGAGCGCAAACAAGCCCTTCCATCGCTGCTCGCCGAGCCTCGCGATCTGCGCGGCGCGCCAATCGCCCGCGACCATCCGAATCGAATGCGTACCCAGGAAGATCAACATACCGAGAATCAGGACGAACATGAGCATGTCTCCAGGTGGGGAAATCTTGTTGTCGGCCGGATCGGCATACGATGCCGCCTGGCATCGTACACCTCGCGTCGAGCGCATCGGCTGCGCCGGCGTTTCTCTTCTCCGCGATGCGAGTACCGCTTGCTTCGCGACTCTTCGTGACTCTTCGCGACTGCATGCAGGTTCGGCGATGTGCTCGTACGGCTCGCGCGTCGATGCAATCGGGCGATGCGCTGGCATCGGGATGCATCCGGGATCGCAAATACCGCCGACGCCCGCACCGGCTTCGACACGCGCCTACTCCCGCCGACGAGCAAATCAAGCACCCGCCCCTATCGGCCCGCGCGCTCGCGCCGAAGCGCGTGGCACGCGGCCATGCGCAATCACGTCGTCGTGTTGACCTCCGCCTGCGCCTTCCGCTTCGCCGACACACCATCGCGCACACCGTACACCACTGCGAATGCCGACGGGCACCGCGCGGCTGCGGCATGCAGCCGCGCTACTTCCGCTTCGCGCGGCCCGCGCCCGCGCCCGCGCGAACGGCCGCGCGATACGCGTCGCGGCACCAGTCGCGCAACGTACCGACGTCTTCGAGCACGTCGGCGGGCGTCTCATAATAGCCGCCGACGACGACCGTTCGCGTGCGCCCCGGATACGAGAACGGCTGCATGCCGGCGCGCTCGAACGCCGTGCGATTGTCGTCGTCGACGCGCAGGAACAGCGATCCTTCGTGAACGAATCCGAACAGCACGCCGTCGAGCCTGAGCGATGCGCCGCTGAAGAAGCGCGCGACGCCGATCGGCCCGAGTCCCGCGAGCTGCTCGGCAAGTTCGTACGCGCGCAGCTTCTCCGCTTTCCAGTTCATCGGATGCCGCCTCGCCGCGCCGCGCACGAACACACGCCCGCAGCCGCGCCGCCGCGGACATGCGGCAACGCGGCCGTCATCGCAGGAGACGTTCGAATCGGCAAGCGCATCAACGCGCGGCGGCGATCACGTCGGCCACCGCGGCCGTCAGCTTCTTCGCGTACGGCACGTGCAGGAACTCGTTCGGCCCGTGCGCGTTCGACTTCGGGCCGAGCACCCCGCACACCATGAATTGCGCGGCCGGGAAGCCTTCCTGCAGCACGTTCATCAACGGGATCGTGCCGCCCAGGCCCATGTATGCGCAGTCGGCGCCGAAGTGCCGGCGCGACGCGTCGTCGAGCGCCGAGCCGAGCCACGGCGCGACGTCCGGTGCGTTCCAGCCGGTCGCCGCGCCTGCATCCGGCTTGAACGTGACCTTCGCGTTGTACGGCGGATCGAGTTCGAGCAGCGCCTTCAGTTGCTGGACCGCCTGCGCGGCGTCGACGAGCGGCGGCAGCCGCAGCGACAGCTTGAACGCGGTGCGCGGCCGCAGCACGTTGCCCGCGTTCTCGAGCGCGGGCAGCCCTTGCGCGCCCGTGACGGACAGCGACGGCCGCCACGTCGAATTGAGGAGCGCCTCGCGCGGATCGGTCGTCGTCGGCAACACCGGCTTGCCGTCCTGCCCGCACGCCCACGGCAGCCCCTTCCACACGGTGTCGCCGAGAATCGACGCGGCCGCGTCGGTCTCGCGCAAGCGGCTCGCCGGCACGTCGCAGTGGAACGACGACGGCAGCAGATTGCCGGTCCCCGCATCCTCGAGCCGCTCGAAGAGCTGCCGCATCACGCGGAAGCTCGATGGCGCGATCCCGCCGTACACGCCCGAATGCACGCCCTCCTCGAGCACCTCGACCTGAAGGTCGCCCGACACGAGCCCGCGCAGCGACGTCGTGAGCCAAAGCTGATCGTAATTGCCCGCGCCCGAATCGAGGCACACGACAAGGCTCACGTCGCCGAGCCGCGCGCTGAGCGCGTCGACGTACGGCAGCAGGTCGTAGCTGCCCGATTCCTCGCAGGTCTCGATGAGGCCGACGCAACGCGGCCGCCCGATGCCTTGCGCGTCGAGCGCGCCGAGCGCCGCGAGGCTCGCGTAGATCGCGTAGCCGTCGTCCGCGCCGCCGCGGCCGTACAGCTTGCCGCCCTCGAACTTGGGCGTCCACGGGCCGAGGTCGGCGCGCCAGCCGTCGAATTCGGGCTGCTTGTCGAGATGGCCGTACAGCAGGATCGTGTCGGTGCTGTCCGGGCGCGTTGCGGGCGTCTCGAAGAAGATCACCGGCGTGCGGCCGGCGAGCCGCACGATCTCGACCTTCAGGCCCTCGACCGGCTGCCGCTCGGCCCATTGCGCTGCGTCGACGACGACGCGCTCGATATAGCCGTGCTTCGCCCAGTCGGGGTCGAACGCGGGGCTTTTCGCGGGCACCGCGATGTAGTCGGTCAACGCATGCAGGATCTCGTCGTTCCATTTGCGTTCGATGAAATCGGCGAGGCGTTCGTGGTCGATGATGGGAGCGGGAGCGGTGGTCATGGCGCTGAACAGGCGAACTGTCTGACGGAAGTGGAGTGGCGATGATAGCGCCGATGCGGGCGGTTACGCACGCGTCGAAAAGGCGATGTGCGTTGTGCGATGCAACTCGTTGCTTCGTTTCTCCGCGCCGGTCGAGGGGCCAATCATGCGGACGAAAGCGAGATCGACATCGAGGTCGAATCGAACCGCCGTCCGGCGCGTTTGTCGGTGTCGATCGCATATCGACATCGCACGCCGAATGCCACGGCTCGGCTTGCGTCGCGCGATCGCCGCCGAGCCGAATCGGGCCGCGCCGGCCGCCGTCGCGGCGGCGCCTTCTCGACCGCCGGGCCGCTCGCGCGCCGACGCTCGCTAACGCGCATCGAAGCTGCGGCGATACGCGGCCGGACTCGTCGCCGCGATCCGTCTGAAATGCCGGCGCAGCGACTCCTCCGAGCCGAATCCCGCGAGCGCGGCGACGCGCGAGACGGGCAGCGCGGGATCGCGCTCGATCATCTCCTTCGCGAGCCCGACCCGCTCGCGGATCAGCCACTCGTACGGGCCGAGCCCCGTCGAATCCCGGAACTGCCGCTGCAGCGTACGCGGGCTCATCGCGGCGCGCGCGGCGAGCGTCGCGAGCGTGTGCGGCCGCGCAGCATGCGCGCGCATCCAGTCGATCAGTTTTGCGAGCCGATCGCCGCCGACGCTCGGCAGCGGCCGCGGCACGAACTGCGCCTGGCCGCCGTCGCGATGCGGCGGCAGCACGAGCCGCTGCGCGACGCGATTCGCGATCGCACTGCCGTGATCGCGGCGCACGAGATGCATCAGCATGTCGAGACCCGCCGCCGAGCCCGCCGACGTGACGATCTGCCCTTCGTCGGCGTAGAGCGCATCGGGATTCACGCGCAGCGACGGATAGCGCGCCTGCAGGCGCGCCGCGTAGCGCCAGTGCGTCGTGACGGTCGCGCCGTCGAGCACGCCCGCCGCGGCGAGCACGAACACGCCCGAGCAGATCGAGCAGAGCCGCGCGCCGCGCCGGCGGGCCGCGCGGATTTTCCTCAACAGCGGCTCGGGCGGTGTCTCGTCCGGATCGCGCCAGCCGGGAATCACGATCGTGTCCGCGCGATCCATCAGCGCGAGCCGATACGGCGCTTCGACCCTGATGCCGCCCGCCGCGCGCACGGGCCCCGGCTCGCTCGCGCAAACCGCGAAGCGATACCAGTCGACACCGAGCTCGGGCCGCGGCAGCGCGAACAGTTCGACGACGCAGCCGAATTCGAAAGTGCAGAGCCGGTCGTACGCAAGCGCGACGACGAGATGATTGAGCATGGCGCGATGTTACCGGAAGTTGTCGATCGCGCCACTGTCGCGCCGCGCGTGCGATCCGGATACTGAGCGCTCGTTCGCAACCGCCCCATCCGACACGAGGAGAACCGGGCATGTCCCACGTCACCAAGATTCCCGCCGCCGACAGCGCCGCCGCCGTCGCGCACTTCGCCGCATCGCTCGGCTTCGAGACCGATTGCTGGGACGTCCACGACGCGCTCGCGTCCGGCGCGCCCGATTTCGTGCTGCTGGACGTGCGCGATCCCGAGCGCTACGCGGCCGGACACGTGCCCGGCGCGCTCAATCTGCCGCACCGAAAGATCATTGAAAGCAAGGTGTCCGAATTTGCGCGAGACACGTGCTTCGTCGTCTACTGCGCGGGTCCGCACTGCAACGGTGCGGCGCGCGCGGCGCTCAGGCTCGCGCGTCTCGGGCGACCGGTGAAGCTGATGCTGGGCGGCATGACGGGCTGGCTCGACGAAGGATTCGCGCTCGCGTCCGGCAACGGCGCGTAACGCAGCGCAAGGCGCCGATCGATCGGTTACGAAACCGCAACAATTCGTTGTCAGCACAACAACCGGAAAAGCGCGACAATCAGTCCCATCGCACGTGCGGCGTCAAGTCGCACCGCAGCACGGATGGAGAAGCATCATGCAGATGGAAATTCTGATCCAGGTTGTCGGCTCGGTCGTCGCGGTCGCGCTCTACTTTCTTCCGGCGATCGTCGCCGATCGCCGCCGCCGTCGCGACAAGCTCACGATCGCGCTGTTCAACGCGCTGTTCGCCTGGACGGGAATCGGCTGGCTGTTGACGCTCTACTGGGCGCTGCAGCCGAACGCGGCCGAAGATTTCGCCGGCGAAGTGCGGCTCAAGCGCCGCGCGCTCAGCATGAAAACGTTCTCGACGGGTCTCGTCGAACGTGTGCAGCGGCGGATCGCCGCCCAGGAACGCTAGACGGAGAAGCAAGGCACGCGCTGAACCTGCGCGCGCCCGCATCGCTTCCCGTGCTTTCCCATGCCGTGCCGATCGACGTGAGCGGCACCGTGCCCCTTCCACGCAAACGGCAATGCCGCGCGCCCGTTCGGGCCGCGGCGCATCGCCCGGCGGTCACGCATCCGCCGGCTTCCTGACAAATTCTTTACGTCGCGGCGCGCTCCCGCATCACGCCTGCATGCCGCCGCGCACCGAGAGCGAGCGCATCCGCGCGAGCCCGGCCGAAATCGTCCGCGGCTCGAGCACGACGGCGTCATTCGGAAACATCTCCTGGCGAAACTCGCCGTGCTCGTCGAACCATTGGCAGATCACCCACTCGCCCGTGTCGAACACGACCGGGCCGGCATACGTCACCGTCATGCGTGGGCCGCCCGTCTTGAGCGTCACGACATCGCCGATCCGAAATGAGGGGGTATGCGTATCACGGTAAGTCGTCATGGTGGCCTTTTCTCGGAAATGATTTATTTATTCATTTTTCCGGATCTTCGATCCGGCTATTTCTTCATCCCCGGAGATTAGCAATCGACGGAATAACCGGCAAGTCGCCATTAAAATTTTTTCCCGATTCGGGTTAATAAGTCGCAGCATCGTTACGGCCCTTTGGCCGCTCCGGCGGCGTGCCGGCGCGGCCACCTAAGAGGCGTTCGGCGCGGTTTCATTTACGACACGCCAATCGCCGCCGTTCTAAATCGACGCACCGATACGTGGAAACGTTTCCAATCGTGGCGCGAATTGATTTTCAAATTCGCCGTGAGAAATTGGCAGCGCCTGAATATCGCCGGATGAAAGATTTTCGCAGTCCGCGCGGATGCGGCGCTGCGTTCAGACGACGTACGCGCCCTTCGCGTGCAGCTCCGCCTCGGCCTGCTCGAGCGCCGCGATCGCGTCGCCGCCTTCGAGCGCGAGCAATTGCGCGACGAGCGCTTCGACCAGCGCGTGCGCGGCGACGAGTGACGGAAAGAACGACGGGCTGTCGTGCGCAAAGATCAGTTGCGCGTCGGCATGCAGCGCGATCGGCGACACCGCGCTGTCGGTGATCGCGACGATCTTGCCGCCGTGCGCACGCGCCGCCTGCGCGACGCGCGTCGCTTCGGCCGAATATGGCGCGAAGCTGACGACGACGGTCACGCTGTGCTTCGCGATCGTCCTCAGCTCCATGTCGAGCGAACCCGCGACACCCGTCAGCAGCGATACGGTCGGCCGGAACAGCCGGTAGCCGTAGACGAATCCGAACGCGACCGGATAGCACGAGCGAAAGCCCGCGACGTGCACGTGCGCGGCCTTGCGGATCAGCTTCGCCGCATCGGCGAGCGCCTGCGCGTTCTGCGCGGCGGTCGCGTCGAGGTTGTGCTGCTGCGCGGCGAGCAGATCGGCCGCGAGCGACGCCTTCGCGTTCGGCTTCACGAGCGAGCGGGCGCGCTGCGTGAGCGGCTGCGGCCGCGTGCGCACACGCGCGACGAACAGATCGCGCAGCTCGTTCCAGCCCGGAAAGCCGAACAGCTGCGCGAGCCGCACGAGCGACGCCGGCTGCACGTTCGCGCGCTGCGCGACCTTGCGCATCGACGACACGGCCACCTCGTCGGGATGATCGAGCAGGAACGCCGCGCCCACCTGGAATTGCGGGCTCAGCTCGGAAAATTGCGCCCGAATCAGGGACGCGAGTTCGTCGAAATCGGCGGGCATCGTGATCGCGGAAAAAGTCGATCGAACATGGTATCACCCGCCCCGCGCGCGCGACGGGCGTGAATGCCGCGCGGCGCAGGCGGTAAAGGCGTTTGCAGCGACGTGCAGGGGGATGCGCGGATGCGTCAATCGATCATGCCGGAAAGCCGGAGGCTCGATCGCCAGCCGACCCCTCCGCCCATTCGACCTCCCTCGATCACGTCGATCCTCCGATCTGCAATCCTTCACCCGTCGCCCCGCCAGTTCCCCGGCCATTTGCCCCGTCGATCGTTCGATCGCCCGACGACACACGCCCGGCCGCGCTCCGCCCCGCATTTCCCGACGCTTTAAGCCGCCGCTAAGCATCGACCGCTTATCATTCCCGCAAGCGGCATGCACGCACACGCGCGCACCGCACTCTGACGGAATCACGAAACATGCGCGTATTGCTCGTCGAAGACGATCCGCTCATCGGCAGCGGGCTCGAACAGGGGCTGAAACAGGAGGGCTTCGCGGTCGACTGGGTGCAGAACGGCGACGCGGCGACGCTCGCGCTGCGCACGACGCCGTACGCGCTGCTGCTGCTCGACCTTGGGTTGCCGGACAAGGACGGCCTCGCGGTGCTCGCCGCGCTGCGGCGCCGCGACGACGCGCTGCCCGTGATCGTGATCACCGCGCGCGACGCGCTGCCCGACCGGATCGCCGGCCTCGATTGCGGCGCCGACGACTACCTCGTCAAGCCGTTCGCGCTCGAGGAGCTGCTCGCGCGCATCCGCGCGGTGAACCGCCGCCAGGCGGGGCGCGCGCAGACGGTGCTCGCGGTCGGCGCGCTGCGCCTCGATCCGGCGCGTCATCAGGTGTGGCGCGGCGACGAGGAAGTCGCGCTGTCGCCGAAGGAATTCGTGCTGCTGCACGAGCTGATGCGCGAGCCGGGCGCCGTGATCTCGCGCGAGCAGTTCGAGGAGCGGCTTTATAGCTGGGGCGAGGAAATCGAGAGTAACGCGGTGCAGGTCCACATCCACAATCTCCGCAAGAAGCTCGGCCACGACACGATCCTCACGGTGCGCGGCGTCGGCTACCGGATCGGAGACGGCGCATGACCGGCGCGCCGCGCGGCTTCGTGCGCCGGCTCACCGCGTCGTTGCGCGGGCGGCTCCTGATGTGGCTGCTGCCCGCCGCGTGCGTCGTCGGCGTGCTCGCGAGCACGGGCACTTACTGGGGCGCGCTGCGCGAGCTCGACGACCTGCTCGACGACCAGATGCGCAGCATGTCGAAGCAGATCCAGGTCGACGACAGCGGCAAGCTGTCGATCGAGGGACGCGACAAGAGCGGGAAGCGGCATCCGGCGGCCTACGATTCCGACGACGTGCTGCTGCAAGTGTGGCGCGACGGCAAGCTCCAGTTCACGACCGATCCCGCGACGCAATTGCCGCCGCCCGACGCGACGGGCTTCGTGAAGCTCGACGCGGGCGGCCAGCGCTGGCACACGTACGTGCGCGAGAGCGCGGGCACGACGATCCGCGTCGCGCAGCCGCGCCAGGCGCGCTGGGAAGCAATCGCGGGCATCGCCGTGCATCTGCTGTGGCCGGTGCTGTCGCTGCTGCCGCTGCTCGCGATCGGGCTGTGGCTCGGCATCGGCTACGGGCTGCGGCCGCTCGGCGCGGTCGCGGCGGGCCTGAAGCGCCGCCACGCGAACCATCTCGACCAGCTCGACATCACGACCGTGCCGACCGAAGCGCAGCCGCTCGCCTCCGAGATCAACGACCTGCTCGCGCGGCTCGACCGCTCGTTCACGCTGCAGCGAAATTTCATCGCGGACGCCGCGCACGAGCTGCGCACGCCGATCATGGGCTTGTCGATCCAGTCGCAGCTATTGCAACGCACGACGAGCGCCGACGAGCGCGCGCGCATCCTCGCGCAGATCCAGGCCGCCACGACGCGCCTGTCGCATCTCGCCGAGCAGTTGCTGACGCTCGCGCGCCTCGAGCCCGAAGCGCAATCCGCGCCGTTCACCGACATCGATCTCGCCGCGCTGTGCCGCTCGGTCGTCGCCGAGCGCTCGCGCGTCGCGAACGCGCAGCATGTCGATCTCGGCGCGGTCGGCACGACGCCCGTCCGCGTGCAGGGCAACGCCGACACGCTGCGCGTGCTGCTCAACAATCTCGTCGACAACGCGATCCGCTACGCGGGGACGGGCGCGCGCGTCGACGTCGTCGCGCGCGCCGACGCCGACGGCGCGCCGGTGCTCGAAGTGCGCGACAACGGCCCGGGCATTCCGGAGGCCGATCGCCCGCGCGTATGGGAGCGCTTCTATCGCGGCGGCGGCGCGCAGCTCGTGTCGGCGTCGGGCAGCGGGCTCGGGCTGTCGATCGTCAAGCGCATCGCCGAGCAGCATCGCGCGGCCGTGTCGCTCGCGAGCGGCGCCGACGGGCGCGGGTTGACGGTCACGGTGCGTTTCGACACGGCGCGGCAGCCGTGAGCGTCTCGGCGCGCGCTCGCACCGGTCGGCCGGGTTGCTCGCCGACGGACGCGACGCGCGCGTGATGTCCGTCGCGTGCGTCTCGCGTTCGTCGCTTGGGGGACTCGGCCATTGCGCGCCGCATCGAGCGCACTTGTCCACATTTTTTGTTGGCAAGCTTGTGGACATCCTGGGTGCGCCATGCTCAACTCGTTGATCCGGCGAGCTTTTGTCGAGCCACTCAGATAAGCGGCACCGCGTGCGAAATGACGATTTCACGCGCACGCGTCGGAGCATTCACACGAGCCGAACGCGCATCGCCCGACCGATTCGATCATCCGGCACGCTCGATGGCCGAACCGCTTTTCCACATTTTTTGTTGGCAAGCTTGTGGACATCCTGAGCATCCGACACTCAACTCGTTGATCCGGCGACATTTTCCCGAGCGCATCAGGAAAGTGGCAGCGCGTGCGCGCCCATCGCACGCCGGTCGCCGGTCGAATGCGCATCGGCGGGCAGCAAACCGCCCGGCCGCTCCGATGCGCCGCTTGCGTCGTCGAAGGCGCGACTTTTCCACATTTTTTGTGGTCAAGCTTGTGGACATCCTGAGCACCCGATGCCCAAGCCATTGATCCGGCGACATTTTCCCGGACGCGTCAGATAAGCGGCAAAGCACCGCGGCGAAAGCCCTTCCGCTCGCGTCGGCGCACGGCGACGCTCGATGTTCGACGTCCACGGGCGTTGCCCTGTCGAGATCGGCCGGCGCAAATTCGGCTTCCGAATTTCTCGCCTGCCTCGCCGAGTTTTTCCACAATTTTTGTTGGCAAGCTTGCGGACATCCTGAGCATCCGGCGCTCAACGCATTGATCCGCCGGCATTTTCCCGAATACGTCACACAAGCGGCAACGAGCGCGAAGCACGCGGGCCACGGCGCTCGGCCTCTCCACTCCGGAAATCGCGTCTCGCGCAAAGCACTCGGCAAGTTCGCGACGCAGGCTTTGCGAAGCGGCTTTTTCCACATTTTTTGTTGGCAAGCTTGTGGACAAGCTGAGTATCCGATGCTCAACGCATTGATCCGATGAGACTTTTCCGGAAGCGTCAGAAGTGCGGCAATTCAGCCGGAATCGGCTCGCAGGGCCCGCAGCGCAGTCGATCCGCCTTCGAGCCGCCCCATCTCCGCGCATGCTTCGATCAACAATCCACAACGAATTTTCGACCCTAGGGTTTTCCACAGATTTTGTGCGCAAGCTTGTGGATATCTCGCGCATCCGAGCGCCAAGCGATTGATGCATCAGGGTTTTTCCGAAATCGTCGTATTGTCGGCACAAAGCCTTCCGAAGCCTCGGCGACGATGTGCGGCATCCTGCGCGCGCATGCGAACGCGCACGGCGGCCGGCGCGCACGCATCGCGCCGGCCGCCGTGCCGTCGTCACGTCCCCACGCCCTCCCGCCCTTCAGTCCGGATAGTCGAGCGTCGGATACCAGTCGGCACCGCGCCCTTCGGGCGTCATGTCGAGAATCGTCCACAGCGGCATCGGGTCGGGTGCGCCGCGCGGGTCCTGCCCCGGGTCCACGCTCCAGCCGCCCAGCTCGCCGCTCCAGAAATGGCGGATCACGCCGTCGCGGCGCGTGAATACGTTGATCGCCGGATCTTCGCCGCCGTCGGCGTTGATCGCGTGATAGTCGCGGCTGTAGCGGCCGTCGAGATCGCAGTACAGCTTCAGGTCGCGCCAGCCGCGCTCGCGCTTGAACGCGACGAGCCGCTCGAGCGGCGAGCGCGCGACGACCGCGAGCGCGACGCGCTGCTCGACGTCGCGCGCCTCGCCGTTCCATGCGCCGAGCAGCGACGTGCACATCGGACACGGACGCTCGCGCTGCGGCCCGAACATGTAGCTGTAGACGACGAGCGTCTGCTTGTCGCCGAACAGCCCAGCGAAGTCGCACGGGCCGCGCTCGCCTTCGAAGCGATAGCCGCCCGTCACTTCGCCGCCCGGCGGCAGCGTGCGCCGCAGCGCGGCGACGCGCTCGACATGCCGGCGCAGCTCGATCTCCTCGGCGAGCAGCGCGTCGCGCGCGCGGCGATACGCATCGCTTTCGTTCGGCCAGCGCGTCGCGTTGCGCTTCACGAGCTCGGCGGCCGGCGTCAGCGTAGAACTCACTGTCATGTCTGTCTCCTGATATCGATCGAACGATTCAATCCCGGTCGGGCGCGCCGAGCGGGAACAGGTGCCGATACGGACGCGCCTCGTCGACCGCGCGCGCGAACGACGGCCGCGCGAGCAGCCGCTCGCGATACGCGCGCGCGCGGCGCAGCGACGCGTCGATCGGATGCACCCAGTCCGCATAGAAGAGCGACGGCGCGGCCGAGCAATCGGCGAGGCTGAACGCGCCGCCCGCCGCCCAATCGCGGCCTCCGAGCGTGCCGTCGAGCCACGCGTACGACGTGTCGAGCATCCGGCGCGCATCGGCGACGCCGTGCGCGTCGCGCTCGGCTTCCGGGCGCAGCGCGTCGAACACGATCTTCTGCAGCGGCGTCGACACGTACATGTCGAAGAAGCGGTCCATCATGCGCACGTCGAGCGCCGCGCCGGCGTCCGCGGGCAACAGCCGCGCGGGCCTCGGGTAGCGCAGGCCCAGGTATTCGACGATGATCGTCGACTCGACGACCGTGCGGTCGCCGTCGACGATCATCGGCATATGCTTGAGCGGCCACCGCGCGGCGAACTCGGCGTTCGCGTCCGGGGCGTCGCCCCCCAGCAAGCGCCACTCGAACGGCAAGCCGCACTCGTACAGCGCGACCAGCACCTTCTGGCAATACAACGAAAACGGGTGTCCGTAGAACTTCAGGCTCATCGCCTTCCCCCTCGGTTGTGGCGGCGCGCGCGATGCGCGCCCGCCGCCCGTCGAAAGACGCGCGGCGGGCCCCGCCGCGCCGCGCCGTGCGCTCGCGCCGCCGACGCGCGCACTGCGCGTGCGTCGGCGGCTTTCGCGCTCATCGCGCGGGGGGCGCGCACTTCTCCATCCCTTCGCGGATCTGCTCCGGGGTCAAGTCCTGCTTGTGCGTCGCGACCGACCAGCGATGGCCGAACGGATCCTCGATCTGGCCGTAGCGGTCGCCCCAGAACATGTCGGACGGGGGCATCGTCAGCTTCGCGCCCGCCTCCACCGCGCGCGCGATGACGGCATCGACGTCCGGCACGTACAGATGGATGAACACGGGCGAACCTTTCAGCGTTTTCGGCCCGAGCGCGCCGCAGTCCGCCATTTCGTCGACGAGCATCAGCGTCGAATCGCCGATCCTGACGGCCGCGTGCATCAGCCGGCCGGACTCGCGCGACGGCAGCCGCGAGACTTCGACGGCGTCGAACGCCTTCTTGTAGAACTCGATCGCGGCGGCGGCGCCGTCGCAAATCAGATGAGGGGTCAGCGAATGCATCCCCTCGGGGATCGGTTTGACTGCGGTAGGCATGATCGCGGCTCCTTGGCTCCGAATGGTTTCATCGACGAGCGCGCCGCTCGCGCGGAGACGCTCTATCGCCACGACGAACGAATCCGGCGGAAATCGACATGCGTCGCAAAATAAATTCTAGAGGGCGGGAAGCGGGCCGCAACCGGCGCGATCGGGGATCGACGCCGCGCGGCGGATTGCGGCGCGGCGGATGACGCCGCGCCGTTCGTCGAACCGCATCCGTCCGATCGGAACAGGCACACGGCGGATGACGAAGTGAAAGGAAAAGGAATCGGTCACGCGCGGCGGCCGCGGCCGCCGGTTATCAACAATTTCTGTCGACAAACATGTGGATATCCTGAGCACGCGCGCGCCAACCCGTTGAAACCACGGCGCTTTCCGCGGCGCGGCAATCCGCGGGCAGCGGCCGCGCGCGGCGCGCGGCGCGTCAGCGCTTTTCGAGATTCGCCTTCAGCTCGCTTGCCTTGTCGCGCAACGCCTCGTAGCCGGACCGCGCGTGCTCCGGCAGGTCGGGATCGCCGACGAGCGCGCCGAGCGTCTCGATCAGGCTGAACAGGATGCCCTTCGCCGCGCCGGCCGCGATGCTCTGCGACTGAATCGATTCGTGCAGGTGATCGACCGCCGCCTCGAACTGCTCGAGCTTCGGCTGATCGTCGTGCGGACGTGCATCGTCCGGCTTCTCGTTCGTCATGGTGATTGCCTCCAATATCGGCGCGTTGCGAATCGTTGATCGATGCCGTCATTGTATGGCGCGCGGCGCGCGCCGGACGCGAGCCAGCGCAATCTTTACAGCACCGCGACGACGCGCGCGCCGCCGGGCTCGGCCGCCGCGACCACCTGCCCTTCGACGCGCCGGAACGTCAGCGACACGCTGTCGTCGCCGACGCGCAGATCGTCGACCCGCAGCCAGTCGACGCCTTCCGGCAGCTCCGGCCGCTCGATCCGCACTTCGCCGCGCGCCGCGTCGACCGAGATGCCGAGGCACGCCTGCAGCATCATGAACGGCGCACCCGCCGCCCACGCCTGCGGCAGGCATGCGACCGGATACGCGGTCGGCGGCTCGCCGCGCCGGCGCGGGAAGCCGCAGAAGAGCTCGGGCAGCCGCATGTCGAAGCTCACGGCCGCCTCGAACAGCGCGCGCAGCAGGTCGAGCACCGAGCGCTTGTCGCCGTAGCGCGCGAGGCCGCGCGCGGCGAGCGCGTTGTCGTGCGGCCAGACCGAGCCGTTGTGATACGCCATCGGATTGAAGCGCGGCTGCCCGGCCGCGAGCGTGCGCACGCCCCAGCCGGTCCTGAACAGCGTCGTGCCGAGCACGCGCGCGACCGACTCGCCGCGGCTCTGCTCGGGCAGGCCGAATGCGAGCAGATGCGCGGCGTTCGACGCGAGCACGCGGCACAGCTCGCCGCGACCGTCGACCGCGATCCCGTAGAAGCCCGCTTCCGGCATCCAGAACAGCGTCTCGACCTGCTCGCGCAGCGTCTTCGCGCGCTGCGCGTAGCGCACGGTGTCGACCGCGTGGCCGCGCCGGCGCGAGAACTCCGACATCGCATCGAACGCCGCGCACGCGTACGCCTGCACTTCGACGAGCGCGATCGGCCCGATCGGAAAGCGGCCGTCCGCATGGAACACCGAATCCTGGCTGTCCTTCCAGCCCTGGTTCGCGAGACCGCGCGCGGACGTGCGCTGATAGTCGACCAAGCCGCGCGGATTGCGGTCGCAGACGCTCATCACCCATTGCGCGGCGCGCTCGAGCGCGGGCCACAGCTCGTCGATCAGCGCCTCGTCGCCGGTGTGCTCGAGATACGCGCCGGCGAGCACGACGAAGAGCGGCGTGGTGTCGACGCCGCCGTAGTAGAGCGCGAACGGCACTTCGCCCGTCGCCGCCATCTCGCTCCGGCGGAACTCGTGCATGATCTTGCCCGGCTCCGCGTCGCGAAACGCGGACGTCTCGCGCGCCTGATGCTCGGCGAGAAAACGCAGCACGCCGCGCGCGAGCGACGGCTGCAGCCACAGCATCTGCAGCGACGTGATCACCGCGTCGCGGCCGAACGGCGTCGAGAACCACGGGATGCCCGCGTACGGATACGGGCCGGTTTCGAGCGACGTCGTCAAGAGGCCGAGGTCGGCGAGCGAGCGGTCGAGCCATGCGTTGAAAAGCGGATTGCTCGTGTGCACGCGCGCGATCGTGCGCCGCCGCTCGCGCATCGCGCGATGCACGTCGGAGAGCGCCTTGCGCAGCGCGCCGCGGCCCGTCGCGATGCACGGCCGCTGCGCGAACGCGCCGCCGCCCGGATGCGCCGCGCCGATGCGCGCCTCGACCGTCAGGTACAGCGATATGCACGCCTGCGCGGCGATCGTCAGCGTGTAGTCGGCGCGATCGACCGACAGCGTGTCGGGCTTCGGCTCGAAGCCGATCTGCACGCTCCGCTCGACGGCGTCGAGCCCGTCGTAGCGCAGCTTGACCGCGCCCGCCTCGACGCACGGCGGCGCGACCGCGCCGCGCCGCTCGCGCCGCGATCCGCGCACTTCGAACATGTCCTTGAAGTCCGCGCCGAACGACACCGACAGCGGCACCTCGGCGTCGCTCGTGCCGTAATTCGTCAGCGTGAGCGCCTCGTACAGCACGTTGTCGGCGAGCACCCGCATCCGCTCGATGTGGATCACGCCTTCGGGCGTCTCGCGGCCGCCGAGCGGCGGCAGCGGGCGGTTCGTCAGGTGCGCGGCGAACGACGCGTTGTCCACGCTCGTCGCGCCCGACAGCAGCGACGGCGCGCGGCCGCCGAACGTCAGCCGCCATTGCGACAGCACGCGCATGTCGTCGACGAAGAAACCGTCGTCGTGGCCGCCGATGTCGCCGAGCGCGTCGCTGACGACGAACGCATCGCCCGTCTTCAGCACGAACTGGCTGCCGCGCACGGCCGTCTGCGTGTCGGGCTCGGGCGCGATGAACGCGGGCGGGGACGGCGTCGCCGTCGTCTGCGCAGCGGTCGCGGGTGACGATGCGGACGCGGCCTGCGGCGCGCGCGGGGAAGAAGTGTCGGCTTGCCTCGGCATCGGAACTCCTGGGCTGGACGCGGCGCGCCGGGTGCGCCGCGTTTTCCGCACAGGATAGGACAGAACGCGTCGGGCGCGCAGCGTCGGCCGGGGCGCGATCATGCCGATCACGCGTATTTCGCCGATTTTGCGGTCTTTGGCGAGGCGCTGTCGGAGGGATTGGCGAGTCGAGGGATCGGCCGATCGATGGATCGACTGGGCTATGGGGCTATGGGGCTGCGGGCTGCGGGCTGCGGGCTGCGGGCTGCGGGCTGCGGGCTGCGGGCTGCGGGCTGCGGGCTGCGGGCTGCGGGCTGCGGGAAGATAGGTTAATGGGTCGATGCGCCGACACGGCGCCTGATCGACGTGCCTCCATGCGCCGACGGCCCCCACCGGCCGCGTCACCCGCCGCGCGAACGCGCCCGCCAGCCGACGCACTGCATGCTCACGCCCGGATCGGCAACGCGCGCCCACCGCGCGCTTTCATCTTCACCGATCCTTCCGATCATTTCATTTTGATGTCGAAAATCCGACAAACAATAAACCCGAGCGCCTCTTAATTATTGAAAATTTACTTCGGCATTCGAATAGATATTAATCTCATTATTTATATTGATCTGCCTCAAGGCAGAAAGCCCGCCGTCCGACACGATGAAAACGACACCCGCCACATGAACGGAGGCCATGATGGAAATTTCGTTACGAGACTTGCTGACGGTACTGCACGGAATGGGATTCGGCGCGTTGTTCATGCTCGCCTTTTCCGGCGCGCTCGCCGAACTCTATCGGATGTCCGCGCTCGGCGTGTCCGCCGTGCCCACGCCGCGCGAGCACCGGCTGCTGATGATCTATCTGTCGGCGATGGTGATCCTCGCGTGGGCAACGGTGTTTTCCGGCGCATACGTCGTCTATCCGTGGTATCGCGCAGTGCCGCCCGCCGGCCTGACCGATCTCTCGAATTATCCGCAGCGTCTGTTGATGTCGAGCCGCGACACGTCGGGCTGGCACAGCCTCGGGATGGAATGGAAGGAGCACGTCGCCTGGCTCGCGCCGATCGCGATGACGATGGTCGCCTACGTGTTCGGCAAGTACGGCCCCGCGCTCGGCAAGCAACGCCGGATTCGCAGCGCGGTGCTGGCATTCACCGTCGTCGCGTTCATCGCGACGGGCGTCGCGGGCGCATTCGGCGCGTTCCTCAACAAGTACGCGCCGGTCCGTGGCGGCGCCGCCATCCATCTCATGACGGGAGAATGAAGATGCATACCTCTCATCCGCGCACCGCCGCGCAGCAGACCGCTGGCGCAGGACAACGTCAGTCATCCGTCGTGAACGAGCCGGCGACCGCCTCGTCGCACGCGAACGCACCCGCTTCGGCCGACGTACTGCCGAACGGTCCGGCCGCCGCCGCCATTCTCGCAGCCGGCATCGGCTGCTTCGCGGTCGGGCTCTTCGCGCTCGCCGGCGACGCATTCCGCTCGATTGCGCATTTCTTCACGTTCTACAAACCCACCGGGCCGCTTTCGGGCGTGACGACGAGCGCGATCGTCGTCTGGCTGCTGTCGTGGGCCGTGCTGTCGCGCTGGTGGAACGCGAAATCGGTCGCGCTCGGCCGCGTCACGGCCATCGCCTTCGTGCTGTTGACGTTCGGCATCCTGCTGACCTTCCCGCCGTTCATGGATCTGCTGCAGGGCAAGTAGCCGCGTGCATGTCGAGAGGAGCGTCGCGCTCCCTTCGACATGCTCGGCGCTTCGCTCGTCGTGTTGCGTAAACGCCAAAGCCCATGGCAACGACCTTCGACGGCTGATCCAAATCAATTTCCATGAATGCGGCGCTCTTACATTCGAATCACCGATACCGATCGATTCATCGAACAATTAGTTAGCATCACGACTAATTTTAAAAAATCGAAATGATTTTGAAAGAAAATAGATAATTGCAAAGGACATCGGTAAAAACACCCATTGGAATGCCTAGTAAAAAAGGCTGTTCCTAAACGGGAACCTGTTCGACTAGCCCTAACGAGAAACAAGAAGGGGGGGCGGTATGTTAAATCGCATCCGTCGCGGTCTCGCCGCAATACTCGCATGCGTGTCCGGGGTGCTGTTCCTGTCGAACGACGCCGCTGCGGTACCGGCGTTCGCGAGACAAACCGGGCTCGCCTGCGTCGCCTGTCACGTGAGCTTTCCGGAGCTCACGCCGTTCGGACGCTTCTTCAAGCTGACGGGCTACACGCTGTCGAACAAGTTCACGATCCCGCTCGCGGGCATGGTGCAGCTATCGCAAACCAACACTCGTTCGATCGACAACCGGAACTACGACTTCGTCCGCAATCAGGACGTCGTGCTGCAGCAGGCGAGCCTGTTCTACGGCGGCCGCATCGCGGGTCCGGTCGGCGCGTTCGCGCAGTGGACGTACGACGGCATCGCGCACCACAGCGGCATCGACAACACCGATATCCGCGCAGCCGGACATTTCACCCGCGACGACATCGACTTCATCTACGGCGTCACGGTCAACAACAACCCGACCGTCTCCGACGTCTGGAACAGCACGCCGGCGTTCGGCTATCCGTACGCGTCGAGCAGCGTATCGCTCACGCCGACGGCAAGCACGCTGATCGACGGCGGACTCGCGCAGCAGGTCGCGGGCTTCGCCGCATACGCGTTCTGGCAGCGCAGCATCTATGCGGAAGTCGGCTTATATCGGACTGCCGATCAGATGTTCTCGGTGTTCCGCACCGGCCAGGACATCAGCACGCCGGGCGGCGTTAAGCGGCTGCGTGGCGCGAATCCGTACTGGCGCGTCGCGTACAACCGCGAATGGGGCCCGCATTCGCTGATGCTCGGCACGTTCGGCCTGATCGCGGACGTGTATCCGGACAACACGATGCCCGCGACGCCGACCGACCGCTTCATCGACATCGCGCTCGACGCGCAATATCAATATCTGACGCTGTCGCACGCGTTCACGACGCAGCTCGCGTTCATCCACGAGAAGCAGAACTGGAGCGCGAGCTTCCCGAGCGGGGGCATCGGCGCGGGGCCGACGCCGGCCAATCCGACCGATCATCTGAACACGTTCAAGGCGAAGGCTTCGTACTACTACCAGCGCAAGTACGGCGCGACGCTCGCGTACTTCTCGACGACGGGCGACACCGATGCGGGGCTGTACGGCCCGACGCCCGTGACAGGCAGCGCGAACGGCAGTCCGGACACGCGAGGCGTCATCGCGGAGCTCGACTATCTGCCGCACCCGCAGGTGAAGCTGTCGCTGCAGTACACATGGTTCCTCAAGTTCAACGGGGCGCGCTTCAACTACGACGGCAACGGCCGAAACGCGAGCGACAACAACACGCTGTACTTCCTCGCGTGGTTCGTGTTCTGAGGTCGACCGAGCACATTCATCGCCAACCCGCTTGCCCCGCCGAGAACGATCATGAAGAAGCTGCTTGTGTTACCGATGTGGGTCGCGGCGCTCGCCGCCGCGCTCGGCGGCTGGCCCGCCGTCTCCGCGCACGCGCAGGACGGCGCGCGGCTCGCCGCGCAGCTCTGCGCCGCCTGCCACGGCGCGCACGGCCGCAGCGAATCGCCGATGTTCCCGCGGCTCAGTGCGCAGACGAACGAGTATCTGACCGCGCAGCTCAAGGGCTTTCGCGAGCATGCGCGCGGCGAGACCGACGCGCGCGCGTACATGTGGGCCATCGCGTCGCAGCTCGACGACGCGACGATCGCGTCGATCGCCGACTACTACTCGCATCAGGAGCCGACGCCCGGCGAACCCGGCGATCCGGCGCTCGTCGCGAAGGGGCAGGACATCTTCGAGCATGGCGTGCCGGAACAAGGCACGCCGGCGTGCGCGTCGTGCCACGGGCAGAACGGGCAAGGCGTCGGCACGTTCCCGCGGCTCGCGGGGCAGCACGAAGCCTATCTGTTGCGGCAGATCGAGGTGTTCAAGAACGGCACGCGCGCGAATGCGCCCGTGATGAGCGCGGTTGCGCATACGCTGAATACCGATCAGGCGAAGGCCGTCGCGGCGTGGTTGCAGTCGCGTTAGCGACGAACGGCGGGCGGACGGGCACTTGACGACACGGCCGAATCAGCGATTCAGGCCGATATCGTCCGCGTCTTCGTCGCCGGCCTCGAACCCGCCCCGCCCCATCGCCGCGCCGGCGCCGCGCACCGCGCAGGTCAGCGGATCGTCGGCGACCCGCGCGACGAGCCCCGTTTCGTCATAGAGCCGCTTGCCGAGATGCGCGAGCAGCGCGCCGCCGCCCGTCAGCACGATGCCGCGATCCGCGATATCCGTGATGAGCTCGGGCGGCGCATTCTCGAGCGCGCCCTTCACCGCGCTCACCACCTGGTTCAGCGGCGCGGCGAGCGCGTCGGCGATGTCATGGTTGCTGAGCTGAATCGTGCGCGGCAGGCCGTCCGCGACGCTGCGCCCGACCGCGTGGATCGACTCCCGCGGCACCCGGTAGCTCGCGGCGCCGATCACCTTCTTCACGTGCTCGGCCGTATGCTCGCCGAGCAGCACGCCGTACACGTTGCGGACGTGATTGACGATCGCCGCGTCGAACTGGTCGCCGCCGACGCGGATCGCCTCGCGATAGACAATCCCGCCGAGCGCGATCACCGCGACCTCGGTCGTGCCGCCGCCGATGTCGACGACCATCGACCCGACCGCCTCCATCACCGGCAGCCCCGCGCCGAGCGCGGCGGCGAGCGGCTCGCTGATCAGGCTGACCCGCGACGCGCCCGCCGCGAGCGCCGCCTCGCGGATCGCGCGCTGCTCGACCGCCGTCGCGTTCGACGGCACGCAGATCGTGAACTCGACGCGCCGCCCGAACAGCGAGCGCGCGTGCGACATGCCGACGAACTGCCGCATCATCTGCTCGGCCGCGTGATAGTTCGCGACGACACCGTGCCTGAGCGGCCTGACGGCCTCGAGATGCTCGGGCGAGCGCCCGAGGAGCGCCTTCGCCTGCTCGCCGACCGCCTCGACGCGCGCCTTCTCCGCCGGGCCGCCCCGCTTGCGGAAGCAGACGACCGACGGCTGATTCAGCACGACGCCGCGATCGCGGACGTAGATCTGCGTGCTCGCGGTGCCCGGATCGACCGCGACGTTATGCGCAAAGAACCTTCCGAGAAAGGGTGCCGCCATCGTGAAGCCTCTATCGAATCGAATGGAAGGATTTTGCGGATGCGTCGCCGGCCGCCCCCCGGGCCGGTTGCCGGCGACGAGCACAATCCACTCAGTCGCTTAGCGGCAGGATGCCTGAATACTTTAGGAGATTTCGTGAATTTTCTATAGAGTGCCAGGCCGCTTTGCGCCGCCCGCCAGGGCGGTTCGCGACAACGCGTGGTCGCGGCCCGACAAAAGCGGTACTCTCTCGCTTTTGCCGATTCCGGATCGGCCCTCCCGATTGTTCAGTCCGATCACGCCATAGCAACCATAATGACGGTGCTCGCTTCCACCGCCCGTCCGGGCCTTCGCGTTCCCGGCTTCGTGGCCGCCATTCTGTTCGTCTGCGTCACGGCGGGCCGGCCCGCGTCCGCCGATGCGGCCGACGCCTCCACGATCATGGCGGGAGCCGCGGCACCGCCAAGGACAACGCCGGTGGCCGCGCCGGGCGCGAAGACGGCCGCCGCGACGCCCGCTGCGGCGTCGCTCGCCCCGGCTTCGGCCGCCGCGGCTTCGCCCTCGTCCGCGGACGCAGCGGCCGCGTGGTCTTGGGTCGCCGGCCGGCAAGCCGGGGCGGCCGCGTCGAACACCGCGTCGAACACCGCGTCGATCGCCGCGACGAACGCCGGCGCAACAGCGGCACCGGCTCCGGCTCCGGCGACGCTCGCTTCAGCGTTGCCCGATCCGTCCGCCGCGTCGACGTCCGCCCAAGGCGCGCCGCCGCCGCCGGCCGGCACGGGCGAATTCGTCTGCACGCCGGACGGCGGCAAGCCCGGCCGGCCGTCGATCGGCCTCGTGCTGTCGGGCGGCGGCGCGCGCGGCTACGCGCATCTCGGCGTGCTGAAGGTGCTCGAGGCGCACCGGATTCCGGTCGACTGCATCGCGGCGACGAGCATGGGCGCCGTCGTCGGCGGCCTGTACGCGACCGGGATGACCGCGCAGGAAATGCAGCGGCGGTTGTCGCAGGTGAATCTCGCCGACATCGCGTTCGACGTGACCGACCGCGCGGACCTTCCGCAAAAGAAACGAGAGGACGAGCGGCTCTACATCGACAGTCTGACGATCGGCTTCGATTCGAAAGGCTTCAAGGCGCCCGTCGGGCTCGTGCAGGGCAACCGGCTGCAGGCGCTCCTCGCGAACTGGACGGCCGCCGTGCCGACGAATCAGCCGTTCGACCGGCTGCCGATCCCGTATCGCGCGATCGCGACCGACCTGCAGACCGGCCAGAAGGTCGTGCTCGACCACGGCTCGCTGCCGCTCGCGATCCGCGCGAGCATGGCGCTGCCGGGGCTCTTCTCGCCGACCGAGATCGACGGCCGCGCGCTCGTCGACGGCGGACTCGTCAGCAACCTGCCCGTCGACGCCGCGCGCAGGATGGGCGCGGACGTCGTGATCGCCGTCGACATCGGCTCGCCGCTGCGTCCGCTGAACGCGCTGGCGTCGCCCGCCGACGTGATGCAGCAGATGATCGGCATCCTGATCCGGCAAAACGTCGCCGAGCAGCGCAAGCAACTGAAGGCGGACGACATCCTGCTGCAGCCGGACCTCGGCAAGCAGAGCTTCACCGACTTCCAGACCGCGAACCAGGCGATCGCCGCGGGCGAGGCGGCGGCCGTCGCCGCGCTGCCGCGGCTCGAGCGCTATGCGCTGTCGCCCGAGCAGTACGAAGCGTATCGGGCCGCGCACAAGCGGCCGCCGCAGCAGCCGATCCGCATCACGTCGATCGAGATCCGGACCAACGGCTCGTCGGTGCCGAAGCGGGTCGTGCGCAACGCGCTGCGCGTGAAGCCGGGCGACATCTACGATCCGCAGGCGGTCAGCGCCGACGTGTTGTCGCTGACGACGAGCGGCAATTTCGAAAACGTCACGCAGCAGCTCGTCAACGAAGGCGACGAGCACCGGCTCGTGATCGACGCGCAGGAAAAGTACTGGGGGCCGAACTTCCTGCTGTTCGGGCTCGGGATGTCGAGCAGCTCGACCGATGAAGGCGGCTTCAGGCTGCATATCGGCTACCGGCGGCCGTGGCTCACGCCGTCCGGCCTCGAATTCCGCGCGGACACGACGCTCGGCAGCGACATGCAGTCGGCGCACGTCGAGCTTCGCCAGCCGCTCTCCAACAAGATCGGCTATTACGTCGCGCCATACGCGGAGTATCAGCGGCGTTTCGCGAACCTCTACAACGGGGAGAGCGACGTCAAAATCACGCAATACCGGATCCAGACCACACGGGCCGGCCTCGACTTCGGGCTGCCGCTCGCGCGGCTCGGCGATTTCCGCGTCGGGCTCGCGTATACGCACCTCTCGGCCGCGCCGTCGTACAACCTTCTGCTGGACGGGTTCGTCGACGGCGACGGCAATTCACTGTTCCCGTCCTGGTACGCACGGCAGATCAGCGCGCGCGCCCGGCTCGTCATCGACCAGCTCGACGATCAGGTCTTCCCGCGCAAGGGCTATTTCGCGGAATTCCGCGCCGAGCGGTCGCTCGTGACGAGCGAGGACAAGTTCACCGACGTCTACGGCAAGTTGATGGTCGCCGAGCGCTTCGGCCGGCACAGCGTGAGCGCGAGCATCGAAGCGGGCAAGAGCTTCGGCGGCACGAACCTCAGCAATCCGCTCGGCTACACGCTCGGCGGCTTCCAGCATCTGTCCGCGTACGCGGCAGACCAGTTGAGCGGCGACGCGCTCCTCTATGGGCAGCTGACGTACATGAATCAGCTCGCGACGTTCAACGCGTCGCCGATCAAGGCGCTCTACGTCGGCGCAAGCGCGGAAGTCGGCAACGTGTGGTCGCTCGACGCGACGATCCCCGGCGGTCCGCTCAGGCAGAGCTACACGTTCTTCACCAGCCTGATCACGTCGTTCGGGCCGGTGTACGTCGGCGTCGCGCTCGCGCCGGGCGGGCGTCGCAACCTGTACTTCCAGCTCGGCCGCACGTATTGAGCTGGCGGACTCAGCGCTGCCGCATGGCTGCAACGCCGCGAGCCGGTGCGGCGGATCCCTTCGCCCCGCCGGTCGACGAGACGCCGGCCGAATCACGCGGCGCTGGTCGGACACCGTGCAGGCGGCCACCGCGCGTCAGACCGGCCAGCTCATCTCGAAGCGCGCCCCCGACAGCAACAGCGGATCGACGACGGCGACGCGCCCGTTGTGCGCCTGCAGCACCTGCCGCGTGATCGCGAGGCCGAGGCCGTAGCCGGCCGTGTGCCGGTCGAGCCGCACGAATGCCTCGAAGATCCGTTCGCGCTCGTCGAGCGGCACGCCGGGCCCGTCGTCCTCGACGTAGATCTCGATGTTGCCGTGACGCATCCGCAGGCCGGCCTCGATCTGTCCGTGCGCGTGCTTGCTCGCGTTGCGCAGCAGGTTGCGCATCGCATACGACATCAGCCGCTTGTCCATCTTCACGCGCACGTCGGCGGGAAGCGCGACGCGCGCCTCGATCGTCTTGCTCGGGTACAGCAGCGCGGCGTCGGCGACCTGCTTGTCGAACCACGCGACGAGCGCCGTCTGCTCGAGATTCGACTGCAGCGAGCTGTATTCGAGCCGCGCGTACGTGAGGCTCATGTCGATCAGATCGTCGAGCTCGGTCACGTCCTGCTCGATGCTGTCGATCGCGTTCTCGTACTCGGCCGCCGACCCCGGCTCGCGCAGGCTTTCGAGCGCGAAGCGCACGCGCGCGAGCGGCGTGCGCAATTCGTGCGAGATGCCGTTCGTCAGGTCGCGCTGCGCGGCGATCAAACGCTCCATCCGCATCGCGAGCGCGTTCAGCGTGCGCGCGAGCGGCCCGATGATCACGCTGCGCGACTCGCGCGCGCGCGTGTTGAAGCGCCCGCCCGTGAAGTCGATCGCGCGCTCGCGCACCATCACGAGATCCGACCACACGGGCCGCATCCAGCGATAGCCGGTGAGCGCCGGCACCGCGAGCACGAACGCCGCGAGCGGCAGCGCGCCGCCCGGCAGCGCGTCGAGCGCGCGCCACACGGCGCGCGGCCCGAGCGCCGAGCATAGCGTCGCGATCGTCCCGCCGACCGTCACCAGCACGAGGCCGACGAGATGCAGATAGGTCCGCAGGTAAAGGCGCGACCAGCTCGGGATCCGGTCGGCGCGCGTGTCGGTCCACGAGCGGCGGAAATGCAGCCAGCGCCATTTGCAATAGCGGAACGGGGACAATCGGTGCGCTTGCGTGCTGTTCATCTTCGTGTCGCGAATGTCGGGAAATCGGTGCTGTGAATGATCGAGCGGAATCCGGCCGCGCCGCCGGCGAATGGTCGCGGCGAACGGCGGCGGACGCGCAGCCGGCTCGTCGGCTGTGCGGGCGTGCGCGACGCGGACGCCGTGGCGTTTCACCGAGTAAAACCGCGGCGAACGTCGCGTTGTCGTGTTGTCGAATCGCATGGCGACGAGCCGCATCGGCTCGCGTAGCATCGCATCGCGTAGCACGTCGTCGCCGCGCATCGCGACGCGGCGGCGCTCATGCAGTTCGAAATTGCCGACGCGGCACACGTCGTTTCGAACCATGAAACGCGCGGCCGTCGCAAACGGCCCGGCGCGTTCGCGAGCCGCCCGCGCGGAATCGAAAACCGCTCGCGTCGACGCGCAGCTTACTCCCAAGCGTTCTTGCTGAATTGATAACCCTTGCTGCGGATGGTCTTGATCCGCTGCGGACTACTCGCGTCGTCGCGCAGCTTGCGGCGCAGCTTCGAGATCCGGCCGTCGATCGTCCGGTCGAGTCCGTCGAATTCGACGCCGCGCAACTGCAGCATCAGATCGTCGCGGCTCACGACTTCGCCCGCATGGCAGGCGAGCACCCACAGCAGGTCGAACTCCGCCGAGGTCAGCTCGGGCGTCGTGCCGTCGGGCAGGTTGACGGTCCGGTTCGTGCGGTCGATCGTGAACTTGCCGAACGTATGGCTCTCCGGCTGGCCGCCCGCGCCGTCCGCCTGCCGTACCGGCGCGCGGCGCAGCTGCGCCTTGATCCGAGCGAGCAGGATGCGCGGCTCGACCGGCTTGTGCACGTAGTCGTCCGCGCCGAATTCGAGGCCGAGCAGTTCGTCGAACGGCTCGTCGCGGGCCGTCACCATGATGATGACCCCGTCGTAGTGCTCGCGCGCCTCGCGGCAGATCTCGAACCCGTCCTTGCCGGGCAGGTTGACGTCGAGAATCACGAGATCGGGCCGCCCCGTCAGAATCGCGTCGACGGCGTCGTCGCCGTTCAGCACGGTATCGACGACGTACTCGTGTTTGCGCAGGTAGCCCGCGATCAGCGTGGACAGGCGATTGTCGTCCTCGACGAGGAGAATCCGGAAAGGCATGGGCAAATCAGTCGATATGGAAGCCAAATATTATTTGAAACAAGGACTTGGCGCGAACCCGTGAAACTGCCGCACCCACTTTGCAAAATCCCGAAACATTTTGAATGATACTGCGGCGCGAGCCGGCGGATGAAATCGTTCCGTCGGCGGCCGCGAGAATCCCGCGTCAGCGGCCCGTCCGGCGCGGCTTCGGAACGCCCGGCGCGAAGGCCGTCGCGGATGCGGCGCGCCTCGCGCGCGCCCTGGACGATCGGCCGCGGTCGGCGCGATTTTCCCCGTGCATGCGTCCGCCGCGCCGCCGATGCTTGACGAATTGCCGCCGAGAAGGTTCCATACGGGCTCGCTTCATACCCGCGCGGCGCGCCGCGTACCGATTCGATGAATTACCCAGCGATCCTAGAACGCATCCACACCGAACTCGCGCCCTGGATCGGCGCGGGGCGCGTCGCCGACTACATCCCCGAACTCGCGAAAGTGCCCGCCGAACGGTTCGGCATGGCGGTCGTCACGCTCGACGGCGAAGTCCACACGGTCGGCGACGCGCGCGAGCGCTTCTCGATCCAGAGCATCTCGAAGCTGTTCGCGTGCACGCTCGCGTTCCAGCTGCTCGGCGACGAGCTGTGGCAGCGCGTCGGGCGCGAGCCGTCCGGCACCGCGTTCAACTCGCTCGTGCAGCTCGAAAGCGAGCGCGGCAAGCCGCGCAATCCGTTCATCAACGCGGGCGCGCTCGTCGTCGCCGACGTGCTGAGCCGCCGCTTCGTGCGCGCGGAGACGGCGCTCGTCGAATTCATCCGGCGCCTGACCGGCATCGCCGACATCGACTACGATTCGCGCGTCGCGCTGTCCGAGCTGCAGCACGCGGAGCGCAACCGCGCGATGGCGCATTTCATGGCGAGCTTCGGCAACATGCAGATGCCGCCGGAGACGGTCGTCGACGCGTATTGCCGCCAATGCGCGATCACGATGAACTGCGTCGAGCTCGCGCAGGCGGCGCTCTTTCTCGCGAACGGCGGCGTCGCGCCGGCGACGGGCGCGCGGATTCTCGATGCGAGCTCGGCGAAGCGGCTGTCGGCGCTGATGCTGACCTGCGGCACCTACGACGCCGCGGGCGACTTCGTCTACCGCGTCGGGCTGCCGGCGAAGAGCGGCGTCGGCGGCGGGATCGTCGCGGTGCTGCCGGGCGAGATGGCGGTGTGCGTGTGGTCGCCCGGGCTCGATCCGAACGGCAACTCGCTCGCGGGCACGCTGGCGCTCGAGTGGCTGACGACGTATTCGGGGCGTTCGATTTTCTGACGACGTCGGCGGCGCGATGCAGGCTCGGGCGGCGCGCGTGCGCCGCGATGCCGCGGGTCATCGATGACCCACGCGACCGCTTCTCCGCAGGCCGCGTCGCTGGTTATCGATTGGTCACCCGCGCACTGAAAGCGATTTCGCGTGCTTGGCCGGCGGAGAGCCGGACAACGGACCGAGCGGCAACCGAGCGACGAACGTCACCGACATCTGCGACGTTCGCCGCCTGACCGACCGAATTCGGACGGCCTGCCCGACAGCCGCGCTCGCTTTGCCTGCGCTTCGCGCCGCTCGCCCGAACCGCGTGCCGCCCGAACCGCGCCGGCCAAGCCCCGCTTACTTCGCGATGTAGATCCCGGACGTCGGGCACGTGCCCTGCGTGCTCCCGTCCGTCACGAGCGACGCCGCGCTCGGGAACTGCGACGTCGCATCCGTCTTCACCGCAATCCACGCCTCGGTGAAATAGCTGACGTAGTTGACCTTCACGCACTTGAGCGACACCGCGCCGCGCGTGTTGCTGCCGAACGCGCCTTCGAACGCGGTCAGGAGCTGCGTCCGCGTCACCGTGTTGCCCGCGTTCGATTGCAGGAACGTGTTGAACGACGTCGTCGACAGGCGGCTGACCATCCCGGTCGCGTTGTTCCAGTACGCGTCGGCCGACGGCGCCTGCGCGCAGGTGCCGTGCTTGTACCACTCGTGCTTGTCGAGGCACGACACGACGCCCGGCATGTACGTCGACAGCGTGCTCAACGTCGACGAGCCGACCGGGTACGAGTCCATGCTGCACCACTGATGGTTGTTGTCGAGGTCGATCTCGTTCTGCGGCACGCCGCAGTAGAACGGCTGATTGCCGTCGTAGTTGTTCGGCCACAAACCATGCAGCGACAGGTTCGTCGACGCGTACGAACCCGACAGCGTGCCGCACTCGGTGGCGCTGTGCGTCGCGCAGAAGCCCGGTTCCCAGGACGTCGCGAGCAACAGATAGTCGTAGGCGTTGGCGGCGTTGCAAGCCGACGCGACCGCAAGCGCGCACGCGGCGCGCGCGAAGGTATGAAGCATACCGGCCCCCTCAGTATGGACGCGGCGGCCGCGCGAACGGCACCGCGATGTTGGTGAACTGTCGGGTGCCTATTGTGCTTTCGTCAATATTGCAGCGGTGTGACTGCGTGAAGGCGCGACGAAGGTGATGGTCGGCGCAGTTGAACGAGTACGGCGAGCGCGCATGCGATCGCACGCGCGGCGTGGATGTTTCAAACGCGAAATTCAAACGCGGATTCCGATGAAGCGCCGCATGCGCTCGCAGATGGCGTCATTCCCCTCGCCCGTTCATCGCGCATCCCAAAGCGCACAGCCCGCCGCTCGTCGCACGACGCTCGGCGGCGGGGCTCTGCCTTTACATCGACTCAAGCCGGCTGCGCGTCGCGCCGCCGCTCCAGCTCGCGCACGAGCGGCAGCACGCGCCGGCCGAAATACTCGATGTCCTCGAGATAGTGGAGGAATCCGCCGAGCACGAGATCGACGCCGATCTCCTTCAGCGCGACGATCCGCTCGGCGATCTGCCCGGGGGTGCCGATCAGGTTGGTCCTGAAGCCGTCGTTGTACTGAACGAGATCGGCGAATTTCGAATCGGCCCACATGCCCTGCCCCTCGGGCGTCGCCTTGCCTGCTTGCTTGACCGCGTGGCCGAACGCGTTGACGGCTTCGACGTCCGCGTGACGGACGATCTCGTCGAGCACGTCGCGCGCCTCGCGCTCGGTGTCGCGCGCGATGATGAACGCGTTGACGCCGAATTTCACTTGCCGTCCCTGCGCGGCCGCCGCCGCGCGGATCTCGTCGATCTGCGCGCGATGGCCGTCGAGCGTGTTGCCGTTCATGAAGTACCAGTCGGACACGGCGGCCGCCATCCGGCGCGCGGCCGCCGAGTTGCCGCCCTGGAAGATCTCCGGATGCGGCTGCTGCAACGGCTTCGGCTTCAGCGTGTAGTCGTTGAATCGATAGAAGTCGCCCTTGAACGTGAAGTTGTCCTGCGTCCAGACGCCCTTCACCGCTCGGATGAATTCCTCCGAGCGTCGATAGCGCTCGTCGTGCTCGAGCCAAGGCTCGCCGATCGCGGTGAATTCGCCCTTGAACCAGCCGCTCACGACGTTGATCGCGACGCGTCCCTGGTTCAACTGATCGATCGTCGCGAGCTGCTTCGCGACGACGGCCGGATGCCACGGCCCCGGCAGGATCGCGGCGATTACCTTCAGCCGCTCGGTCGCGGCGAGGAGCGCATGGCTGAACGCGACGGATTCGTGCTGAAACTCGGCGCCGTAGCCGGCCGTGAAGCGGATCTGGGACAACGCGTAATCGAAGCCGTTCTTCTCGGCGAGCTGCGCGAGACGCCGGTTGTAGTCGATATCCCAGCTCGTGCGCTGCTCGATCTTGCTGACGACCAGGCCGCCGCTGACGTTAGGCACCCAGTAGGCGAACTTGAGGTGGTCCGGCTCGTGACTCATCGGATCGTTCCTTGAAGCATGAAGGGGATGGCAAGGATTCGGCGGCGCGCGGCCGGCCGGTCGGCAATGGCCCTCGGACGCGCCGCTTCGCGCGGCGTCTGTCCCGGCGCATCGTAGGGCGGGCCGGTATGACGGCCAACCAATGAATTCAGCTATCGATGCCCGCCGCCGCGAGATATGCAAATGACGCGCGGCGGCGACGGAGAGGCCCTCGCGTCGTCGCGCCCGCCCCGCTCATGTAACGAACTGTCGGAATATTGAGGAAATTTGTCGCCGCGTTGAACCTGGCGCGCCTTTCCGTATTCCAATGGACGGTTTGCATTTTCATTACAATTGCTCGCCTGCCACGCCTTACCGTTCCGCCTCCCATGAAAAAATCCCAACGCCGCTGGATCGCCGCGGCGGCCGGCGTCGTCGTGCTCGCCTCGCTCGTCGTGCTGGTCCAACGCTTCTTTGCGAAAGACAAAGCGCCGCACTACCTGACCGCGAAGGTCGCCCGAGCCGACCTCGAAAACGCCGTGCTGGCCACGGGCACGCTCCAAGCGTTCAAGCAGGTCGACGTCGGCGCGCAGGTGTCCGGCCAGTTGAAATCGCTGAAGGTGAAGCTCGGCGACAAGGTGAAGAGGGACCAATGGCTCGCCGAGATCGATCCGGTGATCTCGCAAAACGAGCTGCGCCAGGCCGAAGCGAACGTCGACAACCTGATCGCGCAGAAGCGCTCGACCGCCGCGCAGCTGAAGCAGGCCGAGCTCGCGTTCAAGCGGCAGCAGCAGATGCTGCCCGACGACGCAACCTCGCGCCAGGACTACGAGGCCGCCGCCGCGACGCTCGACGTGCAGCGCGCGAGCCTCGCCGCGCTCGACGCGCAGATCCGCGAGGCGCGGATCAAGATCGAGATCGCGCGCGCGAACCTCGGCTACACGCGAATCGCCGCGCCGATCGACGGCGAAGTGGTCGCGATCGTCACGCAGGAAGGCCAGACCGTGATCGCGCAGCAGCAGGCGCCCGTGATCCTGAAGCTCGCCGAGCTCGACACGATGACGGTCAAGGCGCAGGTGTCCGAAGCGGACGTGATCCGCATCCACCCCGATCAGGCCGCGTACTTCACGATCCTCGGCGAGCCCGACAAGCGCTACTACGGCAAGCTGCGCGCGATCGAGCCCGCGCCGCAGAACTTCCTCGACACGCAAGGCGGGCTCGGCGGCATGGGCGGCGGCGGCTCGTCGAAATCGAACACCGCGGTGTTCTACAACGCGCTCTTCGAAGTGCCGAATCCCGGCCACCGGCTGCGCATCTCGATGACCGCGCAAGTGAGCATCCTGCTCGGCACCGCGCGCAACGCGCTCAACATTCCCGTCACCGCGCTCGGCGCGAAGGACAAGGACGGCACGTACCCGGTGCGCGTGGTCGGCGCCGACGACAAAGTCGCGACCCGCAAGGTCCGCACCGGCATCAACAACAACGTGAAGGTCGAAGTGCTCGCGGGCCTCACGGAAGGCGAGCGCGTGATCATCGGCGATGCGAACGAACCCGCGGCCGCCGGCGCCGCCGCGTCCGACGCGGGGAACTGACGATGGCCGAACCGCTGCTGCAACTGACGCGCATCACGCGGCGCTTTCCCGCGGGCGACAAGGACGTCGTCGTGCTCGACGACGTGAATCTCTCGATCGACGCGGGCGAGATCGTCGCGATCGTCGGCGCGTCCGGCTCGGGCAAGTCGACGCTGATGAACATCCTCGGCTGCCTCGATCATCCGAGCTCGGGCAGCTACAAGGTGAGCGGACGCGAGACGAGCGAGCTCGAAAGCGACGAGCTCGCGCGCCTGCGCCGCGAGCATTTCGGCTTCATCTTCCAGCGCTATCACCTGCTGCCGCATCTCTCCGCGGCCGCGAACGTCGAGATGCCGGCCGTCTACGCGGGAAGCGCGCACGCCGAGCGGCGCGAGCGCGCGCTGAAGCTGCTCGCGCGGCTCGGCCTGTCGGATCGCGCCGACCATCGGCCGAGCCAGTTGTCGGGCGGCCAGCAGCAGCGCGTCAGCATCGCGCGCGCGCTGATGAACGGCGGCGAAGTGATTCTCGCCGACGAGCCGACGGGCGCGCTCGATTCGAAGAGCGGCCAGGACGTGATCCGGATTCTGCGCGAGCTGAACGCGCTCGGCCACACGGTCATCATCGTCACGCACGACGAGCACGTCGCCGCGCATGCGCGGCGCATCATCGAGATCAGCGACGGCCGGATCGTCGGCGACCGGCTCAATCCGCGCGCGGACGACGCCGACGCCGAGCACGACGCGAACGGCAGCCCGACGCCCCACCGCACGCGCCGTCTGTCGGCGGGCGTCGGCCGTTTCGCGGAAGCGTTCCGGATGGCGTGGATCGCGCTCGTGTCGCATCGGCTGCGCACGCTGCTGACGATGCTCGGCATCATCATCGGGATCACGTCGGTCGTGTCGATCGTCGCGATCGGCGAAGGCGCGAAGCGCTACATGCTCGACGAGATCGGCAGCATCGGCACGAACACGATCAACGTCTACCCCGGCCGCGATTGGGGCGACAGCCGCGCGGACACGATCCAGACGCTCGTGCCCGCCGATGCGGCCGCGCTCGCCGAGCAGATCTACGTCGACAGCGCGACGCCCGAGACGTCGCGCAGCCTGCTGCTGCGCTATCGGAACGTCGACGTGAACGCGCTCGTGAGCGGCGTCGGCGAGCGCTTCTTCCAGGTGCGCGGGATGAAGATGGCGCAAGGCATCGCGTTCGGGCCCGACGAGGTGCGCCGCCAGGCGCAGGTCGCGGTGATCGACGAGAACACGCGCCGCAAGCTGTTCGGCGCGAATCCGAACCCGCTCGGCGAAGTGATCCTGATCGACAACCTGCCGTGCGTCGTGATCGGCGTGACCGCGGAAAAGAAGAGCGCGTTCGGCGACATGAAGAACCTCAACGTCTGGGTGCCATACACGACCGCGTCGGGGCGCCTGTTCGGCCAGCGCCATCTCGACAGCATCACCGTGCGCGTGCGCGACGGCCAGCCGAGCGACGCGGCCGAGAAGAGCCTGACGAAGCTGATGCTGCAGCGGCACGGCCGCAAGGACTTCTTCACGTACAACATGGACAGCGTCGTCAAGACCGTCGAGAAAACCGGACAATCGCTGACGCTGCTGCTGTCGCTGATCGCGGTGATCTCGCTCGTCGTCGGCGGGATCGGCGTGATGAACATCATGCTCGTGTCCGTGACCGAGCGCACGCGCGAGATCGGCATCCGGATGGCGGTCGGCGCGCGGCAGGCCGACATCATGCAGCAGTTCCTCGTCGAAGCCGTGACCGTCTGCCTGATGGGCGGCGCGATCGGCATCGTGCTGTCGTTCGGGATGAGTTTCCTGTTCTCGCTGTTCGTCGACCAATGGAAGATGGTGTTCTCGGCCGGCTCGATCGTGTCGGCGTTCCTGTGCTCGACGCTGATCGGCGTCGTGTTCGGCTTCATGCCCGCGCGCAATGCATCGCGGCTGGATCCGATCGATGCGCTCGCGCGCGATTGAGGTGAAGCGATGACGATCTTCCCGACCCGTCGTTTCGCCCGGCGCGCCGCGACGTTTGCATGCGCGTGCGCGCTGCTGTCCGGCTGCGCGACGCGGTCGCGCGACACGCCGCCGCCCTCGGTCAGCTTGCCCGAGCAATGGGCGTCGCCCGTCGCCGCGCAGGCGAGCGCCGCGCCCGATGACTGGTGGCGCCGCTTCGGCGACCCGACGCTCGATCGCCTGATCGACGAAGCGCTGCGCACGAACAACGATCTCGCGGCCGCCGCGATCCGCGTCTATCGCGCTCAACTGCAAGCGGGGCTCGCCGATACGAACCTGACGCCGAACGTGACACTCGGCGCGACCGGCAACGTGTCGCGCACGCTCGACACGCACCGGATGGGCCGCACGAGCGGCATCACGGCGACGCTCGGCTACGAGCTCGACTTGTGGGGCAGGCTCGCCGCGCAGCGCGACGCCGCGCGCTGGGCGCTCGAAGCGACGCAGGCCGACCGCGATGCGGCGCGGCTGTCGCTGATCGGCACGACGGCCGCGCTGTACTGGCAGGTCGCATATCTGAACCAGCAGATCGCGCTCGGCGACGCGAACATCGCGTATGCGGAGCGGACGCTGAAGCTCGTGCGCTCACGCCATGCGGCGGGAGCGACGTCCGGTCTCGACGTCGCGCAGGCCGAGCGGAACCTGTCCGCGCTGCGTGCCGACCAGACGCAGCTGATCCAGCAGCGCGCCGAGAACCGCAACGCGCTCGCGATCCTGTTCGATCGGCCGCCGCAGCGGCAAGCGGCCGAGCGCGGCGCGCTGCCCGATGCGCCGCTGCCGGAAGTCGCCGCGGGCCTGCCCGCCGAGCTGCTCGGCCGCCGCCCCGATCTGCGCGCGGCCGAGTTCCGGCTGCGCGAATCGCTCGCGAACGTCGACGTGACGCGCACGAGCTTCTACCCGACGTTCACGCTGACGGGCAGCGTCGGCACGTCGAGCACGAGCCTCGAGCGCGTGCTGCAGAATCCGGTCGCGACGCTCGGCCTCGGGCTCACGCTGCCGTTCATCCAGTGGAACACGATGCAGTTGCAGATCAAGGTGTCGAAGTCGCAGTACGAGGAAGCCGTCGTCAATTTCCGGCAGAACCTGTACCGCGCGCTCGGCGAAGTCGAGAACGCGCTGTCCGCGCGCGTGCAGCTCGAAGCCGAGGCCGACGAGCGCGCGCTCGCGCTCGCGCAGGCGCGGCGCGCGGAAACGCTCGCGAAGGCGCGCTTCATCGCCGGCGCGACGGGCGTGCAACCGTGGCTCGACGAGCAGCAACGGCTGCGCGATGCGCAAAGCGCGCTGGCGCGCACTCAGCTGGGCCGCCTCAACAACCGGATGAACCTGTACAAGGCGCTGGGCGGCGCGGACCGACTGTCCTGACGGCCCCCGCCTGACCGGCCGTCCGCCGCCGTTTCGAGGCTCCGTTCGAAAGCACTCGCTAGCCGAAATCCGACAGCCTTGCATCGTCTTTCCTACGCATACGAAGAAAGGACGATGCAGGAACGTACTCGTGCTGCTCATTCGGGTCGCCGCCTGGGCCATGCGCGCCGCGATGCTGTCGACGATGCCCGCCTACATGCGCGAACTCGCGGGCACGCGCCAGCCGAACTGAGTCGACGCCGCCGTCACGCGGCTCGTGTGCGCATCGCGATGACGCGATGAAGCTCCTGGCGGCGCAGCGCGCCACGCTCGCGCTCGTCGACGCGATCACGCCACCGCCCTGCCCGGTCATCGAGCCCGTGATCCGCGGCGTGCCGCCCGAGCGCGGCGAAACGCCGACGCCGGCCGAGGCGCGCGAACGGTACGGTCGAATCAGCGCGGCGGATCTGCCGAAGAGCAATGTCGGCAAGATCCTGCGGCGCGAGCTGCGCGACGCCGTGCCGTGCCATGCCATGCCGCCATGCCGCCGCGCCGCGAGCCGGCGCGCCGGCCGTCAAATCACGTCATGTCACGCTACGCCAAGCCCGGCGAGCGGATGCGCATCGCGCTTCCACGGCGACGTCAGGAAATGCTGGACCCGCTCGCGCTGCACCTCGACGAGCGACGCGGGCGCCCAGCCCGGCCTGCGGTCCTTGTCGACGAGATGCGCACGCACGCCCTCGCGGAAATCGCCCTCCTCGATCGCGCGCGTGACGATCCCGAGCTCCATCCGGAACGATTCGGCGAGCGCCATCTGCCGGCCGCGCAACAGCGCCTCGCGCGTCACTTCGAGCATCGTCGGCGAATGGCTCGTCAATGCGTCGAGCGTCGTCTGCAGCCATTGCCGATGCTCGCGCGACAGCTCGTCGCGCGTCAGATCCTGCCGCAGCGTCGCGACGATCCGCTCGACGCCCGAGCGCTTGTCGAAGTGCCGGACGATCCACGGCATCTGACTGTCGAGCGCCGCATGCGGCACGACGTTGCACGGCGGCGCGAACACCGTGCGCAATGCGCGCAGCGCGTCGCCCGACCAGTCGGTGCGTTCGAGCCGCGTCTCGAACGTGTCGAGCCACGACGACGGCACCGACAGATCGGCCAGCTTCGCGACGAGCGCATCCGCGCCCGACAGCGTCGCGCCCGTCAGGCCGACGTACAACGACAGCTCGACCGGCAGCTTCGCGAGAAAATGCGTCGCGCCGACGTCGGGCACGAAGCCGATCCGCGTCTCCGGCATCGCGATCTTGCTGCGCTCGGTCGACACGCGCAGCGCGGCGCCCTGCGCGAGTCCCATCCCGCCGCCCATCGTGATGCCGTCCATCAGCGCGACGACGGGCTTCGGAAACGTGTGGATCGCGTAGTCGAGCCGGTATTCGTCGACGAAGAACGGCAGCCAGTCGCGGCCGCCCGCTTTCGCCATCCGGTAGAGCGCGCGCACGTCGCCGCCCGCGCAGAAGCCCTTGTCGCCCGCGCCGCGCAACACGACGGCGACGATCGAGCGATCGTCGCGGCAGCGCTCGAGCAATGCGGCGAGCTCGCGCACCATCTCGTGCGACAGCGCGTTGAGCGCGGCCGGCCGGTTCAGCGTGATCAGCGCGACGCGATTCACGACGCGCATCGACACGTCGTGAACCGCGTCGCGATGGACGTCGTGCATCATCGGCGCGCTCATTGCGGCTGCCCTCCGTCGTCGATTCGCCATTGCGGCTTGCGCTTGCCGAGGAATGCGGCGACGCCTTCGCGCGGCTCGCCGCCGTCGAACAGGTCGACGAAGCGCTCGCGCTCGATTGCGAGCGCCGCGCCGCGCGGCACGCCCTGCCGCGCGAGGCCGATCAGCGCCTTCGCGACGCCGACCGCGCGCGGACCGAGCGCGACCGCGCCGCGCGCGAGCTCGAGCGCGGCGTCGCGCGCCCGGCCCGTGTCGACGACCTCCTCGACGAGGCCGATGCGCAGCGCCGTTTCGGCGTCGACGCGCACGCCCGCGAGGATCATCCGCTTCGCCCAGCCTTCGCCGACGAGCCAGGGCAGCGTCTGCGTGCCGAGCCCGCACGGCGTGAGGCCGACCGACGGCTCGGGCAGCGCCATCTGCGCATGCCGCTCGGCGATCCGCATGTCGCACGCGAGCGCGCATTCGAGGCCGCCGCCCATCGCATAGCCGTTGATCGCGGCGATCGTCGGGAAGCGCGCGTCGTGCAACGCCTCGAACGCGGCGCCGAAGCGCGCGGCCATCGTGCGCGCCATCGCGTGATCGCCTTCGGCGAACGAGTGCAGGTCGGCGCCCGCGCTGAAGAACTTCGGGCCGTCGCCCGTGACGACGAGCGCGCGCACGCGCGAATCGGCTTCGAGCCGCTCGATCGTGCGCTGCAGTTGCAGGAGCCCGTCCGCGCTGAACGTGTTCGCGGACGGGCGCTTGAGCGTGACGAGCGCGATCGCGCCGTCGTCGGCGTAGTCGAGCTCGATCATCAGGCGTCCTTCTTGACCGGCTGGTACAGACGGATCACCGCCGAGAAGTCGAGCTTGCCGTCGCCGCGGCTGCTCATCGTCTGATAGAGCTGCTGCGCGAGCGCGCCGAGATAGACCGGCTGCCGCACGTGCTTCGCCGCGTCGTTCGCGAGGCTGAGATCCTTCAGCATCAGATCGGTGCCGAAGCCGCCCGTGTAGCCTCGCGACGACGGCGCGGTCTCGATCACGCCCGGATACGGGTTGTACGTATCGGCGCTCCAGCAGCGGCCCGTCGACGTGTTGATGATGCCCGCGAGCACCTTCGGATCGATGCCGAGCGACGCGCCGAGCGCCATCGCCTCGGAGACGCCCGCCATCGTGATCCCGAGCACGAGGTTGTTGCAGACCTTCGCGACCTGCCCCATCCCGGTCGCGCCGCAGTGGACGATGTTCTTGCCCATCGCCGAAAGCACCGGCTTCACGCGCTCGTAGTCGGCGTCGCTGCCGCCGACCATGAACGTCAGCGTGCCCGCCGCCGCGCCGCCCGTGCCGCCCGATACCGGCGCGTCGACGAACGCGCCGCCCTTGCCGCGCACGAGCTCGCCGAACGCCTGCGCGCTCGCCGGATCGATGGTGCTCGAATCGATCAGCATCGCGCCCGCGCCGAGGCCGGCCAACACGCCATCGTCCTGCGTGAGCACGGCGCGCACGTGCGCGGCCGCGGGCAGCATCGTGACGACGAACTCGGCGCCCGCCGCCGCGTCGCGCGGCGACATCACGACCTGCGCGCCGCCGTCCTTCACGAGACGCAGCGCATCCTCGCTCAAATCGAACGCGCGCACTTCATGGCCCGCCTTCAGCAGGTTGAGCGCCATCGGCGCGCCCATGTGGCCCAAGCCGATAAAACCGATCTTCATCGCGCCTCCCAATCAGTGCAGACGGATCGTCGTATTGACGGCGCCCGCCGTCGCGTCGTCGTCGAACCAGCGCGCGGTGACGGTCTTCGTCTGCGTGTAGAACTGCACGACCTGCTTGCCGTACGGGCCGAGATCGCCGAGCTTCGAGCCGCGCGAGCCCGTGAAGCTGAAGAACGGCACCGGCACCGGAATCGGAATGTTGATGCCGACCTGGCCGATGTCGATCTCGCTCTGGAACTTGCGCGCCGCCGCGCCGCTCTGCGTGAACAGGCCGACGCCGTTGCCGAACGGATTCGCGTTGACGAGCGCGATCGCTTCGTCGAGCGTATCGACCGACATCACGCACAGCACCGGCCCGAAGATCTCGTGCGTGTAGATCGTCATCTCCGGCTTCACGTCCGCGAAGACCGTCGGGCCGATGAAGTTGCCGTGCGGATAGCCGTCGACGTTCGTGTCGCGGCCGTCGAGCGCGAGCGTCGCGCCTTCCTTCTCGCCCGTCTCGATGAGGCCGAGGATCCGCTGCTTCGCCGCGCGCGACACGACCGGGCCGACGTCGGTGCCCGCCTCGGCGCCCGCGTTGACCTTCAGCGTCTTCGCCTTCGCGACGATGTCGGGCAGCCAGTCGCGCGCCGCGCCGACGAGCACCGCGACCGACGTCGCCATGCAGCGCTGGCCCGCCGCGCCGAACGCCGCGCCGACGAGCGCGTTCACCGTCTGCTCGCGGTTCGCGTCGGGCAGGATCACCGCGTGGTTCTTCGCGCCCATCATCGCCTGCACGCGCTTGCCGTGCTCGCTGCCGAGCCGGTACACGTGGGTGCCGACGGCCGTCGAGCCGACGAACGAGATCGCCTTCACGAGCGGATGCGTGCACAGCACGTCGACGACTTCCTTGCCGCCGTGGACCACGTTCAAGACGCCCTTCGGCACGCCCGCCTCGATCGCGAGCTCGACGAGCTGCATCGTCGACAGCGGATCCTGCTCGGACGGCTTCAGCACGAACGTGTTGCCGCAGACGATCGCCATCGGGAACATCCACAGCGGGATCATCGCCGGGAAGTTGAACGGCGTGATGCCGACGCACACGCCGAGCGGCTGGCGCAGCGAGTAGGTATCGACGCCGCCCGCGACGTTCTCCGCGAATTCGCCCAATTGCAGCGAGCCGACCGAGCACGCGTGCTCGACGACCTCGAGGCCGCGGAACACGTCGCCCTCGGCGTCGGGCAGCGTCTTGCCCTGCTCGGCCGTCAGCGTCTTCGCGATCTGTGGCAGGTTCGCGCGCACGAGCTCCTGGAACTTGAGCATGATCCGCATCCGCGCGGACAGCGGCGTGCTCTTCCATTTCGCGAACGCGGCCTGCGCGGACTCGACCGCCGCGTCCACCTCGGCCGGCGTCGCGAACGGCACGCGCGCGAGCAGCTCCTGCGTCGCCGGATTGACGATGTCGCGCCACTCGGTCGCGTGGGATTCGACAAATTCGCCGCCGATCAACAGCTTCACGGTCGGCACGTGATGTCCCTTCTGGGACGACGGGGTTGCGTTCATCGTGCGATTCTCCAGGCTATGGCCGGCGACGCGCCGCGCGCGTCATCGGCCGGTTTATGCGGCGGCGCGGCCGGGCGTCACTTGCCATCGGCCGCGAAATCCTCTTCCCAATACTCGCCGGGCATCCGGCTCGACGTGTCGTCGCCGCGCTCCAGTTCGCGGCGGCGCAATTCGACGCGGCGAATCTTTCCGGAGATCGTCTTCGGCAGCTCGGCGAACTGCAACCTCCGAATCCGCTTGTACGGCGCGAGCTTTTCGCGCGAGAAGCGGAAGATCTCGCGCGCGAGCGCCTCGCCCGGCTCGTAGCCCGTGCGCAGCGTGACGAACGTCTTCGGCACCGACAGCCGCACCGGGTCCGGGCTCGGCACGACGGCCGCCTCGGCGATCGCCTCGTGCTCGATCAGCACGCTTTCGAGCTCGAACGGGCTCAGCCGGTAGTCGGACGACTTGAACACGTCGTCCGCGCGGCCGACGTAGACGAAATAGCCGTCATCGCGACGCAATGCGATGTCGGAAGTCCGGTAATGGCCGTCGCGCATCGCATGCGCGGTGGCCTCCGGATTGTTCGCATAGCCCTTCATCAGGCCGACCGGGCGCTCGACGCCTGGGCCCACCGGCAGCGCGACCTCGCCCTCGCCCGCGCTCGCGCCGTCCGGATCGAGCAGCTCGATCGCGTAGCCCGGCATCGGCCGGCCCATCGAGCCCGGCACGACCGGCTGGCCCGGCGAGTTGCCGATCAGACACGTGGTTTCGGTTTGTCCGTAGCCGTCGCGGATCGTCACGCCCCACGCCTTCTTCACGCGCTCGATGATCTCGGGATTGAGCGGCTCGCCCGCGCCGACGATCTCGCGCAGCTTCACCGCGAACGTCGCGAGCGGCTGCTGGACGAGCATCCGCCAGACGGTCGGCGGCGCGCACATCGTCGTGACTCGATACTTGACGAGCGCGTCGAGCACGACCTTCGGCTCGAAGCGCGCGTAGTTGAACGCGAACACGCACGCCTGCGCGTTCCACGGCGCGTAGAAGCAGCTCCACGCGTGCTTCGCCCAGCCGGGCGAGCTGATGTTCCAGTGGACGTCGCCCGGTTGCAGGCCGACCCAGTACATCGTCGACAGGCTGCCGACCGGATAGGTGCGGTGCGTGTGCTCGACGAGCTTCGGCTTCGACGTCGTGCCCGACGTGAAATACAGCAGCATCGGATCGCTCGCGTGCGTGACGCCGTCCGGCGTGAATTCCGCGCTCGCCGCGTAGCCGTCGGCGAGCGCGAGCCAGCCCGCGCGCGGCGCGCCCGCGACGATCTTCGTCACGTCGAGCCCCGGCTGCTCGAACTTCTCGGCCTCGTTCTCGTCGACGATCGCATAGCGCGCGCCGCCGATCCGCACGCGGTCGCGCACGTCGTCGGCGGACAGTTGCGTCGTCGCGGGCAGCACGACCGCGCCCAGCTTCATCGCGGCGAGCATCGCGTCCCACAGCTCGACGCGATTCGGCAGCATCAGCAGAATTCGCTCGCCGCGCGCGACGCCGATGCCGCGCAGCCAGTTCGCGATCCGCGCGGAGCGCTCCGACATCTGCGCGAACGTGTACTGCGCGCCGTCGCCCGTCGCGGCGTCGACGATCCACAGCGCCGGCTTGTCGTTGCCGCGCGCGATCGCGTCGAAGTAGTCGAGCGCCCAGTTGAATTCGTCGAGCGCCGGCCACTTGAAATCGCGATACGCGGTGTCGTAGTCGGTGCGGTGGCGCAGCAGGAAATCGCGTGCGTCGAGAAACGCCTGTGCCGTCATCGTGTCGTCTCCTGTCGATCCGGGTTAGCGCTTTAGCGCTTACTCGGATCCCATGCAAAGCTGTCCATGTTGCGCGAATGCCTGTTCACGGTAATTCGCGCGGCAGCATTCACAACTGCCGCGCGATCACCATTCTTTGCACTTCGCTGGTCCCCTCGTAAATCTGCGTGATCCGCGCATCGCGGTAATGCCGCTCGACCTCGTAGTCGACGAGGAAGCCGTAGCCGCCGTGGATCTGGATCGCGTCCGAGCACACCGCCTCGGCCATCTCGGATGCGAAGAGCTTCGCCTGCGACGCCTCCGACAGACACGGCAGGCCCGCCGTGCGCAGCCGCGCCGCGTGATGCGTCAAAAGGCGCGCGGCGTTGATCTGCGTCGCCATGTCCGCGAGCTTCTCGGCGATCGCCTGATGCTCGGCGATCGGCTTGCCGAACTGGACGCGCTCGCGCGCGTAGCGGCGCGCGCGGTCGAACGCGGCGCGCGCGATGCCGATCGCCTGCGCGGCGATGCCGATGCGCCCGCCTTCGAGATTCGACAGCGCGATCTTCAGCCCTTCGCCGCGCTTGCCGAGCAGATTCTCCTGCGGAATCACGCAGTTCTCGAGCGTGATCGGGCACGTGTCCGACGCGCGGATGCCCATCTTTTTCTCGGGCTTGCCGACGATGAAGCCCGGCGTGTCGGCCGGCACGAGGAACGCGGACAGCCCGCGCTTGCCCTCGTCCGGATCGGTCATGGCAAAAACGATCGCGAGGCCGGCGCGCGCGCCGTTCGTGACGAACTGCTTGCTGCCGTTCAGGATCCAGCGGCCGTCGCGCAGCTCCGCGCGGGTGCGCAGGTTGTGCGCCTCGGAGCCCGCCTGCGGCTCGGTGAGGCTGAACGCGCCGATCGTCTTGCCGGTCGCGAGATCGCGCAGCCAGCGCTCCTTCTGCGCGGGCGTACCGTAGTTCAGCACCGGCCCGCAGCCGACCGAGTTGTGCACGCTCACGAGCGTCGCGCACGACGCGCAGCCCGCCGCGATCTCCTCGAGCGCGAGCGCGTACGCGACGTAATCGGTGTACGATCCGCCCCAGTCTGGCGGCACGATCATGCCGAGGAAGCCGAGCTCGCCCATCTGCGCGACGACCTCGTCGGGAAGATGCGATTCGCGGTCCCACTGCGCGGCGTTCGGCGCGAGCACTTCGGCGGAGAAGGCGCGCGCGGCGTCGAGGATCATCCGTTGATCTTCGGTGTAGAGATCGTCCATGGCTGCGTGTCTCCTGGGCGGCCGGCCGCGTCATGGCGCGGCGCGCCTCGTTCGTTTTGTCTCGATGAGTCAAGTGTAGGCAACGCGCGGGTTCTGTTCGATGCTCGCTCCGCTCAATTACACTGATCGTTTTTGCCACACCGCGCCGCGGCATGCTCCTGCGATGAAGTACGACGAGAAGAAAGGCACCGTTTCGATCGAGCTCGTGGAGTCGAGCCTCGCGCTGTCGCGGCGGCGCGGCGTCGACGACGCGCCGCTCCTCGCACAGGCGGGCATTCCCGCGGCGCTGCTCGCGTCGCCGAGCGCGCGCGTGTCCGCGCGGCAGTACGGCGCGCTGTGGAACGCGATCGCACGCGCGCTCGACGACGAGTTCTTCGGCCAGGACACGCACCCGATGCGCTGCGGCAGCTTCATCGCGATGAGCCAGGCGGCGCTCACCGCGCGCAACGGGCTGCGCGCGCTCGCGCGCGCGGTCAACTTCATGCACTGCGTGCTCGACGATCTGCACGGCGAGATCGACGCGAACGCCGAGCGCGTGCGGCTGCGCCTCGTGCGCCGCGACGGCGCGAGCCCGCCGGAGATGTTCGCTTACGCGACTTATTTCGTCATCGTCTACGGCCTCACCTGCTGGCTGATCGGGCGGCGCATTCCGCTGTTGCACGCGAGCTTTCGCTGCGGCGAGCCGCGCGCGGTCCACGAATATCAACTGATGTTTTGCGACGACATGCGCTTCGATCAGCCCGAGTCGTATGTCGATTTCGATCCGGAGTTCGCCGCGCTGCCCGTCGTGCAGACGGCGAAGACGCTGAAGCCGTTCCTGCGCGACGCGCCCGCGAGCTTCATCGTCAAGTACCGCAACCCGCACGCGCTCGCCCAGCGCGTGCGCGCGGCGCTGCGCGGGCTGCCGCCCGCCGCGTGGCCGACCGCGCAGGCGCTCGCCGCGCGGCTGCACGTCGCCGAAGCGACGCTGCGGCGCAAGCTCAAGCAGGAAGGCCATTCCTATCAGTCGATCAAGGACGCGCTGCGCCGCGATCTCGCGTGCGAGGCGCTCGCCGATCCGGCCCGCACCGTCGCCGACGTCGCCGCGGCGGCGGGCTTCGCCGAGCCGAGCGCGTTCTACCGCGCGTTTCGCAAGTGGCGCGGGATGAGCCCCGCCGACTACCGCGACGAAGCGCTCGCCGCGCGCGCCGCCGCTTCGCGCTTTCGCCGGAAACCGCCTACTCTTTAAGCACCGGGCGCACGCCCTTTTCACGGCCCGGCTGCGGCGCCGCACCATGCGGCCGCGCGCCGCCGGCCGACACCGCGATGCACACGCCCCGTCCTTCGCCGCGGCCGCCGCCGCGGCACGGCAAGCTTCCCGCGCGGCTCGCGCGCGCGGCCGTGCTGGTCGGCCTGCTGCTGGCCTGCGCGGCGGTCGCAGCCGCGCGCGCGCCCGTCGTCGTGATTCCGGTCACGGGCGCGATCGGCCCCGCGAGCGCCGACTTCGTCGTGCGCGGCCTCGACCGCGCCGCGCGCGAGCACGCGCAGCTCGCGATCCTCCAGCTCGACACGCCGGGCGGCCTCGACACGTCGATGCGGCAGATCATCAAGGCGATCGTCGGCTCGGGCGTGCCCGTCGCCGCGTTCGTCGCGCCGGGCGGCGCGCGGGCGGCGAGCGCCGGCACTTACATCGTCTACGCGAGCCACATCGCGGCGATGGCGCCCGGCACGAACCTCGGCGCGGCGTCGCCCGTGCAGTTCGGCGTCGGCGGTCCGGCGCCGCCCGCTGCGCGGCGCGAGCCCGGCGCCGCATCCGGCGCGACGGCGACCGATACCGAATCGACCGAAACCCGCAAAGCGCTGCACGACGCGGCCGCGTACATCCGCAGCCTCGCGCAGTTGCGCGGCCGCAACGTCGAATGGGCGGAGCGCGCGGTGCGCGAAGCCGTGAGCCTGCCCGCGAACGACGCGCTCGCGCAGCACGTCATCGACCTGATCGCGAACGACCCGGCCGATCTCGCCGCACGGCTCGACGGCCGCAAGATCGCGACCGCGACGGGCGCGCACCGGCTCGACACCGCGCAGGCGCCGATCGAGACGATCGAGCCCGACTGGCGCAGCCGGCTGCTCGCGACGATCGCCGATCCGAGCGTCGCGCTCGTGCTCGTCACGCTCGGCATGTACGGGCTCTTCTTCGAATTCGCGAATCCCGGCTTCGTGCTGCCGGGCGTCGCGGGCGCGATCAGCCTGCTCGTCGGCCTGTTCGCGCTGCAACTGCTGCCGATCAACTACGCGGGCCTCGCGCTCGTGATGCTCGGCATCTCGTTCCTGGTCGCCGAGGCGTTCCTGCCGACTTTCGGCGCGCTCGGCGTCGGCGGCATCGTCGCGTTCGCGATCGGCGCGCTGATGCTGATCGACACCGACGTGCCCGGCTACGGCGTGCCGTGGCCGGTGATCATGTCGCTGTCGGCGGCGGGCGCGATCCTCGTGTTCGGCGTGTCGGGCTTCGCGCTGCGCGCGCGGCGACGGCCCGTCGTCACCGGCGCGGAAGCGATCGTCGGCAGCATCGGCGAAGTGCTCGACGACGGCCTCGTGCCCGATCAACCGCCCGAAATCGGCCCGAGCGCGAATCCTGCCACGCCGCTCGCGCCGTCGGCGGCCGGCTGGGCGCGCGTGCACGGCGAGCGCTGGCGCGTCGCGAGCGCGACGCCGATCGCGGCCGGCCGCCGCGTGCGCGTGACGGGCCGAAGCGGCCTCACGCTGACCGTCGCCCCGCTGTACGACAACATCGCCCCACCACAAGGAGAACAATCATGATGGGCTTCACATTCGGCTTCAGCAGTCTGTTGTTCGTGCTCGCGCTGTTCGTGATCGCGTCGGCGATCCGCATCTTCCGCGAATACGAGCGCGGCGTCGTGTTCCTGCTCGGGCGCTTCTGGAAGGTCAAGGGGCCGGGCCTCGTGCTGATCATCCCGGTCGTCCAGCAGGTCGTGCGGATCGATCTGCGCACCATCGTGTTCGACGTGCCCGCGCAGGACGTGATCACGCGCGACAACGTGTCGGTGAAGGTCAGCGCGGTCGTGTATTTCCGCGTCGTCGATCCGGAAAAGGCGGTGATCCAGGTCCAGCGCTACTTCGACGCGACGAGCCAGCTCGCGCAGACGACGCTGCGCTCGGTGCTCGGCAAGCACGAGCTCGACGCGCTCCTCGCCGAGCGCGAGCAATTGAACGCCGACATCCAGAAGACGCTCGACGCGCAGACCGACGCGTGGGGGATCAAGGTGTCGGTGGTCGAGATCAAGCACGTCGACCTGAACGAGACGATGATCCGCGCGATCGCGCGCCAGGCGGAGGCCGAGCGCGAGCGGCGCGCGAAGGTGATCCACGCGGAAGGCGAGCTGCAGGCGTCCGAAAAACTGCTGCAGGCCGCGCAGCGGCTCGCGCTGCAGCCGCAGGCGATGCAGCTTCGCTATTTGCAGACGCTGACGACGATCGCCGCCGACAAGAATTCGACGATCGTCTTCCCGCTGCCGATCGACCTCGTGAGCGCGGTGCTCGAGCGCTTCGGCCGCGCGCCGCAGTGATCGAACCCCGATTGCCGCGCACGCATTCCGCCTCGCCCCGTTCGGTCCCTCCCCATTTCCGCCCGCGCGGGCCGTGCCGCTTCCCGCCGACGAATTAGGAAAAGTACTCATCACAAACACGCACGCGTGCGAGGTTCGTTGATATAAGATGCTTACATTGTTCAATGTCACATTCACTGACGAAGCGCATTGACGGCTGACGCATCCGCGGCCGGCATCGCCGTTCAGAACGACGAAGAAAGGGAGACGACGCCATGGCCGAGCATCCGCTGCCGGAAATCCACATCGAGGAGCTGGATCAGTTCCGCTCCGTCCAACAGCTCGCGTACCGCTGCGTCGAGACGGTCGGCGACATGCTGTACCCTGGCATCACCGAGAAGCAGGCCGCGCGGCTGATGATCGAATGGGCGCAGGACCACGGCGTGCACGACTGGCTGCACAAGCCGTTCGCGTGGTTCGGCGACCGCACCGCGTTCGAAGGATTCTCGGGCCTCAAGCACCTGGGCGGCTTCAATCTCGCGTTCTTCCCGAGCAACCGCGCGCTCGAGCCCGACATGCCGGTGATTCTCGACGTCGCGCCCGTCGTCGACGGGATCGTGGCCGACGTCGGCTACGCGACCTGCGTCGGTCACAACCCGATCCTCGAGCAGTTGCAGGACGACCTGATCGCGCACCGCGACATGATCGTGGAGCTCGTGAAGGCGCGCCGCACGCTCGCCGAAGTCGCACAGGAAGTGGACGCGCTATGCCGCCGCCAGGGCGTCGAGCCGCGCCACAAGGCGTATCCGTTCAAGGTGCTCGCGCATCGCGTCGCGAAGCTGCACAAGCTGTCGAAGCCGCGCTTCGTCGCGCGCTTCGGCCTCAACTCGACGCGCAACCTGCTGCTCGAGCAGACGCGCGCGGGCAAGGAGCAGGGCTGGTCGCCGCTGTGGTCGATCGACGCGCGCTCCGATCACGCGCCGACGCCCGGCCTCTGGGCGGTCGAGCCGCATCTCGGCTTCGCCGGCGTCGGCGCGAAGTTCGAGGAGCTGCTCGTCATCACCGACGACGACGCGTACTGGCTCGACGACGACCTGCCGCACGTGCGCCGCTGGCACGCGCGCCAGGCGAGCCAGCCGCTCGCGCACGAACAGGCCGCGTGACGGCTCTCGCCGCGCGCATTCCCTCTCCGCCAACACAACAAGACATCACGATGCAGCCCCTCTCCGACGAAGCGCCGCTCGCGCTGTTCGAATCGGTCCACACCGAAACCGCCGTCCCGGCCGGCGACGTCACGCTCGCCGCGAAAACCTGGGGCGACGCGTCGCGCCCCGCCGTCGTGCTCGTGCACGGCTATCCGGACAACAGCAGCGTCTGGCACCGCGTCGCGCCGCTGCTCGCGAAGTCGTACTACGTGATCGCGTACGACGTGCGCGGCGCGGGCCTGTCGACGAAGCCCACGCGCACGGCCGACTACCGGCTCGAACGGCTCGTCGACGATTTCGCCGCGGTGATCGACGCGCTCGCGCCGAGCCGCGCAGTCCACGTGATCGGCCACGACTGGGGCTCGATCCAGGGCTGGGAGTTCGTCACCGAGCCGCGGCTCGCGGGACGCATCCTGTCGTACACGTCGTGCTCCGGGCCGAATCTCGACCACGTCGGCTACTGGCTGCGCCAGCAGCTCGCGCGCCCGTCGCCCGCTTCGGTGAAGCACCTCGGCGGCCAGCTCGTGCGCTCCTGGTACGTGTACCTGTTCCATCTGCCGTTCATCCCCGAGCTGAGCTGGCGCGTGTGGCTCGGCCGCGCGTGGCCCGCGCTGATGCGCCGGCTCGAGCACACCGACATCGGCCCGCGCCCGACGCAGACCGACGACGGCGTGCACGGCGTGCGCCTGTATCGCGCGAACTTCATCCGCCGCGTGTTCGCGCCGCGCGAGCGCTATGCGCACGCGCCCGTGCAGGTCGTCGTGCCGCTGCGCGACAAGTTCGTGAGCCCGGCGCTGTCGGCCGACATCGCGCGCTGGGTGCCGACCTGCTACCGCCGCGAAGTCGCCGAGCGGCACTGGCTGCCGATGTCGGACCCCGAACGCTTCGCCGCGCTCGCGAAGGAGCTGATCGAAGCGGTCGAGACGGGCACGGAGCCGCCCGCGCTCGCGCATGCGCGCCGCAAGAGCGGCGCCGGCCCGTTCCTCGGCAAGCGCGTCGTGATCACCGGCGCGGGCAGCGGGATCGGCCGCTGCGCGGCCGTCGAATTCGCGAAGCAAGGCGCGTCGATCGTCGCCGTCGACATCGACGAGCAGGCAGCCGAGCGCACCGCGGTCCTCGTGCGCCTGCTCGGCGCGCAAGCGCACGTGCGGCGCGTCGACGTCGGCTCGGCCGACGACATGGAAGCGCTCGCGAACTGGGTCGGCAACGAGCTGGGCGGCGCGGACGTCGTCGTCAACAACGCGGGCATCGGCATGGCGGGCGGCATCCTCGACACGTCGGCCGCGCACTGGGAGCGCATCCTGCGCGTGAACCTGTGGGGCGTGATCCACGGCTCGCGCCTGTTCGCGAAGCAGATGGCCGCGCGCGGCGCGGGCGGCCACATCGTCAACACCGCGTCGGCGGCCGCGTTCGGCCCGTCGCGCGATCTGCCCGCATACGCGACGACGAAGGCCGCGGTGCTGATGCTGAGCGAATGCATGCGCGCCGAGCTCGCGGACCACGGCATCGGCGTGACGGCCGTCTGCCCCGGCTTCGCCGAGACCGGAATCATGGCGTCGACCCAATACGCGGGCGCGAAGAGCGCGCAGGACGAAGCGCGGCTGCGCAAGCGCGCGACGAAGCTCTATCAGATGCGCGGCCTGAAACCGGAAACCGTCGCGAAGGCGATGGTCGATGCCGTGCTGCAAGACAAACCGGTCGTCGCGATAGGCGCGGAAGCGCATGCGATGCGTTTCGTGGGGCGCTTCACGCCGTGGCTCGGCCGGATGATCGCCCGCGTCAGCATGGCGTCGCACTGAGCGGCGCAACAGCCCCGACTGTTGGAGGAGACATCGATGAACGCCCCGGAAAATCACTATCTGATCAAGGCGCGCCACGTCAAATTCGATTTCGCCAAGACACCGATCCAGTGGATCGAAGGCGATCCGGAAAGCACGCACATCATCAACACGCTGAACCTGCTGTTCCCGGAAGGCGAGCTTTGGTTCTGCCGCGTGTACAACAAGGCGCTGCCGCTCATCAGCGATCCCACGCTGCACGCCGACGCCGAAGGCTTCCTGCGTCAGGAAGCGGTGCATTCGCGCTCGCACGGCGGCGTGCTCAAGCATTACTACGAGCGGCACGGGATCGACACGAAGCCGTTCACGCGGCGGCTCAACTGGCTCTTCACGAAACCGCTGGGCGAACGCCCGCTCGGCCTGAAGATCGGCCACACGCGCTTCTGGCTGCGCCAGCAGCTCGCGGTGATCGCGTCGCTCGAGCACTTCTTCGGCTATCTCGGCAACTGGGTGCTGCACGCGCGCGGGCTCGACGACGGCCGCGCCGATCCGACGGTCGTCGACCTGCTGCGCTGGCACGGCGCGGAGGAAGTCGAGCACCGGACCGTCGCGTTCGACATCTATCGGCATCTCGGCGGCAACTATGTGGAGCGCGCGCTCCACATGACGATCATGATCCTGATCCTGCTCTACTTCATCACGACGGGCGCGAAGTACATGTACGAGCGCGATCCGAGCACCGGCCGCTATCCGGGCTTCGTGCTGTCGTGGTGGCGCGGCTCGCGGCGCAACCATCTGCCGTCGTTCTGGAAGACGATCGGCGCGGCGCTCCGCTACTATCGGCCGAGCTACACGCCGCACGACGAAGGCTCGACCGAAGTCGCGCTCGAATATCTCGCGCGCTCGCCGGCCGCGCAGGCCGCCGCGCACGGCGGCAACTGGGGTTCGGAAAAGGCCGCGTCCTGATGTGACCGCGGACGAAGGTTCCGCGGCAGCGTGCGCGGGACCGTCCGCTTCGCTTGCCGCGCGCCGCCGCTTCGTTCGGTTCGCCGGACTCGCTCGCTTCGCTTCATATCGGCGGCTTCCCCGGGCCGTGCGCCGCGCGGCTCGAACGAGCGGCCGGCTCGCTGTCTCCCGCCCTTCCATTTTTCTGCCTTCGCGCGCATCGCGCCGCCGACTCGGCATCCACTCGCCCCGCGCAATCATGACGTGCATAAGAAGCGGTTTCCGCATCGAGCCGCGTGCCGCCGTTCCCGAAAACGGAATGCACGACGCGCTTGTTTTCATCGCCGTCCGACTGCGAACCCCGTGCACGGACGCGTGACTTTATTTCACGGAAGCCGGCTCGATATTGTCATCCAATCTTAATAAACCTTAACAACAAGGCCGGAATTTAAATTATTAAATTGCTTCATTCAAAAGGAGGAAATCGTGCCGATAAGAGAACTAATAAGCCAGCCGATTACCAACGAACAACGCCGTCGAACGTTCAAGGAAAAGCTGGCGTCAGGCCACGCACTGCGCTTCATCGAAAGCCACAGTCCGATTTCCGCAATGATCAGTGAAAAAGTTTATGTGGCGGACGGGGTCTCGCAATCCGAGTTCGACGGCTTCTGGTCCAGCTCGCTGACCGATTCGACGCTGCGCGGCCGGCCCGACATCGAGATCCTCGACATCGCGAGCCGGCTGTCGAACGTCCAGCACATTTTCGACGTCACGACCAAGCCGCTCATCATCGATGGCGACACGGGCGGCAAGCCCGAGCATTTCGCGTTGAACGTCCAATCGCTGGAACGATCCGGCGTATCGGCCGTGATTATCGAAGATAAAACAGGGTTGAAGAAAAATTCGCTGCTCGGCAACGATGTGATTCAGCACCAGGAATCGATCGACGAATTCTGCGAGAAAATCCGCGTCGGCAAGGCGGCGCAGATCACCGACGATTTTCAGATCATCGCCCGCGTCGAAAGCCTGATTCTCGACAAGGGAATGCAGGATGCGCTCGAACGTGCGGCCGCCTACTGCGAAGCCGGCGCCGACGGCATCATGATCCACAGCCGCAAGAAAGACGCGGACGAAGTCATCGAATTCGCGCAGCGGTTTCGCGAACTCGGCTGCCACGCGTATCTCGTCTGCGTGCCGACGAGCTTCAACGCGATTTCGTTCAGCGAGCTCGCGCGTCATTTCAGCGTCGTCATCTACGCGAATCACCTGCTGCGCGCCGCCTATCCGGCGATGCTCGCGGTCGCCGAAGGCATCCTGGCGCATGGCCGGACGCTCGAAATCGAGGAGCGCTGCCTGCCCGTCAACGAGATCCTGAAGCTCATCCCAGGAACCGCATGACCATGAAATCGGAAGACCTGATCGGCATACTGACCGATGCCGGCGTCGAGCTCGCAGTCGGCGTTCCGGATTCCTTATTGAAAACGTTCTGCAGCCGCCTGAACGATCCGGATTGTCCGCTCCGTCACGTCGTCGCAAGCAGCGAGGGCGGCGCGATCGGCATCGCAATCGGCCATCACCTCGCGACGGGCAACCTGCCGGCCGTCTACATGCAGAACTCCGGCATCGGCAACGCGATCAATCCGCTCGTCTCGCTCGCCGATCGCGCGGTCTACGGAATTCCGCTCGTGCTGATCGTCGGCTGGCGCGCGGAAATCGCCGCGGACGGCTCGCAGGCGCACGACGAGCCGCAGCACGTCACGCAGGGCCGCATCACGCTGCCGCTGCTCGACGCGCTGTCGATCCGTCACCGGGTGCTGGATCGCGCGCACGACGATCCCGGCGCGATCGCGCGGCTGATCGACGACGCGCGGCGCACGTCGCAGCCCGTCGCGCTCGTCGTTCGCAAGGATACGTTCGACGATGCGCCCGCCGGCCGGCCCGGCATCGCCGACGCGCTCGCCGGCCGGATGACGCGCGAGCGTGCGATCGAGCTGATCGTCGACCATGCGGACGCCGGCGCGGCGATCGTGTCGACGACGGGCGTCGCGTCGCGTGAGCTCTACGCGCTGCGCGACCGGCTCGGCCAGTCGCACGCGCGCGATTTCCTGACGGTCGGCGGCATGGGCCACGCGTCGCAGATCGCGGCCGGCATCGCGCTCGCCCGCCCCGAGCAAAAGGTGATCTGCATCGACGGCGACGGCGCGCTGCTGATGCACATGGGCGGCCTCGCCTATTGCGCGACCGCGCCGAATCTCACGCACGTCGTCATCAACAATGGCGTCCACGATTCGGTCGGCGGGCAGCGGACGCTGGCCGCGCAATTGCGGCTGTCGCACATCGCGGCGTCGTGCGGCTACGCATTCAGCCGGACCGTCGCGACGCCGCTCGAACTCGAGAGCGCGCTTCATCACGCGGGCCGCCTGGACGGCAGCGCGTTCATCGAAGTGACGTGCCGCCCCGGTTTTCGAAGCGATCTCGGCAGGCCGCGCACGTCGCCCGCCGAGAACAAGCGCCATTTCATGGCCTTCCTATCCCGCAACGGAGCGCGACATGACGGAAACGAGCACTCGCAGGAAAGTGGCGTACAAGACGCTGTCCAGTGCGCTCGGCAGTGAGGTCTATGGCTTCGACACGCCGTTCCCGTACGAGTCCGACGCGGTGCAGACGCTGATCGATGCGTGGCACGCGGGCGGCATCTGCCGGCTTCGCCAGCAGCGGCTCGACATGGCGGAGTTCGTCGAGTTCAGCCGGATCTTCGGCAAACCCGAGCGCGCGCTGAACCAGGAGCGCAAGCTGACGTCGCGCGACGACCTGCCCGAACTGATGATCGTGTCGAACATCAAGGAAAACGGCGTGTCGATCGGGCATCTCGGCGCGAAGGAGGCGTACTGGCATACCGACATGTGCTACACGGACGTGCCGCCCATCGCGAGCATCCTGTATGCAATCGAAGTGCCGACGCGCGGCGGCGACACCGAGTTCATGAACATGTACCGTGTCCATGACGCGCTGCCGGCGTCGCTGCGAAAACGGATCGCCGGCTTGTCGATCAAGCACGACCGCAGCTACACCGCCGTCGGCGAACTGCGCTACGGCTTCGAATCCGTCGTCGACGTGACCACCTGCCCCGGCTCGGTCCATCCGATCGTGCGCGTTCATCCGGTTACGCGGCGGCCGTATCTGTACCTCGGCCGCCGGCTGAACGCCTACGTGGTCGGCTTGCCCGTCGACGAATCGGAAGCGCTCCTGGACGAACTGTGGCGCTACACGCGGCTCGACGGCGTCACGTGGACGCAGCACTGGGAGGTCGGCGACATCATGATCTGGGACAACCGCTGCACGATGCATCGGCGCGACGCGTTCGACGAGCGCGCGCGGCGTCTGATGTGGCGCACGCAGATTCAGGCCGATCCTGCGCGGCCGCTGTAGCGCCGGCGCTTTCGACACGAACGAAGACGAGGCCAAATTGACCATTCATCACACCGCCGCTTTCCGCCGCGTCGCACGCGCGCTCGACGCCCGCGGCGCGGCGTCGTCCGGCTCGACGCTCATCGTCAGCAATCCCTACGATGGCGAAGCGATCGCCGAGCTGCCGCTCGAGAACGGCGGCGACGCGCGACGCAAGCTGCAGACCGCCGCACGCTTCACGAGCACGCTCAGCCGACACGATCGCATCGCCGTATTCGAAAAGGCGATCGCGCTGCTCGCGGCGGAAAAGCGCGACGCGTCGATTCTCATCACGCTCGAATCGGGCCTGTGCCGTAAGGACACGATGTACGAGATCGAACGTGTGATCAACGTGCTGCGCGCGGCGATCGCCGAATTGAACAGGGACGACAGTCAGACATTCTCGTGCGACAACGCGACGACCGCCGACAAACGCAAGATCTTCACGGTACGCGAGCCGCTGCGCGGCGTCGTCGCCGCGATCACGCCGTTCAACCATCCGATGAACCAGATCGCGCACAAGATCTGCCCCGCGATCGCTTCGAACAACCGGGTCGTGCTGAAGCCGTCGGAGAAGACGCCGCTGTCGGCGCTGTACCTGCTCGATCTGTTCCGCGAGGCCGGGCTGCCGGAACCGATGTTCGACGTCGTGATCGGTGCGCCGGACGTCGTCGGAGCCGAGCTCGTTCGCAACGACCAGGTCGAGCTCGTCGCATTCACGGGCAGCGTCGCGGTCGGCAAGCGGATCGCCGAGATGGCCGGCTACCGGCGCACGATCCTCGAGCTGGGCGGCAACGATCCGCTGATCGTGATGGAAGACGCCGATCTCGATCGAGCCGCGCAGTTGGCCGTCAAGGGGTCCTACAAGAATTCCGGACAGCGCTGCACGGCGGTCAAACGCATCCTCGTCGAGCGAACCGTCGCGGGCAGGTTCACGGAGCTGCTCGTCGAGCACAGCCGACGCTGGAAAATCGGCGATCCGATGGACGAGCACGTCGACATCGGCACGCTGATCGACGATGCGGCCGCGATCGAATGCGCGCGACGCGTCGACGAAGCGATCGACGCCGGCGCGCGCGTGCTGCTCGGCCACCGTCGCGACGGCGCCGCCTATGCGCCGACCGTGCTCGACCGCGTCGATCCCGCACTGCGGCTCGCTCAGCAGGAAACGTTCGGCCCGGTGTCGCCCGTGATCGCCTTCTCCGGCCTCGACGAAGCGGTCGCGATCGCGAACAGCACGCGCTACGGGCTGTCGTCCGGCGTGTGTACGAACCGGCTCGACTACATCACGCACCTGATCGCCAATCTCGACGTCGGCACCGTCAACGTATGGGAGGTGCCGGGCTTCCGGCTGGAAAGCACGCCGTTCGGCGGCGTCAAGGATTCGGGACTCGGCAGCAAGGAGGGAATGCAGGAAGCGATCAAGAACTTCACGAACCTGAAGACCTACTCGCTGCCGTGGGACACGTTCGCGCAGCCGCATGCGGCATGAGCGAACAGGCATGCGGGCCGCGGCGCACGTCACGCAGCGGCCGTCGCGACGAGCCAGTCCTCGAATCTGCGATGCAGCGCGGTCTTCTGAATGCCGATCGGCGTGACCGCGTAGTAATTGTGAGGCGCAACCCGAATGTCGCCGAACGGCGCGACGATCTTGCCGCTCGCGAGATCGCGGCTCAGCGTGACGACGGGCCCGATGCCGACGCCGAGATCGTCGATGATGCCCTGGAACGTCACGTGGAAATGATCGAATCGCTGCCGCTTCGTGAATTGGCTCGCGCTCAGTTTCGCTTCGGCGAACCATGCATCCCAATGACGCGGGCGCGTTTCGGTTTCGAGGATCGTATGACGCGCGAGATCCTCGGGACGATCAAGCGGCGCGCGGCGCAGCAGCGACGGCGACGCGACGACCGTGTGGTCGTCGCTCAGGAAGCGGATCGCCGAATCGGGATTGAAGACCTGATCGTCGCGCCGGATCGCGACGTCGCAGTTCCCGCCGCTCGGCTGCTGCTGCGTGGTGACGGTCAGCACCTGGATGGTCGCGTCCGGATGCTCGTCGCGAAACGCGGCGAGACGGGGAATCAGCCAGCGCATGCCGAACGTCGTCGGCACGCTCACGCGCAGCACCTGCCGCGCGCTCCCCTTGCCGTAGCGCTGGACGACGTCCGTCAGCGCATCGAGCGCGCCGCCGAGCTCCTGCGCGAACGCTCTCGCATGCACGGACGGGACCATTCGCTGACCGTCCTTCTCGAACAGGCTCATGCCGAGCCACGACTCGAGCGCCTGGATTTGCCGGCTGACCGCGCTGTGCGTGACGCAGAGCTCGTCGGCGGCCGCGGTGAAGCTTCCCGCTCGGCACGCGACCAGAAACGTTCGGATTGCCGCCAATGGAGGGAGTGCGGACATGGCTCGTACTTTATGTCACGAATGCGTGAAATTTTAGCACTGTGCCCGACTCGCCGATTGGCTAGCATGCTGGATTGTCCCCTATTCGGAGGCAAACCCATCGAAGAGGATTCTCAATGACAGCGTATGCGATCGTGCTGCTGATCGGCGTCGTCGCGGGCGTCGTCAGCGGCGTCATCGGCACCGGGGCATCGATCATGCTCCTGCCGCCGCTCGTGTTTTATTTCGGCCCGAGGCAGGCCGTGCCGATCATGGCGATCGCCGCCGTGCTGGGCAACGTCTCGCGAGCGTACGTGTGGCGCAGCGACATCGCATGGAAAGCGTGCTTCGCCTATTCGATCACCGCGGCGCCGGCCGCCGCGCTCGGCGCGCATACGCTCTGGGTGCTCAAACCGCAGTGGGTCGATTGTGCGCTCGGCGTGTTCTTCCTGTCGATGATCCCTTACCGATACATAGCAAGCCGAAACGAATTCACGCTGTCGGCGTGGCAACTGTCGGCGGCGGGCGCGGTGGTCGGCTATCTGACCGGCATCGTGTTCTCGACCGGCCCGTTGACCCTGCCGATCTTCACCGCATACGGCCTGCTCAAGGGCGGGCTGCTCGCGACCGAAGCCGCGGCGTCGCTCGTCGTCTATGCGAGCAAGCTCGCCGCATTCGGGCAACTCGGCGGATTGCCGCTCGACGTGGTGATCAAAGGCGTACTCGTCGGCGCGTCGCTGTCGGCCGGCATCTCGCTCGGCAAGGCCGTCACGCTGCGCTTGTCGACGACCGCATTCCACCGGCTGCTCGATCTCGTGATGCTGTCGGCCGGCACGACGCTGCTGTGGGGCGCGACGCGGTGATTCGACAGGCGGGTTGCGAACCGTTCGGCGCGAAGCGGCGTTGTCGACGGGCGGTTTGCTTCTCGTACCAGCAACGACGAAGCGTTGCCGTTCCGGCAACGGTCGCCCTGCGTTGTCGTCGCATTGATCCGCCCGGCTCGCCATGCGCCCGGGTCTTCGATCTTCGATCCTGCGAAAGAAGCACACACGATCGCCTCGTGCCGACGCAGCCCGCCGCCGCTCTTCAGTCGACTCGATCTTCGCCGATACGACTCCAACGGCCAGCCCGAATGCGCCGCAGGCCGCCGTGCTACTGCGCAACGGATTCATTGCGGCATCCTGACGACCGCGCGTCGCACCGGCTCCGATCGCCGGGCGGGAAACCGGTCGCGCATGCATCGCTGCGCCGGCGGACGCCGCATCCGCGGTAACCGCGTTTGCCGCAAGATTTTCGTTGACAAGCCAACGAAGGATGACCACACTCATCGGCATGGATACGCGCAAGCACATCGCCGCAGTAGTTGCCCACCCGCCAGTGAATGCCCGTTGTGGCACATCACCGGGGGCGCTCGTGCGTTAGCTATCCGCAACATCGGATGTCAAGAGGCCCCCGCCGGAAACGGTTGGGGCCTTTTTCATTGCACTGCGCTCCTTCCGCCGGCTCTATTCAGGAGAAGACGATGGACCAGGCAAGCCGGTTGTTGTTTCGTCCCGATCCGACGCGGTACGACGGATACGACGCGATCCAGTTGCCGCGCATGACGCTTCACTTCGCGCTCGAGCCGCGCGCGATGATGACGTGGCTTGCGCGCAGCCATACCGAGATCCGCGTGCTGAGTTCGCGCGTGTGGCTCACGCGCTCGCGCAGCGTCGACGACTATTGGATGCAGCCGGGCGACGTGCTGCACGTGCCGCGCGGCGAGCGTATCTGGCTCAGCGCCGACGGGCCGTCGACGGCCGAGATCTCGCTCACGACTGCGTACGTGCGTCGGCGCGGCTCAGTCGGCGGCTTACTCGACGGGCTGCTCGACGTCGCCGCCGATCTGACCAGCCCGCGTCCGCGATGAAGCGTCGCGCGAGCGGATGGACGGGCGTGTCGCGCCGGCCCGACGCGGCAATTGCCTTCGCGGGCGCTCGGCCGTCAGTTGCTCCGCTCGTCGCGCGCGGCGGCCGGCGCTGCGCGCAATCGGCAACGACGTGCGTTGTCTGTCGCTCGGCGTGCATTTCACGAAGTCGTCTCGAATTCAATCATCAGGATGACTATGCACGTCGATGAAGCGGGAGCCGACATGTGCATGCGAGCACGGTTTCGCATCCGAGCGAGCGATGCCGCAAAGGCGCGTTACGACGTCGGCGATCGCTCGCGCTCGCCGATCTCTTCTCATACGCGATGCGGCGTCATCGAATGCACGGTATCGACGTGTCGAAGACGCAACCGACCGAGCAATCCGACGCCGGCGTTCGAAGCGCGATACGTCGCGCACGTCGATGATCTGCCGGCGCGGGAAACGATCGCGATTGCAGTTCCTACGGCCGCCTCTCGAGTGACGGCCGGATTGCGCACGTCATGACGCCGAGCGACATCGCGACTACGCGCGATCGTCACCAAGACGCGCGCGACGCTGCCGGGAAAATGATGAACGTCGCGTGCGTCGGTTCCGCGTTTTCTCGGAACGGACCCACGCAACGCATGTGTTGAACGGCTAGCCGCCCGGATCGACGTGCGACGCAGCCGAAAAGATGAGGCAATGCGCGCGGCCATGCGCGCGCCGATGAAACCGCGACAGCCGGCCTGCGCCGCGCGTCGCGAACCACGCGTGCAGCGGGTTACGTGCTCGCCGCGAGACGCGGGCCCGACGCGCCGCGCACGGCCGTCGACGGCTCGTCGACAGTCTTTTGCACTTGCGCGCTCACCCACGGATCGATGCCCTGCTTCTGCACCTCTTCGAGAAACGAAACCCGCGTGCGCCAATAGTCGGCCTGCAGCTTCGCGTCGATGACCCGCTGTTCGGCGGTGAACAACTCCATCCGTGCGGTCACGAGCATCGATGCAGCGCTCTTCTCGGGAGTGGGGGCGTGACGCAACGCCCATCGGCTGATCCAGTTCAACATGCTTGCCTCCGTATCGACGGACGAAATCACATGGGGCGCCGCCCAACCTGCAAAGCCCCGCCCCAGCACTCACCACTTTGGTTGCCACTGCGAAATGCGTCGATGCTCGCGTCCGCTCCCGGCATCCGGCGACACCCGACGCGAGCAATGTCTCTATCCTAGATAGAGAATCGCGTTAATGCGATGACGACTTGCATTCTTTTACACAAGCCGCCTTATTGCAACACCTCCCAACCCGACGATATCCCATTGATCATAAAGAAAAATATTCATCCGAATATGAATGGAAACGCTTATCTCCAAAATAGACATATATGTCGTCGGAATTGGACGAATTTCCGGATAGCCGCCGGTCGGCGGCGTATGCGCGGCGACGAGGCACCCTGTCGGCACACATGCAATTTTCTTCTCATGCGATCCGCGACGACATATTGCGGTCACGAAGCCGCCGAATTTGCTTTCCATGCAATCGGCACGGCATCGCGCCAGCTCGGCGACGCGATCGCACGATTCGCATGCGTTCGTTCGAACAGGATGCCCGCACCGGCATGCACGACGATGGGGCGTCGCACCGCCGCAACGCGAGCCATTGCTCGCCGTTGCCGTAAGCGCGCGCACCAAGCGTCACGCCGGCTTTTTTGCTTTCGACGAAATTACGACCGGCGCCTCGAACGAGGCTCGCGACGATCGGCACACGAAGTCGTCATTTCCGCACGCAATTCATCGACGCGAAGCGAAACGCGCGCCACGACCGATGGCGCTCATCGCAGTCGCGGCATCGCCCGCAACGCATGCGACGCTCATCGGCAGACCGCGATTCAGCCGGTCAGCCCGGCCCGCATTCGTCCGGCCATCGATACGCGAGCAGCCGCGAACGCGCATACGCGAGTTCGCGCACCGCGCCGCGTTGATTGCCGCCGAACAGATGCATCTGTTCGGCGTCATGCCGAAGATAGAAGCCGACATGTCCTTTCCAGCTCGTCGGATGGTCGCGCGTCAGCACGACGATGCACCCATAGGCCGGCTCGCTCAGCTCGCGGCCCCATTCGAGCCACGATCGCGCAAGCGCGGAGCCCGTTCCCGGAATCCCGACGCGCGCGAGACACCAGTTGATGAACGACGAGCACCACGAAACCTTGTCGTCGTAGCCCACGAGATTCGTGCAGCCGTTGTACTCGACGATGCGCGGATTGCTCTCGCCGGGACCGAAGCGCCGCACACCCGATTCCGCGAGCGCAACCGGCATCCATGCGGGATGGCCGGCCCCGGCGTCCTGTTCGCCGCGCGCGGGCGCGACGCTTTCTTGCATTCGGGCGATCAAGGTCAAGCTGTACTCTCCAGTCCGTGAACGGGCGGCGCGTCGACGCGAGCGAGCGACGACGACGTTTGTTCGTCGACGCAGTCCGCGCCGCGCGCGACATGCGACATGCGAAAGCGGCCATTTTAGCGATCCGCGGACGAGCGCGCCTGCCTGCGCCCGCTGGCCCGAAGCCTCGACGCCCGCGCGGCGCGAACCGCCGCGAGCGCGACGACGAAGCACGATCAATCGCCGCAAATATATCGTCCCGCCTATGTCCGCTATTACAATCCGCCGATAGCCGCTCAATAGTGGCTGGTTACAGTACGTCCGCCTCGCGGGCAACACAACTCACAAAGCATTCAGCAACACGACCACTCGACCGGAGAATCGCCCACATGGAATCGATCAAACGGTATTTCGGCTTCGCGGAAGCCGGAACCGACTTCCGCACCGAAATACTCGCGGGCGTCACCACGTTCCTGACGATGGCCTACATCATCTTCGTCAACCCTGCGATCCTCGGCGACGCGGGCATGCCGAAGGAAGCCGTTTTCGTCGCGACCTGCCTCGTCGCCGCGCTCGCGTCGCTCATCATGGGCCTGTACGCGAACTATCCGATCGCCTGCGCGCCCGGCATGGGCCTCAACGCGTATTTCGCCTACACCGTCGTCAAGGGCATGGGCTTCACGTGGCAGGCCGCGCTCGGCGCGGTGTTCATCTCCGGCTGCCTGTTCCTGCTCGTCACGCTGTTCCGCGTGCGCGAAGTGATCGTCAACGGGATTCCGAAGTCGCTGCGGATCGCGATTACGGCGGGCATCGGGCTTTTCCTCGGGATCATCTCGCTGAAGACGGCAGGCGTGATCGTCGGCAGCCCCGCGACGCTCGTCACGCTCGGCGATCTGCACAAGCCGACGACGATCCTCGCGATCATCGGCTTCTTCGCGATCGTCACGCTCGATTATCTGCGCGTGCGCGGCGCGATCCTGATCGGCATCATCGGCGTGACGGTCCTGTCGTTCTTCTTCGGCGGCAACCAGTTTCACGGGATCTTCTCCGCGCCGCCGTCGATCGACGCGACGCTGTTCAAGCTCGACATCGGCGCCGCGCTGTCGACCGGCATCGTCAACGTGATCCTCGTGTTCTTCCTCGTCGAGCTGTTCGACGCGACGGGCACGCTGATGGGCGTCGCGAATCGCGCGGGGCTCCTCGTCGAGGGCAAGATGCATCGCTTGAACAAGGCGCTCCTCGCCGACAGCACCGCGATCGTCGCGGGCTCGCTGCTCGGTACGTCGTCGACGACCGCGTACATCGAGAGCGCGTCCGGCGTGCAGGCGGGCGGACGCACCGGCGTCACCGCGATCACGGTCGCCGTGCTGTTCATCGCGTGCCTCTTCATCGCGCCGCTCGCGGGCGTCGTGCCCGGCTATGCGACCGCGCCCGCGCTGCTGTACGTATCGTGCCTGATGCTGCGCGACATGGTCGACGTGCAGTGGGACGACGCGACGGAAGCCGTGCCCGCGGCGCTCACCGCGCTGCTGATGCCGTTCACGTACTCGATCGCGAACGGCGTCGCGTTCGGTTTCATCGCGTATGGCGGCCTCAAGCTGCTGACGGGCCACGCGACGCGAGTGAAGCCGGTCGTCTGGATCATCGCGGCGGTCTTCCTGTTCCGCTATTTCTACCTCGGCGCCGAATAAGCGGCGCGATGCGCGGCGGCGGAAGCGGAAACGCTCACCGCCGCAAACGGCTCGCCCGCGCATGGACGTGCCGGCGACGACGCGATCGCGTCGAGCGATGTCATCGGTCGACGACGCAGGATCGCAAAAGCCGTCGCAACGACGGCGATCGTCGGGTGGGGACGCCTCGCTCGCGCATGAACCTCGCACACGACAAGCCGCCGGCGCGACCGCGACCGGCCGTCGAACCGCCCGCCATATCGCGAGCAGCAAAGCCGCCATCCCGCGGCGCTTGTCTTCACCCGTCGAGCGGATGCGCATGCACTTGCGCATGCGCGACATCGCCGCGTGCCGCGGCAAAATCCGGCGTCTGCCCAGCCGCTGAAAAAAACCGACCGACGGAATTCGTCGAAATCGATTCCGTCGTAGCCGGCAGCCCCGACAGTCATAAAGCCACACCCGGCCTTTGCCGATCCGGTCGTACTGGGATCGTCCGAACGCACTGCGTTCGGAACACTTCCAACGGAGTCGCACGCGCGATGGCTCGGCCCGGCAGCGAAGGAAGGCTCGACTGGCGAAACTCAACCGAGAAGAACTCGTCAGGACAGCGCAAGATTGTGGCGAACGCGGCGGTCAAGCGCGCATGTTCGTGACGACGATCGTTCGCGCTGCACGCGCTCGCGGCGCAGCCATTCCACAATCGGCCAATGGAATCCCGGCGAACGAACAACCGACGCGCGCGCAGCCCGACCGTTCGACGCGCCTTTCCGCGGACGCCGTCCGCCTGTCCGATGCACGAAGCGGAGAGCCACATGAACCGGCACGTCCGACATCCGTCGCCGACACATACCGCAAGCATGCCGAACGAAACCCGACCGCCGACGTCACCACAAAAAAAACGAGCGCCACCCCCGGGCAGCGCTCGTTCGCGACACGGCGCACTCTAGCGCCAGTTCGCCTCGTAAAATCGGACGTACCCGCTTCTCAGCACCACGCACTGCGCACGGGTCTCGGACAGCAAGCGCCGTGCCGCGGCCTCGATGCGGGGCCGGTGCGTGTCGAATGCGCCCACCATGTCCTCGAAACGCGGCGAAGCCGCGCCGAAATGGTCCTCGAGCGCTTCGGCAGTGATATGGCATTGAACCGGCTCGCCGTCGACCATTGCCATGAACGCGATCGTCAATTCGCGGCCCGAATATTCGGGGGCATCGTTCGTGAACTGGATCTGCATCGGAACCGCCTTTGCCGTAGCTCGAGAATGCAAGAAACCGCGTGCCGCCGGTAGCATTTGCCTGCCGGAAGCGCGCGGACTGGCCGGAGAGGATGTCGTGCGGCGAACGGCGCGCGCTCGCCTGATGCTCCGGTTGAATTCACTTTAGACGCTTTCCCGCACGACTCAAGATTTCGTCAAAAAACCCTGCGCGCGCGCATGCCGCGACGCATTCTTCTGCCTATTGACGGGGGAACGGCTTGACTGCGCGGCAAAGCGGGCAATCAATCGTCATGCGAATCGAGCGCCGGATTCGGCTGCGATTCACCATGCCGCGCCGATCGCAAACGAGCCGGGTCGGCGGCCGTTTCGGCGTTCCGGCGCGAGGTGCGATGCTCGACCGGATGCGCACCGAGGCGCCATATCGTCGGCGGATTGCCGACGTGCTCGCCGATGCTCGCGTCGCCGCGTCGAACTCCCCTCTCCGCCGACCGCGCGGCCGCGTCTCGAACGTGTCCAGGGCGTCTGTCGCGTCGCCCGGGCAGCGAGCCGATCGGACCCTGCCGCGCCGCGGGCGCGCTTGCCGTCGCCGCGACCGGCCGGCGCGCTTACTTCTGCTCGTCCTTCGGCCATACGTTCAGCGCGACCACGCAGGTCGTCACGCCGAGCGCGATCGCCGCCACGCCGTATCGCAGCGCGGCATCCTGATCGAACAACAATCCGTGGATCGCCACGGCGATGCCGGCCAGCGCGACGAACGTCGCGATCGCCGCCAGCACCACTCTCAGTTCCGTCCGAACCATGATGATTCTCCCCGAACGGATGCATGTCGCGGCGCATGCCGAATGGCGGGGACCGCGCGCGTTTTCGGCGTCGGTCCCGGCAAGGCGCGGCGCGTGCGCGCCTTGTTTCCATCATTGCAGGCAGAGGCCCAAAAGCAAGGGAAATTCGATTTGCAGTCGCACATCGCTCGCGGCGCTTGTATGATGAGACGTGCCCGCGCCGCCACGTCAACCGCTGCGCCGGTCGAGCGGAGAACACACTCCGTCGGCGGGCCCCATGGAGACAAGTCATGCCGCAATCTTCCGTGCTGCCCGCCGCAGCGAGCCGTGTCGACCTGCTCGCGCAAGCGCACGCCCGCTCGCTATCGGTCGGCCTGCGCGCGTCCGAGCCGCCGGACTTCTCGCCGCTGTCGCGCACCGCGCTGCGCGAGCTGATCGACGGCAGCCAGTCGCTGTACACGCATGCGCGTCCGGTGATGGATACGCTGCACACGCAGATCGCCGACACGCAAAGCCTCGTGCTCCTGACCGATCGCGACGGCGTGATCCTGCACAGCATCGGCGACGACGATTTCGTCGAGAAGGCGAACCGGGTCGCGCTCTGCCCCGGCGTGTCGTGGGCGGAGGACGCGCGCGGCACCAATGCGATCGGCACCGCGCTGATCGCGGGCCAGGCGATCGCCGTCCACGGCGCCGAGCATTTCCTGCGCGCGAACCACGTGCTCACCTGCTCGTGCGCGCCGATCGCCGATCCGTTCGGCCGCATCCTCGGCGCGCTCGACGTGAGCGGCGATCCGCGCGGCTTCAGCCCGCATACGCTCGCGCTCGTGAAGATGTCCGCGCAGTTGATCGAGAATCATCTGTTTGCGAACCAGTGCGCCGACGCGCTGCGCGTGCGCTTTCACGCGCATGACGAATTCGTCGACTCGCTGTTCGCGGGCCTCGTCGCATTCAGCCCGAGCGGCGCGCTTTTCGCCGCGAACCGCAGCGCGCAATTCCAGCTCGGCGCAAGCCTCGACGCACTGCAGCAGCGCGGCTGCGACGAACTGTTCGGCATGTCGTTCGCGAAGCTCGCGCAGCATGCGGCGCGCGAACCGCTCGCGTGCTTCACGCTGACGCTCGCGACCGGCGTGCGGGTGCGCGCGCGCTGCGAGTTCGCGGACGCGCAGCGCACGGCCGTCCCAGTGACCGGGCGCGCCGCGCCGTCCCGCATTGCCGAGGCGTCGCGCGAAGACGATCCCGACGCGATCACGTTCGCGACGCTCGATACGGGCGACGCGCGGATGGCCGCCGTGCTGCAGCGCGTCAGCAAGGTGCGCGGCCGCGACCTGCCAGTGCTCGTGCTCGGCGAGACGGGCACCGGCAAGGAATGGCTCGCGCGGGCGCTGCACCATGCGTCGCCGCGCCGCGACGGCCCGTTCGTCGCGGTCAACTGCGCGGCGCTGCCCGATTCGCTGATCGAGGCGGAGCTGTTCGGCTACGAAGACGGCGCGTTCACCGGCGCGCGCAAGCGCGGCAGCCCCGGCAAGATCGCGCAGGCGGACGGCGGCACGCTGTTTCTCGACGAAATCGGCGACATGCCGCTCGCGCAGCAGGTGCGGCTGATGCGCGTGCTGCAGGAACGCGCGGTGATGCCGCTCGGCGGCGCGCGGGCGGTGCCCGTCGACCTGCGGATCGTCTGCGCGACGCACCGCGACCTGCGCGCCATGATCGCGGCCGGCACGTTCCGCGAGGATCTGTTCTACCGGATCAACGGCCTCGCGGTGACGCTGCCGCCGCTTGCCGAGCGCTCGGACCTCGAGACGCTCGTCGCACGCGTGCTCGCGCGGCTCGCGCGCAGCGAGCCGATGCCGGCGAGCGTATCGCCGGCAGTGCTCGCCGCGTTTGCGCGCTGCCGGTGGCCCGGCAATCTGCGTCAATTGACCAACGTGCTGCGCACGGCGGGAATGCTCGCCGAAAGCGAAACGCAGATCGGCGTCGAGCATCTGCCCGACGATTTCTGGCTCGACTGCCCGGCGCCCGAGCGGCAAGCCGCGGCGCCGCACGCAGACCCGGCCGCAGCGTCCGCCGCGACCGCGGCATCGCCGACGCTGCAGGACCATCAGGCCGCGCTGATCGACGGCGCGCTCGACCGGCATCGCGGCAACGTGTCGGCGGCCGCACGCGAACTCGGGCTCGCGCGCAACACCGTCTATCGGCATCTGCGCAGGCGGCGGCCGGGCGCCTGAGCCGCCGCAGCCGGCGACGCGCGCGACATCCGGCCCCCACGCGCGATGCGCACACCCGCAAGCGCGCCGGCGGGCGATGTGCGCGGCCGCATCGGGTATCCTTGCCGCTCCTCGTCCACGACGCCGCCTCGCCGCCCACGATCGCATGACCGAATCAGAAGAACGTTCGCACCAGGTGCGCGTCGAGCCGCTCGGAGTGGGTTTCGACGCGCCCGAATCGCTGTCGCTGCTCGAAGCGGCGGGCTTCGCCGGCGTGTCGCTGCCGCGCTCTTGCCGCAACGGCACGTGCCGGACCTGCCTGTGCCGCCTGCGCGAAGGCTCGATCGTCTACCGGATCGACTGGCCGGGCGTGAGCGCCGAAGAGAAAGCGCAAGGCTACATCCTGCCGTGCGTCGCGATCGCGCAATCCGACCTCGTCATCGAGGTGCCGCACGCCGAATGAGCGAACGCGCGCGGCCGTCGCCGCGCAAACGCCCGCAACCGATCGCGCATGCCGCCCGCACCGCCCATGCGCCGCGCGCGCCGCCCGGCATCCGCATCGCCCGGTAGCCGGCCGAATCACGGAAAACGGCAACGAGCCGGGCGTCACGCCATCGCATCGCCCGCCGGCCAGCGCGCGCGCGCCGACTCCTGCCGCCGCAGGCGAGCCGCAATCAGCGCCGCCAGCACGGCAAGCGCCGCCCCGGCGAGAAACCCGCCGGTATAGCCGACCTTCGCCGTCAGCGTCAGCATCATCGACGATGCGATCAGTTCGCCGAGATCGCGCGTGCTCTGCACCGCGGTGACGTCGGTGCCCGCCTGATCGCTGTCGCCCGCGAAACGCATGCCGGCCGTCATGATCGACACCGACGTGACGCCGGTCGAGAGCGAGCCGAGCACCGTGCACAGCCACACCCATTGCGGCGCGGCGGCGAGCCAGCCGTTCGCCTGCGCGAACCACAACAGCGCGCCGGCGCCCGCGCAGCCCACGCCGACCGTGAACGCGCGCCACAAGCCGAGTTGCCGGACGAGCCACGCGCCGCCGCCGCAACCGAGCACGACGGTCACGATGCCGCCCGCCATGCCGAGCCGCCCGATCGCATCGAGCGTCCAGCCGGCATCGTTGAGGAACAGCTTCGACAGCCCGAATCCGGACACGGCCGTCATCGCCGACAGCAGCGACATCGACAGCAGCGACATCGACAACGGCCGCTTCGCGAAGCGCACGAGGCTCGCCTGCCGGGCGGGCGTCGCGCGCGCCCGCCCGGCGTCGCGCGGCAACAGCCACAGCACGCACGCGAGGCTCGCGAGCGGCACGGCCGCGAGCGCGAGGAACGCGGCCCGCTGCCCGAACAGACCGATCAGCGTGAGCGCCCCCGCGCCGCCGCCGAAGAAGCCGATCATCACGCCCGCGATCTGGATCGCGTTGATTTTCGCGAGCGCGGCGCCGTGAAAATGCGCGGCGGCCATTCCGTCGCTCGCGATGTCCTGCGTGGCGCTCGCGAGCGACGCGACGGCGAGCAGCGCGACCGCCCAGCCCGCCGTCGCGACCGTCATCCCGACTTGCGCGAGGCTCGCGAGACACAGCACGACGATGCATTGCATCGGCAGCATCCAGCTGCGGCGGCGGCCGATCCGCGCCGACCAGCGGTTGTCGACGACCGGCGCCCACAAGAACTTGACGACCCACGGCAGCCCGACGAGCGGCAGGAACGCGAGCGCATGCAACGGTGCGCCGTCGTGGCGCAACAAGGTCGGCATCGCGTCCATGGCGATGCCAATCGGAATGCCTTGCGACAGATAAAGCAGCGTGATCGTGATCACGAGGCGGCGATGTTCGGGCAAATCGCGCATCGATTTCTCCAGTAGCGTTAAAGAGGTTCCGGGCCGGCCGGCAGGCCGGCGGATTGCGGCACACCGCGACGAGGACGCTGCGCCGCGCGCATCAGCAGCGCGCCGAGGCCCGCGAGCAACGCGTCGATGTGCCAGTAGGCCGGCGCGCCGGCTTCGACCAGCGCGATCGACAGATGCGCCGCGCCGGCGAGCAGATACGCCGCGCCCGCCGCGCGCAGCAGGCCGCGCAGCAGCGCCGCGCGATCCCGCACGCACGCCGCGAGCGCGACGCTGCCGATCCAGATCGACCAGAACAGCGTCTCCAGCGCATGATCGATGCGCGCGCCCGGCGGCAGCACGCGCCCGGCGAACAGCGGCACGCCGCCCGCCAACACGAGTCCGCCGCAAACGCCGACGCCGAGCGCCGCCAGTGCGCGCGCCAGACGGTCGCCTTGCGTCTGCCGACGCTCGATCCACAGATAGAGTCCCGTCACGCACAGCACGCACGCGCACAACCCCATCAGGAAGTGAAGCGCGCGCAGTCCGCCGCCCGCCGCTTCGGTCCAGCCGTATCGCGCGAAATGCAGCGGCTGCACGGCGATGAACGCGCGCAGCCAGATGCCGCGGCCGCGCGACGTGGCGTCCGCGAGCCATTGCCCGTCGGCCGCGCGATACAGATGGCGCTCGAACAGCGCGGGGCTCGGCAGACCGGCCATCGTGCCGGCGATCTCGACGCTCGCATGCGCGTCGCCCCAGTGATGCAGCGCGACGACTTCGGGACGGAAATCCGGCACGCGCGCGGCGTCGCGTCTGAGCAGCGCGTCGAGATCCGGCGCGCGCGACCACGGCTCGCCTGCCGCGGCGGGCGGCGGCGCGCCCATCAGCTCCGCGAGCGCCCGTTGCGGCTGCCCCGGAAACGCGGCCGCCGCGAGCGACACGGTGCCGAGTGCGCCGAGCCCGGACAACGCGCCGGTGAACGCGAACAGCACGAGCCACGGCGCGCCCCAGAGGCCGATCAATCCGTGCAGGTCGAACAGCGCGACGCGCAGCCCCTTGCCGCGCCGCACCCGCGCCGCGTCGGGCCAGCGACGCCGGTGCAAAACGAGGCCTGCGACGATCAGCACCAGCAGCGCGACGCCCCACAAGCTCACGAAGATCCGGCCGGGAAAGCCGGCGAACATCGTCTTGTGCAGCGTGACGAGCCATGCGGCCCGCGCCGGCTCCACGAGCGGCTCGCCCGTCGCCGTATTCAGCGCCAGCGTGCACGCCTGCCGTGCCGAGCAGAACCGGATCGCCGGATCGGCGGGCTGCGGCAGCACGATGCGCGCATCGCGCAGCGGGAAACCGAGCGCCGACGCGCGCGCGACGAGCCGCTCGAGCGGCAGCGGCGGGCCCGCGACGGCGAGCGCCGGCGGCCGCCACCAGCCCTGCATCGATTCCTGCGCGAGACTCCAGGTGCCGCTGAACAGAATCACGAACAGCACGACGCCGAACAGCGCGCCCGCACCGCGATGGACGGCGCGCCAGCGCGATCGCGACGAGGCGTCCATGTCAGCGCCCTCCCCAGTACCAGACGCACGGCGTCAGCACAACGAGCCACGCGAACGCGCGCCGGACGGTCTGCCGCCAGCCGGACGCGACGAGCGCCCACAGCAGCACGGCGACGCCCGCGGCGAGCGCCAGCAGCACTGCCGCATAAAGCCGGTTCAGTCCATCCGCCGGATAGTGGCGCGCGAGCGTCACCGCCAGCTCGATCGCGCCCGCTGATGCGCCGCCGACCGCAACGGCCGCCCGTGCGGGCCAGCCACCCGCCATCAGAATTGCCCGCGCACGGTCAGCATCACGTTGCGCGGCTCCCCATAGCGGTTGTTCCAGCCGAGTTGGCTCAGGCTCTGGTAATACGTGCGATCGAACAGGTTATTGACGTTGAGCGCGGCGCTCCAGTGCCTGTCGTGGCGATAGCCGAGCCGCACGCTCGCGAGCGCGTAGCCGCCCTGGCGCATCGTGACGCCGTTCGACACCGCCGAAAAATCGCTCTGCACCTGCACGCCGCCGCCGATGCTCCAGCGGCGCTCCTGCCAAGGCAGGTCGTAGTGGGTCCACAGCCGGAACAGATGGCGCGGATTCAGGAGCGGCGCGAACTGGCTGCTGTCGAGGTTCTGCGCGTAGCGCATCGTGTCGAACGTATAGCTCGCCCATACGCTCCACCACGGCGTGATGCGCCCGTTCGCCTCGAATTCGAAACCCTGGCTGCGCACGCTGCCGCCGTTGACGTAGTAACAGTTCTGTCCCGCGCACGGATGCGCGGCGTCGACCTGCGGGCTGTTGTCGAGATCGATGCGAAACGCCGCGAGCGACACGTTCAGCTTGCCGCCGGCCAGTTCCCCCTTGATGCCCGTCTCGTAGGTGCGGCCTTTCACCGGCGTCAGGATGCCGCCGCCCCAGGTCGGCTTGGTCTGCGGCTGGAACACTTCCGCATAGCTCGCATACCACGACCAGTCGCGCGCGAAATCCCAGATCAGTCCGCCGTACGGCGTGAACTGGCGACCGGTGTTGTAGTGCGCGCCGAGGCTGTCCTGGCTCCACCAACTGACGCGCCCGCCCAGCACGAGCGTGACCGGTTGCGCGAGCTTGATGCGGCTAAGACCGTAGATGCCCTTTTGCGAGATGTCGTTTTGCTGCGACTGCCGGTACGGCCCGATGCCCGGCTCCGGCACGCTGTCCGGATTCCAGCGGTACACGTTCACCGGGGTGCCGGGGCCCGCCAGCAACGGCGCGCTCAACTGCCCGCTGCTGCTGTTCGCGTAGGTCATCCCGAGCAGCAGTTCGTGCGTGAGCCCGAAGGCGCGCACCGGCCCCTGCACGTTCGCATCGACGCTGCGGCTGTAACTGCTGAACTGGTACGCGCCGCCCGTCAGCATGCCGCCCGCGCCCGTCGCCGGATCGATCGCGCCGAACGAGCCCGCGTATTTCAGGTCCGAGCGCACCGCTTGATACTCGCCGCTCAGCTTCGCCTTCCAGCCGCCGCCGAGCTTCTGCTCGACCGAGCCGAACGCGCGCGTCGTATCCCAGTCGAAATGCCCCCATCCGACGTCGAGAAAGGTCGATCGCGGCAGGCCGAGGCTCGCGCCGTCGCGCGCCATCGGCACGCCGGACATGTCGGGCACCGACGCGACCGACTGGTATTGCGCGCCCAGCGTGAGCAGCGTGTCGCGCGTCACGTCGATTTCGGTGATGCCGTAGATCGAGCGCGTATTCTGCTTTGCTCGGTCGTAGAAGAAGTGGCGATTCTCGTAAGCGGCGACGAGCCGCCCCCGCACCGTGCCCGTCGGATTGAGCGGCCCGCCGATGTCGGCCTCCGCGCGATAGCGCCCCCAACTGCCGACGCTCGCCGCCGCGCTCGCGGCAAACTGGTATTGCGGCCGCTTGCGCACCAGGTTGACGGTCGCGGCCGGATTGCCCGCCCCGTGCAGCAAGCCGTTCGCGCCGCGCAGGATCTCCACCCGCTCGTAGACCGACATGTCCTGCGGCGCGCTCGCCATGTCGCCGAGCACGACCGGCACGCCGTCCAGCTCGAACGAATCGACCTTGAAGCCGCGCACGAAGTACGCTGTCGTCAACAGCACGTAGGGCTGCACGGTCACGCCAGCCGATTGCTGCATCACTTCGTCGAGGCTGAACAGGTTTTGCTGTTCCATCCGCTCGCGCGTCGTCACGCTGACCGATTGCGGGATCTCCCGCAGCGCGAGCGGCATCTTGCCAACGGTCGCGATCGCCGAATCGTCCGCCGCATCCTTCGGCGCGCTTACCGAAATCGCCTTCAACTCGGCGCCGGCCGGCTGCGCCCCGGCGGTTCGCGCTTGTACATTCGTTTTCTTTTGCGCGTCATCCTTCGCCGGCGTGTCGGCGAGCGCCGCCGCTCCGGGGTGGGCCGCGATCAGCATGCCCAGACAGAGCGACGAACGCCACCGTCCGCCCGCGAAACGCTTGGCCGGCGCGACTGCGCGCCGTGATCTCTCAGGTCCTGCCACCTCGTACTGCATGAACGCCCCCGCACTTGATAATCATTCTCATTATCAATTGTAAGAGGCGAACCTTTTTTCGATTGCCGGCCTTTCTCTATCGATGCCCGGCACGCGCGTTCAAGACTCCAGCGCGGACCGGCCGGCTGCGACGGCCGCGCCTTGCGGCGCCGCCCGCTCATGCTCGGCACGGGCGAACTCTCCATACCATGCGTCGGTCGCGACGAGCTGCGCGTGCGTGCCCCGCGCCCGCACGCGGCCCGCTTCGAGCACGACGATTTCGTCGGCGGCGCGCGCGAGCGCCGGATGGTGCGTGACGACGATGCGCGTGCGTCGGCCGCGCATCGCGACGAGGCTGTCCCGCACACGCCGCGCGCTCAGTTCGTCGAGACTCGCGGTCGGTTCGTCGAGCAGCAGCAGCGGCGCCTTCGCGAGCAGCCCGCGCGCAAGGCACGCGCGCTGGCGCTGCCCGCCCGACAGCAACTGGCCGCCCGGCCCCACGTCGGTATCGAGTCCTCGCGGCAGACGCTCGACATCGCGCGCCAGCCCGACCGCCTCCAGCGCGGCGTTCAGCTCCGCATCGGTCGCATTCGGACAGCTCATGCGCATATTCCACGCGAGGCTGCCGCGAAACAGGCCGTTGTCCTGGAACACCAGATTGCGCGCGGCGGCGAGCGCCGTCTCGCTCAACCGCCGAAGATCGACCTGGCCGAACAGCACGCGCCCGTCGGACGGATCGTCGAGCCGCGCAAGCAGGCCGAGCAGCGTGCTCTTGCCCGCCCCCGTCGGCCCGACGATCGCGACGAAGCCCCCCGCCGGACAGCGCAGATCGACGTTCTCGAGCAACGTCGCGCCCGTATTCGACCGATAGCCGACTCGCACCGCCTCGATGCCGGCGTCCTGCGGTTGCAGGCCGCGCTCGGGGCTTTCGAAGCGCGGCGCGTGCAACACCGTCAGCACGGTGTCGAGCGCGCGCCAGCCGCCGCGCAGCGCCTGATCGAGCTGCGTCAGCTGCGCGAGCGGCTCGATGAAGCGCACGAGCAGCACGAGCAGCACGAGCAGCACGAGCAGCACGAGCAGCACGAGCAGCACGAGCACCGCGACCACGGTGGCCGCGTCGAGCCGGCCGGCTGCGACCGCCCACGCGCCGCCCAGCAGCATCGCGACGAACACCGCCTGCACGGCGCCCGCGAACCCGAGCTCGATCGGCAGCGAACGCCTCATCAGCGCCCGCGTGCCGCGATGCCGTTCGTCGAGCGCCCGCTGCAGCGCCGCGCGCACGTCGCCGTCGTGTCCGGCAAAACGCAGCAGCCCCTGATGCGCGGCGAACACTTGCAGTTGCTCGGCCATGTCGCGATCGCCCGCCGCGCGGGCCTCTTCGAGCGCAAGCGTGCGCGAGCCGCTCCGGCGTCGCTCGCGCTGAAGCGGCATCTGCGAGACCAGGGGCTCGCGGCGTTCAAGATCCCCGATCGCATCGAATTCGTGCCGCGCTTTCCGGAAACCGGCATCGGCAAGACCAGCAAGAAATCGCTGCGCGACCTGCTGCGCCGTCAACTGGCGGCGGCGAGCGCATGAGCGCGCTTCGTCCGCCCGCCGGCTGGGTCCGCGAACTGCGGCTGTCGCCCTGCCCGCGCGCGCAGCTCGTCTGCTTCCCGCACGCGGGCGGCACCGCCAGCTTCTTTCGCAGCTGGAGCGACGCGCTGCCCTGGGATCTCGATCTGCTCGCGCTCCAGTATCCGGGCCGCGAAGACCGCTTCGGCGAACCCTGCGCGCGCTCGATCGACGCGCTTGCGGAGCCGGTCGCCGATGCGCTGCGTCATTACGCGCACAAGCCGCTCGTGCTGTTCGGCCACAGCCTCGGCGCGGCGCTTGCGTATGAAGTCGCGCTGCGCCTCGAACGGCATGGCGCGGCGCCGCTCCATGTCGCGGTGTCCGCGCTTCCGCCGCCGCACCGGCAACGCGAATCGAATCTGCATCTGCAATCCGACGAAGCGCTGCTCGACGACGTCGAGCGACTCTCCGGCGAGCATGCCGCGCTGCTCGCCGACCCGGAAATGCGCGCGATCTACCTGCCGATGATCCGTGACGACTATCGCGCCATCGAGACGTACCGGCGCGAACGGCCGCCGATGCTCGGCGCGCCGCTCGGCGTGATGCTGCCGCTCGCCGATCCCGAGCTCGATCGCGACGAAGCGCACGCATGGCAGGACGTCGCATCGCGGCCGATCCGCGTGACGGCGTTCGACGGCGACCATTTCTATCTGCGTCGCCAGTACCCGGCGCTGATCGCACATCTCGTCGAGCAGATCGACCACTCCCTCCGCCCGCACAAGGAACACCCATGAAGACACCCGACGATTGCACGGGTCTCACCGACATCCGCGAAGCCATCGACCGCCTCGACGCCGACATCATCGAGACGCTCGGCGCGCGCATGCAGTACGTGAAAGCCGCATCGCGATTCAAGCCGAACCAGGAGAGCATCGCGGCCCCGGAACGGGTCGCGACGATGCTGCCCGACAGGCGCCGCTGGGCCGAGCAGGCCGGGCTCGACGGCGCATTCGTCGAGACGTTGTACGCACAGATCATCGCGTGGTACATCGAACAGCAAACCCGGCACTGGCGTCGACAACGGGGGCTCGCATGAGCGCCCGCCTTTCCGTGCTGCGCGACACGTTCGCGCGCGCGGCGCGCCAGGCGGCCGAGACGGGCGAGCCCGTGCTCGCGTCGGCGTCGTTTCCGCTGCGGCCGTTGAACCTGTTCGACCTGATCGCGAGCTGGGACGACGCGATCACCCCGTGGTTCTTTCACGAAACCGGCGATCCGTCCGTCGCGCTGTTCGGCTGGGACCGCGCATTCGAGCTGAGCGCGACGGGCGACGCGCGCTTCGCGCAACTCGACGCACGCTGGCGCGCGCTCGGCCGCACGGCGGTCATCGCCGGGCCGCAGCCGCCGCGCATCGGCGGCGGCTTCCGCTTCGATCCGCACGGACCGCGGCAGGCGCACTGGCAGTCGTTCGCCGACGCGAGCATGATGCTCGCGAAAGTGATGATCGTCCGCGAAGGCGATGCGTACTGGGCGGTCTGCCAGCATGTCGTCGCCGCGCACGACGATCCCGCCGCGCTCGCGCGCGAACGCATCGCCCGGCTCGACATGCTCGCGACGCTCGCGCCCGCCCCCGACGACGACGCGCCGCATCTGCTGCGCACACAGGCGTTGCAGGCCGGCGAATGGCAGGGCAAGGTGCGGCGCGCGGTCGCTGCGATTCGCCGCGACGAACTCAGCAAGGTCGTGCTCGCGCGCGACGTGCAGCAACAGTATGCGCAGCCCGTCGCGATCGGGGCGCTGCTGCGGCGGCTCAGGCGACGCGACGCGCACGCGCATCTGTTCGCGATCCGCAACGGGGACGGCTGCTTCGTCGGCGCGACGCCGGAGCGTCTCGCGCGGGTCGCGGACGGCAAGGCGCAGACGCACGCGCTCGCCGGCACGATCCGGCGCGGCGCCGATCCCGACAGCGACCGCGCGCTCGGCGCGGAATTGATGGCGTCCGCCAAGGAGCGGCTCGAGCATGCGCTCGTCGTCGACGCGATCCGCGGCGCGCTCGCGCCGCTGTCACGCACGATCGATGTGCCGGCGCAGCCGTCGCTGCAGCGGTTGCCGCGCCTGCAGCACCTCAGCACGCCGATCGGCGCGACGCTGAACGCGGACGCGACGCTGTTGCAAGTCGTCGCGGCGCTGCACCCGACGCCCGCCGTCGCGGGCCATCCTCGCGCCATCGCGCTCGAACACATCCGCGCGCACGAAGGCTTCGACCGCGGCTGGTACGCGGGGCCGATCGGCTGGATCGACGCGCACGGCAACGGCGACTTCGTCGTCGCGCTGCGTTCGGCGCTGATCGCCGGACGCGCGTGCCGGCTGTTCGCGGGCTGCGGAATCGTCGCGGACTCGGAGCCGGAACGCGAGTATCAGGAGACGAACCTCAAGCTGTCGGGTATGCAGGCGGCGATCGAACTGTGCGACATCGCCGACAACCTGCGCAAGGTCGCGTCGATTCCGTCGGCGTCGCGCTGATCCGCACGAACGCGGCCCGCGCGCAACGCGCCGCGAGCCGCGCAAAAAAGGCCGGGCAATGTCCGGCCCGGGCGGTCGTCGCATGGCCGATGCCGGACGCTCGCGCGCCGGCCCGGCCGGTTTCGATCACATCGATGCGACGCGCGATCGCGCCGTGCATCGTGCGCGCTTCGCTCAACGCGCGATACCGCGATACGCGCTTCGCGAATCGTGCGGACCACGCCCGAGACCGGCACGCACGCGGCAGCACGAGGACGACGGCATCAATTGACGCAAGCCGACACGACCGGATCGTTGCTCCCGGTATTGACGAATCCGTCCGACACCCACTGATTCGAGCCGAGCCGGTACCAGAGCCGCGTCGCACCCCAGTTGCCCTGCACCGTATCGCCGTATACGTAGCACGCGAGCTGGACCGTCGCGCCGTTCGCCACCGTGCCGACGACCGATGCGGACAGCGACGGCGCGCTGCGCAGGTTCACGGGCCCCGGCGCCTGCACGGTCGCCTTCGCGGGCGGCGACGGCTCGACCGGCCCGCCGCTGGCTTCCGAACCATAATTGGTGAGGGACGCCTGCACGGACACCCGGCGCTGATTGCGGATCGCATAGCCCGAATACGCGTTGCCGCCTTCGAAGAACTGCCAGCCGCCGATCGTCTTGCCGTTCACCGGCACGTCGCTGCCGCCCTGGCTCAGCGCGAAATGCACGTGCGCGCCCGTCGTCTGGCCGCCGCACGGCAGCGCGTTGCCGATCCGGCCGAGGTACTCGCCCTGGCGCACGCGCGTGCCGCTGCCGGCCTGAGTCAGCTGGACCATGTGGTAATACGTAGTCGCATAGCCGTTGTCGTGGACGAGCTTGACGATCGCGCTGCCGTTGCGCTCGCAGCTCTTGTAGAGAACGCCGTCGCGGGCGGCGAGCACCTGGCCGTTGCCGCCGGAGAAATCGAGCGAATTGAACGGACGGCTGTCGCCGCTCCAGCCGTGCGCGCCGCCCGTCCAGTACCACGCGGTGCCTTGCTGCCACGGCAGAGCGAGACCGGTCTGCCCCGGCGCGGCCTGCGCGCGGCCCGCGCTCAGGTGGGCCCGTTCCTCGCGGGCGAGCAGTTTCGCCGGCGCCGCGGCGGCAAGCGCATAGAACGCGTCGCTGCCTTCGATGCCGACGACCCACCCTTCTTTCGCATGCTGCGCGAGAAAGAGCTTCGTGACGGGATAGGCCGGCGCGCCGTCCGGGACGACTTGCGTCACGGTGCCGAGCACCCATCCGGTTTCCGGATCCGACTTGATCGATTCGACCACGTCGTCGCGCGCTGCCGGCGCCGCCGGCCCCTGCTTGCTGAGCCGCGACGAGAATGCCTGTTTGACTGCACGCTGCAGGTCTGGTGCATCGACGGGCGCCGCAAGCGCGGCGCCGGACAGGCCGGCCGCCATCAGCGGTGCGGCAATGAAAAGCTTGATCGAATCGGATGCACTACGCCAGACCATCGGGTTCATAAGAACGCCTCCCTCATCAGTGAACGTCATCGCTTCGACGGACAGGATCGACTGCGCTCCGATGCGGCGTCGTCGATCGACATGGCCGCAGCGATCCCACGGTGAACCTTGGCAGCTCAATTCGCATTCCTTAGCAGCTTGACCAAGCCGACAAAGTTCTTACGCTCGGGGAAGCATAGTGACTTTTTTGTAAAAGTAAACCTTGCGAACGATAAGCCGGATAGATTGGCGTACACATTTATCGCATCGATTTATCGATATTGACCTGCCAAATGTATATTAAAAGGCGGATTATTTCGATGAAGCGCCCAGGAATTTTCCCTGGCCGAGCGGAGCTATCAAGGAGGAATCCAAACGATATCGAGGCAGGACGGCTTCGCTCGAACGAGCCCATCGCCAGCGGCCGCCGACACCGAAAAATCCAGCGTTCTCCGTGACTTGCCGCCGAATCCTCAGCAAAGCACACGGCGCCCACCGTGTCGGCGCGATTGCGGATGAAGCAGGAGCGACACGATATCCATTGAATTTTCATGCAGCCCGATAAAATGCCATTCGAAAAAACGAATACGGAAATTGCATGAACTCGCATGAATGGCGAGTTATGTAGGCTGAAGCACATTTGCATGACTCGGCAAATGCGAACGAACGCGCAATATTCTGTTTTTCGGCGATGCGCGTTCGTCCGTCTTTCGTTCGCGGGCGTCACGCCCGCCGAACCGCCGCGTTACCCACCGAGATACGCGCTCCTGATCCGGTCGTTCGCCAGCAGGTTCGCGCCGGTGTCGGCGAGCACGACCCGCCCGGTTTCGAGCACATAGCCGCGATCGGCGACCTGCAGCGCCTTGTGCGCGTTCTGCTCGACGAGGAACACCGTGACGCCTTCGTCGCGAATCGTCCGGATGATGTCGAAGATCTGCGCGATCACGAGCGGCGCGAGGCCGAGCGTCGGCTCGTCGAGCAGCAAGAGGCGCGGCCGGCTCATCAGCGCGCGGCCGATCGCGAGCATCTGCTGCTCGCCGCCCGACATCGTGCCCGCCCGCTGCGCCGATCGCTCCTTCAGTCGCGGAAACAGGCGATACACGTGCTCGACGCCTTCGTCGATCTCATGGCGGCTCGCGAAGAAGCCGCCCATCTTCAGATTCTCGAGCACGGTCAGGCTCGGGAACACGCGGCGCCCTTCCGGCGAAATCGCGAGCCCCTGGCGCATGATGTCGTGCGTCGGCATCGAGGTGATGTCGCCGCCTTCGAACAGCACACGCCCGCTCGACGCGCGCGGCGTGCCGCACACGGTCATCATCAGCGTCGTCTTGCCCGCGCCGTTGCTGCCGATCAGCGTGACGATCTCGCCCTTCTTCACTTCGATCGACACGCCCGACAGCGCCTCGATCGCGCCGTAATGCGTGTGGACCTTCTCCAGCTTCAGCATCACTCCTCTCCCAGATAGGCCTTGATCACGCGCGGATCGTTGCGCACTTCGTCGGGCTTGCCGATCGTGATCGGCCGGCCGTGCTCCATCACCAGAATGCGATCCGAGACCCCCATCACGAGACTCATGTCGTGCTCGATCAGCAGCACCGCGACGCCGAACTCGCGGCGCAGCCGGTCGATCAGATGCTGCAGTTCGACCTTCTCCTGCGGATTGAGGCCCGCCGCCGGCTCGTCGAGCATCAGAAGGCGCGGGTTCGTGATCATGCAGCGCGCGATCTCGAGGCGGCGCTGGTGCCCGTACGAAAGCGTGCCCGCGGGCCGGTTCGCGACCGCCGTCAGACTCATCCGATCGAGCCACACCGCCGCGCGCTCGAGCGCTTCCCGCTCCGCGCGGCGATACGCCGGCGTCGCGAAGAGGCCGTGCAGGAGCCCCGACTTCACCTGCCGGTGCTGGGCGACGAGCAGATTCTCGACGACCGTCAGCGACTTGAAGAGCCGAATGTTCTGGAACGTCCGCACGAGCCCTTTGCGCGCGACCTGATGGCTCATCAGCCCTCCGATCGCGTGGCCGTCGAGCACGACGCTGCCCGACGTCGGCCGATAGAACCCGCCGATGCAGTTGAACACCGTCGTCTTGCCCGCGCCGTTCGGACCGATGATCGCGAACACCTCGTCGCGGCGCACGTCGAAATCGATCCCGTCCACCGCGAGCAGGCCGCCGAAGCGCATCTGCAGCGCGGCCACCTTCAGCATTTCCGTCGTCGCGCTCATTGCGGCAGCTCCACGTGGGGACGGCTCGCGGGCAGCAGGCCCTGCGGACGCCACATCATCATCAACACCATCACGAGACCGAACATCAGCATCCGGTACTCGGCGAAGCCGCGCGCGATTTCGGGCAGCAAGGTCAACAGGATCGCCGCGAGGATCACGCCGAGCTGCGAACCCATTCCGCCCAGCACGACGATCGCGAGAATCAGCGCGGATTCGATGAACGTGAACGACTCGGGATTCACGAGCCCCTGGCGCGCGGCGAAGAACGCGCCGCCGATGCCGGCGAACGACGCGCCGAGCGTGAACGCCGAAAGCTTGATGCGCGTCGGGTTGAGCCCGAGCGAGCGGCACGCGATCTCGTCGTCGCGCAGCGCTTCCCACGCGCGGCCCATCGGCATCCTGATGAGCCGGCTCGTCACGAACAGCGTGAAGCAGACGAGCACGAGCGCGATCAGGTACAGGAAGATCACGACGTGCTCGCCGCTGTACTCGAGCCCGATCAGCTCGTGGAACGTCTTCGCGCCTTCGACGCTCGCGCTTCTCGCCATCTCGAAGCCGAACACGGTCGGCTTCGGAATGCCGGAGATGCCGTCCGGGCCGCCCGTGACGCTCGTCAGGTTGTTCGCGAGCAGACGGATGATCTCGCCGAAGCCGAGCGTGACGATCGCGAGATAGTCGCCGCGCAGCCGCAGCACCGGGAAGCCGAGCAGGAAGCCGAACGTCGCCGACGCGAGCGCGGCGAGCGGCAGGCATTCCCAGAACGTCAGCCCGAAGTACTGGTTGAGGAGCGCATACGTGTAGCCGCCGACCGCATAGAAGCCGACATAGCCGAGATCGAGCAGCCCGGCGAAGCCGACGACGATGTTCAGGCCGAGGCCGAGAATCACGTAGATGAGCGCGAGCGTCGCGACGTCGACCGCGCCGCGCGAGCCGAAGAACGGCCACACGAAGCCGATCGCGACGAGCGCCCAGACGATCGCGCGCTGCTGCCGCGCGCCGAGCGGCGCCGCCGCAGGCAGGCGCACCGCAGCCTTCGCGCGCAGCAGCGCGGGCTTGAACAACTGGAACAGGAACACGGCGGCGACCGCGATCCAGACCGGCCGCCAGTGCGCTTCGAGCACGACCTGATAGCCGTCGAGCTTCAACTGGAGGCCGAGGATCGGCACCGTGAGGATCGCCGTCAGCACGGCGGCCGTCACCGCGTGCCTGAGCGACTGGACGGCCGGCGCGCCGGCCGGCGCGCGGACGGAAGTCATCGCTTGATTCATGGGCGGCCTCACACTTTTTCGATGTCCGACTTGCCGAGCAGGCCCGTCGGGCGGAACAACAGGATCAGCACGAGGAGGCCGAAGGCCACCACGTCCTTGTACTCGGCGGGCATGTAGCCGGACGCGAAGGTCTCCGCGAGACCGAGCAGCACGCCGCCCAGCATCGCGCCGGGAATGCTGCCGATGCCGCCCAGCACCGCGGCCGTGAACGCCTTGATGCCCGCGACGAAGCCGATATACGGATTGAGCTTGCCGATCGTGAGCCCGATCAGCACGCCGCCCACCGCGGCGAGCATCGCGCCCAGCACGAACGTGAACGAGATCACTCGGTTCGTGTCGATGCCGAGCAGGTTCGCCATCCGCATGTCCTCGGCGCACGCGCGGCATGCGCGGCCCATCCGCGAATGCGAGATGAACAGCGTGAGCGCGATCATCAGCACGATCGTCACGCAGACGATCAGAAGACGCGCATACGGCACCGTCACGTCGAAGTCGCCGCCGACATGGATGTCGAACGCGCCGGAAATCAGCACGGGCACCGACATGTCGCGCGCGCCCTGGCCGATCTGCACGTAGTTCTGCAGAAAGATCGACATGCCGATCGCGGAGATGAGCGGCACGAGCCGCGGACCGCCGCGCAGCGGCCGGTACGCGACGCGCTCGACCGCGAACCCGTAGAGCCCGGTGACGACAACCGACACGATGAGCGCCGCGCCGAGCACGAGCGGCAGCGGATAGCCGGCGGACACGCCGATCGCGGTGAGGGTGACGAGGCCCACGTACGCGCCGATCATGTAGATCTCGCCGTGGGCGAAGTTGATCATGCCGATGATCCCGTAGACCATCGAATAGCCGATGGCGATCAACGCATAGATCGCGCCCAGCGTGAGGCCGTTGACCAGTTGCTGGGCGAATTGCGGAAAGAATTCATTCATGCGGGCAGCTCCCGTTCGCGCCGACGCGCGTGCGTGCGGCGCCGCTCGTGAAAGCGGCGGCGCGCGCCGCGCACGGGCGTCCGATCTCGACACGCCCGCCGCGCCGCGGCCCGCTGCTCGCGCGGCTGCGCCGGGCCAATGCGACCCGCCCCGCTCGGACGTGCGGCGGGGCGGATGGGCGGGCAGATACTCCGATTAGTTGGCGGCCGTCTTGGTCGCGTCCTTGTGCCACTTGTAGACGACGAACTTGAACGCCTTCAGGTCGCCCTGCGCGTCGTACGACACCTTGCCGATCGGCGTGTCGAAGCCGTGCTGGTGCATGTACGCGGCGACCTTCGTCGGATCGGCGGTCTTCGCGCCCGCGATCGAATCGGCGATGATCTTCACCGCCGAATACGCGGGCATCTGGAACGGGCCGTTCGGATCGCGCTTCTTGTCGGCGAACGCCTTCACGAGGGCCGCGTTGGCCGGATCGGCGGTGAAATCGGCGGGCAGCGTGACGAGCATGCCTTCGGACGCGGGGCCCGCGATCGCGGTCACGTCCTTGTTGCCGACGCCTTCCGGTCCCATGAACGCGGCCTTCACGCCCTGCTCGCGCGCCTGGCGCAGCAGCAGGCCCATTTCCGGGTGATAGCCGCCGAAGTAGACGAAGTCGACGCCTTGCGACTTCAGCTTCGTGATGGTCGCCGAGTAGTCCGAATCGCCCGCGTTGATGCCTTCGAACAGCACGACGGGGATCTTCGCCGCTTCGAGATCCTTCTTCACCGACGATGCGATGCCCTGGCCGTACGACTGCTTGTCGTGCAGCACGGCGACCTTCTTCGGCTTGACCTTGTTGATGATGTACTGCGCGGCGGCCGGACCCTGCTGATCGTCGCGGCCGATCGTGCGGAACACGAACTTGCGCTTCTTGCCTTCGGTGAGTTGCGGCGCGGTCGCGGACGGCGTGACCATCACGATGCCTTCGTTCTCGTAGATGTCGGACGCCGGAATCGTCGAGCCCGAGCACACGTGGCCGATCACGTACTTGATCTTCTGGCTGACGATCTTGTTCGCGACCGCGACCGCCTGCTTCGGCTCGCACGCGTCGTCCATCATCACCGCCTCGAGCTTGTTGCCGCCCGCGCCGCCGGCTGCGTTGATCTGCTCGATCGCCGTCAGCGCGCCGGCCTTGACCATGTCGCCGTACTGAGCGACCGAGCCGCTCATCGGGCCGGCAATGGCGATCTTCACGGTTTCCGCATGGGCGGCGGCGCCGGCGGCGGCGAGCATCGCGGCAAGAGAGATGGACGAAAGACGGGACAGCATCATCAGGAGCTCCTCGATTATGTTTAGTCATACGGGCAAGGCGGCATGACTTGCGCAATCGAACAACACCCGTGGACGAAACGACTTGGAGCACGCCCGAGACGGATAGACGGACCTGCAGATGGAACGGCGCTTGCGGGGCCCGGCAGTGTCAGCCGCCGTCGCGAAAGACAGAGACCTTGGTTCGGAAAGACAACGTGATGCGTCTTATATTGCGCAAGCGATTCGCCTGCCCCGCTTACCTAACCGCTCGTCGGACGGATCTGCCGACAGCCGTTGGCAAGGCAGCCGAAATTATAGGATCGTTTTTCATGCGTCAGACCAGAAATAGCTGACGAATCAGGGAAAATACGCAGTCCAACCGGTCGTTCGAGCCCCCGGTTGCGCCCGATTTCGACGTGTTGCACCGCAGTGCGATTCAACGCTCGCGACACGTTTCGCGCGATCATTCTGCGCAATTTCTCTTTACATACGGGCGCTTAACCTGGCGCTGCACTGCACCGTCGCGTGCGCCGAGCGAAATCGGAGACGGTCGCGGCGACGGCGTGCGGCCCGCCATTCGGATCGAGGTGCAACCGCACGGCTGCCCGAACCGGTACGACGTCCACGCAATGATCGCCCACGAACACGCATATGGCGGCATCTGCGTTGGGGCCATAGCAGGCGTTTTGATATTTCGATGAAATAATGCGATCGCGCGGCCGGCCAGCCGTTTCTTTCGATCGCCTGTCGAATCGGCTCGCCGTTTTCGGCCGTTCCGTGCCGGCCGGCCGCGCGCTTCGCTCGTCGTGCGACGTCCGTGCGACATTCATCTGGCGGGAATCCGTCCGCCATTCGCGCTGCACATCACTTACGCTCGCTTCATGGATTTCGACGTCATCGTTCTCGGCGCAGGCATCGTCGGCGTATCGGCCGCGCTGCACCTGCAGGATCGCGGCCGCCAGGTCGCGCTCGTCGATCGCGGCGCGCCCGGCGACGGCACGAGCTTCGGCAACGCCGGGCTCATCGAGCGCTCGTCGGTCGCGCCGTATGCGTTTCCGCGCAGCCCGCTCGCGCTGCTGCGCTACGCGCTGAACCGCTCGACCGAGCTCTATTGGCATCGCGCGTCGCTACCGTCGTTCGCGCCGTGGCTCGCGCGCTTCTGGTGGGAATCGGCGCCGCGCCGCCATGCGGCCGCCGCGCGCGACATGCTGCCGCTCATCGAGCGCAGCGTCGCCGAGCACGATGCGCTGATCGCGCGCGCGAACGCGGGCGACCTCGTGCGCGCGTGCGGCTGGATCGAGGCGTATCGCACGCCTGCCCGCCTCGCGCATGCGACGAGCGACGCCCTGCGCAGCGCGAGCCGGCACGGCCTGCGCGTGGCGACGCTGGACGCGGCCGCGCTCGCCGCGCAAGAGCCCGCGCTCGGCCCGGGCTTCTGCGGCGCGCTGCACTGGCTCGATCCGAAGAGCGTCGTCGATCCCGGCGCGCTCGTCAAAGCGTACGCACGGCTCTTCGAGCGCGACGGCGGCGCGCTGCTCGAAGGCGATGCGGCGAGCATCGAATCGAGCGGCGAAGGCTGGCGCGTGCGCACGGCCGACGGCATCGCGGCCGCGCGCGAGGTCGTCGTCGCGCTCGGCCCGTGGTCCGACGCGGTGTTCGCGAAGTTCGGCTACCGGATTCCGCTGCGCGAGAAGCGCGGCTACCACATGCATTACGCGCCGCCCGACGACGCGCCGCTGTCCGCGCCCGTCGTCGATCTCGAGCACGGCTACGTCGTCGCGCCGATGCGCGGCGGGCTGCGGCTCACGACGGGCGTCGAGATCGCCGCGCGCACGCTGCCGCCGACGGGCGTGCAGCTCGCGCGCGCGGAACGCGTCGCGCAGCCGGCGTTCCGGCTCGGCCCGCGGCTCGACCCCGCGCCGTGGCTCGGCTTTCGGCCGTGCACGCCGGACATGCGCCCGGTGATCGGCGCCGCGCCGCGGCACCGCGGAATGTGGTTCGCGTTCGGACACAATCATCACGGGCTCACGCTCGGTCCGATCACGGGACGCCTGCTCGCGGAAATGATGTGCGGCGAGCCGACCGCCGCGAACGTCGCGCCGTTTCGCGTCGAGCGGTTTCTCTGATTCGAAGCGGATGCGCGCGCGAGCGCATCGGCGGCGGCAGGAAAGTTCGACGCGCTCTCAAACGCGCGACGCCCGACGGCGATGCGCCGCGAACGCCGCGCTCCGGCGGTAGCGAGCCGCGCGGCATGAACCGCGCGGCATGTCGATCTACACGCGATGCATGGTCGATCCGCACGAAGCGCCGGACGATGCTTGATCCGCGTCCGGGGCGCGCGGTGCATCGAACGCGATTCGGCAAGCGACGAGCGCGCTGAGCGATGCATCGATCGCCATTGCCGTCGAGCGTGCTCGACGAAGCGCGCTCGCCGAGCATCCGATGGCTCCGCGAAGACAATCGCCGCGCGCATGCGACACGCGACACGCGACACGCGCTCGACCATGATTGCGCGCCCGCCGCTCATCGATCGATTGATCCGGCAAATTCGAATCCGCCGAACGAGACAAGAACATCGGCGCCGCATCCCGCTCCGTTTCTCGGCAACGAAGCGAATCCGACATTGCGCGGAATCGCGCAAACGATTTTGCGCCGTCGTCGAAACGCGGCGCCTAATCGGTAATCGCGCAATAAGCAACCGACTAACCCGCCGAGGAATCATTGCACATTGAACGAATAGAGCTTTGCAATTTTCACAACGAACATCGTCACAACGATCAATGCAGTCGAATCGAACGCAGGATTAACCGTAACGCACTCGGACGCGTCGGCGGCAAAACAATCGCACGAATCGCCTTTGCGTTGAAGCGGCAAACCTTGACACGCGGTGAAACACCACGACAAGACGCGCGCCGCCGCCGCACGTCCGCACATCGCGGCAACCGGCCGCGAACGGCGGACGCGGCTCGCGACGCGCCACAGCGGGGTTCGGGGGGCCGTTTCGTATCCGATTCGTGCACCATTCGAGTGAACGACTCGGCACTCCACTTTTGTCTGCTAATGGAAATCGATTATTTCTAAATCGGCAAAAAGTAATTTGAGCCAGACAGGATGTTTTTTCCGCGCGAGCGCGCTTACATTTAGCGCACCCCTCTAATGGAAATCGCTACGGAATCGACGGAAAGCAGTTGCAATAACTGCCTAGGCCGATACCGCACGAGCTTTAGGAAACGGCAAAATGAAGTCCTCCAAATCCCAGCCTGTGCTCGATCCCGCTGACGTTCACGTCGAAATCCTCGAACGCTCCGACACGCTGCTCGTCGTCCGATGGGTCGAACCCGGCCGCTGCCACTACGGCGAGCAACGCTGGCGCCGCCGCTTCGCGCAACGCACCGGCACCTGCGCGCTGTCGCGCCAGGTGATCCATCGCGGCGACGAAGTGTTCCGCCCCGCCGAGCGTCCGGCGCCCGCAAACGCAGGCGCGATGATCTCCGCCGCCGAAGTGCTCGGCCATACGAGCGGCAAGTAACGCCGCGATCCCGCCGCCGGCGCGGCCGATGCCGCGCCATATATAGTTAGAGCGACGTCTCTAGCTTGCCCCTTGTTTTCGCCAGCTCGCGTCACTACCGTTACATCAGTCAATGTAACGGTGTGGGGCGCGGACGAGGGAATCGCCGCTGCTCCGATGCACCGGATCTAGGGCCCGTTCACGCAAAAAACGGGCTCGTGAACGCGCCGCCCCACGGCGCGCCACCGGATGGAGACGAAGATGCATGCATGGAGCGCGCAACATGTGCTGCCGCAAGGCGGAAAAGTCGCGGTTGTCACAGGAGCCAACAGCGGTCTCGGCTGGCAGATCGCGGAAACGCTCGCCGCCAAGGGCGCGCAGGTGGTGATGGGGTGCCGGGATTCGGCGAAGGGCGAACTGGCCGCGCACACGATCCGCACCCGTTACCCGCGCGCGCGCATCGAGGTCGAGTCGCTCGATCTCGCCGATCTCGCCTCCGTCTGCCGTTTTGCCGATGCCGTCACCGATCGCCACGGCCGTGTCGACATCCTCTGCAACAACGCGGGCGTGATGTTCCTGCCGCTGCGCCGCACGCGCGACGGCTTCGAAATGCAGATGGGGACCAATCATCTCGGCCACTTCGCGCTGACGGGCCTGTTGCTGCCCGCGCTGCGCGCGTCGCACCGCGCGCGCGTCGTGACGATGTCGAGCGGCTTCAACCGGCTCGGCAAGATCCGCCTCGACAACATGCTCGCCGAGCACGGCTACAACAAGTACCGCGCATATTGCGACAGCAAACTCGCCAACCTGATGTTCACGCTCGAACTGCAGCGCCGCTTCGATTACGCGGGACTGTCGATCCTGAGCGTCGCCGCGCATCCGGGCTATGCGGCCACCAACCTGCAATTCGCCGGTCCGACGATGGAAAACTCGCCGTTCGGCTCGTTCGCGATGCGCCTGTCGAACCGCTTCGTCGCGCAGCCGGCCGAGGTCGGCGCACTGCCCGCGATCCATGCGGCGACGACGGCCGACGTCGAGGGCGGCGCGTACATCGGCCCCGCGCGCCTGTGCGAAACGCGCGGCTATCCGGCCGATGCGCGCATCCCGCACCAGGCGCGCGACGTGCAGGTGGGCGCCCGCCTGTGGGAGAAATCCGAACAACTGACCGGCGTGCGCTATCTCGACACGCGGCCGCCCGGTTCGCGCCGCGGCCCATCGCGCTACGACGCGACATTCCGCGCACTCTGAAGCATTTCGCCAAGCCCAGGCTCGCCGCTTCGCCCGCTGCAGTCCGGCGGTCGGGCGGCTTTTTTTATCGCCGCGACACCCCGCCGCTTGCCACCGGGATTTTTTCATTTTTTGAAAAGATATTTCGCTAAAGCCAGCGTTTACCCGTAAGAACCCGAAGACTACGATGTAACCAATCGCTTAAGACATGGTGTCGAAAGCGAAGTCAATAAAACATTCGGAGGTTCTCATGAAATCGCTCGTTTATGCAGTCGTCGCCGCTTCCGCTCTTACTGCTTCGTTCGGTGCGTTCGCGCAATCCAACCAGTCGCTGACCCGTGCGCAAGTGCGCGCGGAACTGGTCCAGCTCGAGAAGGCCGGCTATCACCCGGGCGTGTCGAGCCCGTACTATCCGGAAGACATCCAGGCCGCCGAAGCACGCGCGCAA